>JBDNJN010000263.1:0-4480 GCA_041687725.1 Pseudanabaena sp.
CGTTTCGCCACTTCTTTCATCGTACTTTTTTCTTCTTGATAGACTGCGATTACTCGTTCTCTCAAATCCTGTGAATACGCTTTTCCCGTTTGCATTTTCTCTCCATTTTACCTTGCTTATGCTCATTTGAAAACCGCTATAACTCATTTTTAACGACTTCTAGTTCATGATAAGAAGCTGCAAGTTGTTCATAAGCAATTTCTAGTTTTTGCTTGTTTAATACTGCCCGATCATGCAATATCTTTTTATCTAGACAAGCACTGACCCGCGCCTTAAGTAGCACGCGATCGTATGGCTTGCTCAAATAATCTTCCGCCCCCTTTTCAATACAATCCATGATCATTGTTTTGTCATCTAAAGCAGAAATAATAATCACGGGAATCCCTAGCCATTGATCATTTTTTTTCAGATGAGTCAGAACTTCTAACCCATTCATCACGGGCATCATCATATCGAGCAAGATTAAATCGATCGGCTGTGAAGCCACTATTCTCAACGCAGTTAGTCCACTTTCTGCCAAAGTAATATTTGTATATCCTAAGTTCTTTAAATGGCGATAAAGAATTTCACGATTCATTTGATCGTCATCAACAACTAATAGGTTAGATTCACTAGGCTCTGGCATACATTTTTAATAGGTTTTCGATTTTCCCCAATAAGCGAACAAAGTTAATGGGCTTAGTGTCGTAGTCGTCACAACCTGCGGCAAGACCTCTTTCGCGATCGCCAACCATTGCATGAGCAGAACAACCGATGATCGGAATATTTTGAGTTTCAGTTATTTGCCTCAGCCTTTTTGTGGCTTCCCATCCGTCTAAAATTGGTAAACCCATATCTATAACGATCAAATCAGGAAGCTCCGCTTCGGCAGTTGCTATTCCCGACTCGCCATCGACTGCAACTACCACCTCAAATCCACATCGTAATAATCTTCGCAATAACATATCGCGATTTGGCTCATTGTCTTCTATTAGTAAGATTTTTGGCATATAAATTTGATTATCTCCTATTCGATGCCCCCACGAATCTAAGCTTCTAACAAATAAGCGATAAGAAAGGTTCGCAATGCGAGCCTTTCTTATTGTTTACTGTTATTTATTTGTTTATTTGCCCATACCAAGTTGCTGAGCTTTTTGGTAAACCTTGCCTTCGGTTAGCAGTGAAGGTGCAATTACCACCTCAACCTGTTGCATTTCGCGAAGATTAGCTGCTCCTAGTGTTCCCATGCTGGTTTTGAGTGCGCCCAAGAGGTTATGTGTACCGTCATCGAGTCCTGCAGGTCCGCGCAAAATCTGCTTTAGCGATCCTGTCGTTCCTACCCGAATTCTTGTGCCGCGTGGCAAGACAGGGCTAGGTGTTGCCATGCCCCAGTGGAAACCATTGCCAGGAGCTTCTTCGGCTCTCGCGAAGGGCGATCCGATCATCACGGCATCAGCGCCACAGGCGATCGATTTACAAATGTCGCCGCCTGTAATCAAGCCGCCATCGGCAATGATTGGGATATATTTGCCAGTTTCTTTAAAAAAGTCTTCGCGGGCGGCGGCACAATCAGCAACGGCTGTGGCTTGGGGAATACCCACGCCTAACACGCCTCTAGAGGTGCAAGCGGCTCCAGGTCCAATGCCGACAAGGATACCTGCGGCTCCTGCTCTTAAAAGTTCAAGGGTAACATCGTAGGTAACACAGTTACCCATCAGGACAGGAAACGGCATTTCTTGACAGAATTTAGCGAGATCGAGGGAAATTAGTCCTTCGGCGGCGATATGTGTGGTGGAGACGACAGTAGATTGTAAAAAGAAGAGGTCACAACCTGCTTCGGCGGCGATCGCCCCATATTTAAAAGCATTAACAGGAATACTACTTACGCAAGCAATACCGCCTTTTTCTTTGATTTCGCGGATACGTTTTTGGATCAGTTCAGGTTTTACGGGTTCAGCATAGAGTTGTTGCATCAGCGAGACAAACTCAGTAACTCCCACAGAGGCAATTTTTTCTAAGATGGGTTTGGGATCTTCATAGCGGGTTTGGATGCCGTCAAGGTTGAGTACGCCCAGTGCGCCTAATTCCGAAAGTTTTACCGCCATATCTACATCGACAACGCTATCCATAGCGCTCGCAATGATGGGAATTTCGCGGCGGATCTTGCCAATTTCCCAAAATGTATCGGCAACGTTGGGATCGAGGGTTCTGCCCCCTGGCACTAATGCAATTTCGTCGATGCCATAGGCTCTGCGTGCAGTTTTACCGCGCCCAATTTGAATGTCCACTGTTTGTACTCTCTAGAATTTGATAGTTGAAAGAGGCTTGCGTAAAAATCTTGATTTTAAAGATTTACGTTAAGGGTTGATATTTTAATAAAATATGTTTTGCGACTTGTCCATTAACTAGGTTAATGTCCAAAACTCTAGAACTCTAAGCGGCGATCGTAAAATGCTTCTTGCTTGAGATCGGATATATCTACAAAAAAATCTTAATAATCTCTTCAAGTAGTTCTGCTTATCAATCAATAATAGCTAATTAGGGTGATAGGAGATTATTTATTAAGAAGGGAGCTAAACTTTTTCTTTGTCGATAAATCAGAAAAACAACCAAATCCAAAATTAACTCTAAATAATGGCTGAATTCTTTAACACCTATGGCTTTTTGATTGTCTCCGCAATTTTTGGGGCAATTCTGGGGATCTCTGTCTATTTGCCGTTGATGGCAGGTCAGTTGTCTTTAGCGACACCAGCTTTTTATGCCTTGGGTGGCTATATCGCGGCGATCGCCTCCACCAAGATTTTACCCGCGACGTTAGCCACGACGACGGGGACTTTGCCAGTCTGGTGGGTGTTGCTAGAAATGTTGGCGGCGGGTGTGATATCGGGAATACTAGCAATTATTTTGGGGATTCCTGTATTGCGCTTACGGGGAATTTATCTGGCGATCGCCACGATCGCCTTTGTCGAGATTTTGCGCGTAGTTGCTTTAAATCTGGATATTACAGGCGGTGCTGTCGGTATTTTTGGGATTCCGCAGCCATTCCAATCACCTTTAGAATATCTCTGGATTGCTTTGCCATTGTTGGGTTTGAGCATGGGCTTTATGTATCGACTAGAAAAAATTCGGGTTGGCCGCGCCTTAATTGCGATTCGTGAGGATGAACTTGCTGCCGACTCGATGGGGATCAATCCTACTTATTACAAAGTTTTAGCCTTTACCTTAGCGGCAATTTTGGCGGGTGTGGTGGGAGCCGTCAGCGCCCATTTCTTGAATACATGGAACGCCCGTCAAGGAACTTTTGATGCCAGTATTATCTTTTTAGCTTTTGTCTTAATTGGCGGTTCGCGCACTTTTTGGGGGCCCGTAGTTGGCGGAATTTTGTTAACGGCTTTGCCTGAAGTTTTACGGGGTGCTGCGGGTATCAATGGTATGCCTGTATGGTTAGGACAATTTCTCAAAGATGGTCGCTTAATTATTTTTGGAGTATTGATCGTGATTGGTACAATTTTTTATCCTAAAGGAATCGTTACGCCAGAGTTTTTAGGCTGGTGCAAACTAACAACCCAAAAAATACTTACAAAAATCAAAACAAAAAATAAACAAGGGGCTTAAGCCCCTTGTCTTCCCCTTGCCTTCCTAATCAAAAAGCTAATATGTCATCAAAAAAATTTACCGATCGCCGATCGCTAAGAATTTTTAGCTATTTCGCAATACTTGCAAGCTTATTGGGAATTTATGCGATCGCTAATCCCGATCTTACTAACCAACTACCCTGCTTTAGTGACTGTGAAGCTAGTGCGGCAAATAAATTACTCAATAAAGACAAGCCGATCGCCGCTTTAATTAATCTTAAGAATCTCGACAAAAAGGCGATCGCGATCAGAATCGAGAAATCAAAATATCAACTAACTATTTATTATCAAAAAAAGCCAGTTAAATCCTATGCGATCGTTTTAGGGGCAAATCCCAAAGATGACAAGTTTCGCCAAGGCGATAAGCGCACACCCGAGGGAATATTTCAAGTCAAAGAGCTTTACTATCATTCAGAATGGTCAAAATTTATTTTGTTGGACTATCCCACGCCAGATTCTTGGCGCAAATTCTCACAGGCTAAAATCAGAGGCTTAGTGAAAGTTAACGATGATATTGGTGGCGAAATTGGTATTCATGGCGTTGAGAAAGGGCAGGACTGGCTAATCGATCGCAAAATTAATTGGACTTTGGGCTGTATATCCCTAAAGAATAAAGATATAGATGAAATTTATTCCCTGTTACAACGCGGGACAGCTATTGAAATTTTGCACTAAAACTCAGAAGATAGAAGCGTGGATTCCACCTTTTGGTTTTTAAAATGGACATAAGAGTCTACCAAGAAATAATAGATCCGTTAATTAGGATATAATTGCAGAAACGAGAGAAAGGAAATAGGAATGATTGAAGTAAGAGACGAAGCGAAAAGGCTGTATAAAAAGACAGCAGAGAAACTGAAGGGAAGTGA
>JBDNJN010000264.1:0-2553 GCA_041687725.1 Pseudanabaena sp.
AGTTTCGCACTAAATCTGATGAAATTGGTGCTTTCCCTTATGAGACTAGTTGCTTAACTGTCTTTTTCCTCGTCGTTGAGCGGGATCATGCTAAACATGACCGTAAATCTGTGGCGAAAAATTAATGACACTAACCAAATTTCAACCAACTGGAAGTTAGCAGGGAATTTTCCATCTGCTTTGATTTGTTTGATATATTCGGAAGGAATACGCCAAGATAACTTGCTATCTAGAGCCTTGATCACATCGCCATGATCGATGACTCCAGCCACTGATCCTACAGGCGATCGCACAATTACATAACGCAATTGTTTTTGTTCGAGCAAACTTATTACTGTGGAGATTTGGGCTTTGAGATCGACGGTATTAATCTCTTCAAAGGGTTTGATTAGGGCTTGTAAAGATTGTGATTGCCATTCATGGCTATCGATCTTGCGAATTTCTTCAGAATTAATTAAACCGCGATCGCGCCCATTTGATGAAGCGATATAAATGGGATTTGCATTTTTATCTTCCATTAGCAAAAACTTATCAGCAAATTCACGCAATGAGAGATCAGCATCAACTAGGCGAAAATCCCTTGTCATTGCCGTCTCAGCATTAATATCAAGTAGAGCCTGTTGCAAATTATTGAGATAAAGATAGCCACCTGCATTCCCAAATAGGAACCAACCTAAAAAGATTAAAAAGATGCCACTAAAACTGCTAGTTAATATTAATCCCCCAAAAATCATTGTTAAGATTCCAAAGCCCTGCCCCGATCGCGCCGCAAATCGAATACCAGTAAAGCGATCGCCTGTCAGTTTCCAAATCGCCGCTTTGAGAATATGACCACCTTCAAAAGGTAACGCAGGAATGAGGCTAAACATACCGAAAATTAGATTGATTTGGGCAAAATTTAGGGCAACTATTGTCCAAATAGTGCGAATATCACCAATACTTTTAGGTAGTATTTTTAGAGTTTGGGGATTATTAGAAACAATGACATCTCCCGCGATCAGCCAAACTGCGGTAAATCCGATCGCACTCAAGAGCAAACTCATTAAAGGTCCCGAAATCGCAATACTAGATACAGAAAATGGATCTTTAGATTCTCGTTCGACCGTATTTGCCCCACCCATAAACTGAATATTAATTGCGTTAATTTCTACGCCTCGCGCCTTGGACATGAGGGCATGGGCAATTTTATTTAAAGCGATCGATAAAAAGAATAAAATCGACGTGATCGCACCATAGACTAGGGAAAAAGATGGCGATAAATCGTTATAGGCCGCACTCATAAAAACAGCAAGAAAGCCGAGAACGAGAAACCACGATGAATCAATGTATAGGGGAAGCCCTGAAATGCTGCCGATGCGGATACCGCCTCTCATGATATGTCTGTCCTAAATTTATTAAATTTATTTATGTGCTTGGCGCTAAAAGCTTTTGTGATTACATTTTAACTGTTTATCATCGCAGCTTCGCTAGAGACGCGATCGTATCCCAAAACCAAAAATAGGAGACGGCGCTCTGCGCCGTCTCCTATTTTTGGTTTTTACTTGAGGCTTGCCTGATAAACTGCCCAACCGCCCAAGTCTGAGATATCTAACCACTGATGCTTTTCCACAAGTTCACGAGGATAAAGCATCGCCGTCAAAGTTTCGCCATTTTCTAAAATCACATCATCTGGATACATATGCGGTGGCTCGTTGGCTAGTAGATATTCGTACTGCGCGATCGTGAGTTCATACACTTCCCCTGGAATGCTAATCCCCCCCGTTTTTACAGCAAAGATGGCGGGATGCCAACCATTTTCAGCCGCATGAAGGCGATATAAAGGTTGAGTTTTGGCTGGCTTGATAAAAGTAGCCGACTGCAAGTTTTGATGGTCGGGTTGCCCTTTAAGTGCCGAACCACAGATAAATACTTTTTTGGTGAGATTTGTTGTTTGTTCAGTCATGATTGTTTGTTAGTTTAAAGTTACAGCCTATTGAGGGTTTGAGTAATCCAGATAATTTTTTGAAAGTGCCGCTTCGCGGCACTTTCAAAAAATTATCTGGGTTTTATGGCAGCGCAAAGCGCTGTATTTATTTAACTGTTTGCAAAATTTCAACGGCTCTCACAACTCTTGCTTTACTGTTGGTGAGATGTTTGCAAATCACATCCTTAGCGGCTTGGGCATCTCTTTGCGCGATCGCTTCGTAAATTTGGCGATGCTCTTGGCGAATTTCTAGGACTTTAGGATCGTGATTAGTCGTTCGCAAGCGCAGCAGAAACATCTTGTCAAACAATTGCTCTAGGAAAGAAACCAACCATTTATTTCCAGAGCTTTCGGCGATCAGAAGATGGAACTGGTAGTCTATTTCTAAAAGTTTGATCGGTTCTACCGACTTTGATCGAGCTAGATTCTCAGCCGACATTACATACTGCTGTGACATCCTCCCGACGCTCAACTGAGTACAGTTAGAGCGCGGGCTTCCCGAAGAAAGCTCTTTTACAGGAGACTCGTACTTTGAGCTTTACGTCCGAAGATACAGGTCATCGTCTTTTGGACTCACTGCACCAGTTTCA
>JBDNJN010000265.1:0-33693 GCA_041687725.1 Pseudanabaena sp.
ATCGCTCTCTACCGCTAGTAGTAGTCAAGCTTACAGTCCAGTCTTTCTCTCTAAAAGAAAAAATACGAGGATCGTAAGTGACGCTAGTTGGGGCAAAGTTCTTAACTGGCTTACCATCTTTCTTAGCCGTCTTCCTGTTACCAGAAACCCGTCTAATCGCATGAATAGCCAACTGAGCAGACAAGCCGAACCTATCCCTGACATCGTAATAAATCAAGGATTGCATCGCCAACTCATTTGTCAGAGTTGGTGGCACAGTCTGATTCACGTATTCGCAAGCAGAAGCAAACGACTGAAGAGTTGCATCAATTTTGATGGATTGCTCAGGCGATACTTGAATCTTACAAGATACTGTCAGGACTTGTTTCATAGCTCAATTATACATCAATATGTGAAACTTTACCAAATAACAAAGATTTGTTCGCAAACTCATACACCGCATCTCTTGTCAATATCTGCGATTGTCGATTCTAGATGCGGTGCAATCGCTTGCTCACGCGCATTCCTCCCGTCGCTCATCTGGGTACAGATAGAGCGCGGGACTCCTGCTGTTTTAGTTGAATTTATTGCAGCGCTTAAAAAATTGGCTGGTGGGTGATAGACGATGTAGCATCAGTTGATCAAAAAGGTTCAATGGACAGCCCGTTGAACCTTTTTGATTAATGCCTGAAAGAATAAAATTAAGCCGCTAAAGTTTATTCTTCAGCCGTCTCTTCTTCCACTTCTTCTACAGCAGACTCCACAGATACTTCCATACTTTGGATATCCATTTCTACAGACTCCACAGACTCTACAGATACTTCCATACTTTGGATATCCGTTTCTTCAATCTCTTCTTCCAAAGCAGGTGGAACTAGAGTTGCACCAACGATCGCATCAGAAGAATCAAGCTTTTGCAGTCGCACACCTCTAGCAGTACGAGATTGACAGGCGATCGCATCAGTCGATTGACGCATGACGATGCCGCGACTAGTGACAATCATTAATTCATTCTGTTCATCAACTAAACAGAGCGAAGCGAGTTGATCTTGACCAGATTTAAACTTAGTCACGCGCAAGCCTTTACCTGCTCGTTTTTGAATACGGAACTGGCTGACAGGAACGCGCTTACCATAGCCGCCTCTAGTTACGACCAAAACCCAAGGACCTTGCATCTTCTCATTTACAATCTCAGAACCAGTTTCAGAGCTAGCTTCAGGGTCAGTTTCCAGATTCTCATCTTCATTTACTGCTTCATTTACAGTTACAGTAAGATCGATCTCTTCCTCCGTACCTTCAACTTCCTCGATTTCCGCCAAACCAGCAGGGAGAATATCCATACTCACGATCAAATCATCGCCAGTCAGGCGCATCGATCGCACGCCGCGAGTATCACGTCCCATCGGGCGCAACTGCTCATGGTCAGTACGGAAGCGGATTGACATCCCTTGACGTGAACCGACAATAATCGTGTTATCGGCTCTAGCACGACGCACCCAACGCAGTAAATCACCTTCTTCTAAGGCGATCGCAATTAATCCATTAGAACGAATATTCGCGAAAGCAGGTAACTTAGTTTTTTTGATATAGCCGCCAGCCGTGAGCATGACCAAATACTCATCTTCAGAAAACTCGCTGATTGGTAATACCGTAGTGATTTTTTCGTTGTTTGCGATCGGTAATAGCTGCACAACGGCTGTGCCACGAGCAGCACGACCCGATTCAGGAATTTCGTAAGCCTTGACTCCATAGACCTTACCGCGATCGGTAAAGAACAAAACTTTGTCATGACTACGACAAGCAAAGAAATGCGCGATCGCATCATCATCTTTCACGTTAGCGCTAGCTTTACCGCGTGTCGCCCGATGTTGCGCCGTGAAAGTATCTACAGGCATCCGCTTCACATAACCTTGCTGCGTCACCATCACAATCGTTTCGCGATTAGCAATCAGATCCGCCGTATCAATATCGCCTTCATTGGGCAGAATGCGCGATCGGCGCGGTGTCGCAAAATCAACCTTGACTGCTTCCAGTTCTTCGCGAGTAATCGTGAGAATGCGATCGCGATTGGCAAGAATATGTTGCAGATCGGCAATCTTGGCAACTAATTGATCATGTTCATCGTGGATTTTGTCAGCATCTTGAGCAGTGAGTCGGCGCAATTGCATTGCCAAAATCGCATCTGCTTGCGCTTCCGATAATCCATAGCTCTCAATCAATCCCAACTTCGCCGAAGCGCTATCATCAGCGCTACGAATCAGCGCAATCACTGCATCCAGATGATTTAAGGCAATCAATAAACCTTGTAACAGATGATCCCGTTCTTCGGCTTTACGCAATTCGTACTGAGTACGGCGCGTAATTACTTCATAACGGAAGTCGAGGAACACTTGCAATGCATGACGTAATGTTAGTGTCACTGGTTCGCTATTTACCAGCGCCAACATATTGCAACTGAAGTTCGATTGCAGAGGTGTGGATTTGTAAAGATTATTCAGTACGACTTTCGGATAAGCATCACGCTTCAGTTCAATGACTAGACGCATACCATCGCGATCGCTTTCGTCACGAATATCAGAAATACCATCAAGCTTTTTCTCATTGACCATTTCCGCCATTCTTTCGATCAGCGCCGCCTTATTAGTTTGGTAAGGCATTTCCGTGATGATAATCGCTTCGCGATCTTGTCGCCCAGGAGCAGTTATCGTCTCAAAACTAGCCACCGATCGCATCGTCACTGAGCCGCGCCCAGTCATATAGGTTTCGCGAATACCATCTGTCCCCAAAATCAAGGCTCCTGTCGGGAAGTCAGGGCCAGGAATATAATGCATCAATTCCAAATCAGTCAGCATTGGATCGGCAATCAACGCAATCAGTCCATCCACCAATTCACCCAAATTGTGCGGCGGAATATTTGTCGCCATCCCCACCGCAATTCCTGACGAACCATTTAGCAATAACTGGGGAACCCGCGCAGGTAATACTAAAGGCTCCTGTTGTGAGCTGTCATAGTTGTCGCCAAAGTTAACTGTATCGCGATCAATATCCTGAATCAGTCCGAACTGCGAAATACGAGTCAACCGACATTCGGTATATCGCATCGCGGCGGCGGGATCATTATCGACCGATCCGAAGTTACCGTGACCATCGACCATGCGATCGCGCATCGAAAAGTCCTGCGCCATCCGCACCAGTGCTTCATATACAGCCGTGTCACCGTGGGGGTGATATTTACCAATTACGTCACCGACCACACGGGCGCATTTCCGAAATGGGCGATCGGCAGTCATGCCTAACTCGTGCATAGCGTAGAGAATGCGACGGTGTACAGGCTTGAGTCCATCACGGGCATCGGGCAGGGCGCGACCGACGATCACGCTCATGGCATATTCCAGATACGATCGCGACATTTCGCCGCGCAGGTCTGTTGGAATAATCCGATCTTCTAAGATTTCAGTCATACGTTACTCAAATTCTCCTTGCATTGCTCGGCAGCGATCGCCCCGTGTGATTTAGGCAATTCTTACTAAGTGTGTCTACTATTATAAGTCTTGACGGGGTTGCAAGGGGCGTTAAAATTAATTACCTAACTGTCTTTTCTGCTCTACTAATGCACTATTAGATAACCATTCAAGCACCTCTTCCTCTGGCTTGTCGGGATTAGTCCACATAATTTCTTGCAACTCTTTAATTGTTTGAGCAGCTTTTTTGAATGGCTCTCTTGCTTTTTCATCCAAAGAGATGACAATCCCATCAGTGGCGATCGCAGCTTCTAAAAGGTGGCAATCTTTCCACATAGCCTCTCGCGGGCGATCGCTTTCTGCAACTTTATCAAGTTGATCTCTGAGTGCTTGATTAGAATCTATATCTAATCGATACACTACTTTTCTCTTTGCTACCATGCTAGAACGCCATTTTTTAGCATAGATTGATTGATGTTTATCCCATTCTTCTTTAATGTCGCCTGTGAGTACCATGCGATGGCAAATCGTCAATATTGAATTAAGTAAGTCACGGCAATTTTTAGATGTAGGAAAAGTAGCATTGGGAGCGCCACAAGATCGGGCAACGGAGGCATCAATAACTAATAATTTTGAAACTTTTGCTTTTTTCGGCATAGATTAAATTGCCATCAACTTAGACTCAGCCGCATCTAAGTAACGACTTTCTTCTTGCAAAGAAATTTCGCTAAAGTCTTCGGGCCAGTCACCAAATGCTCCCGTTTCATCAAGCGATGCTGTAGTGATTTGCGTAAAGCCATTATCATCTTGTTTAAACCAATGCAATTTAACTTTTTCAGCAGCAATTTTATCTTCTGCAACAAGGGATTGCACTCGTCTAATCAATAATTCGCTATGGGTCTCTACAACTACTCTTACGCCTCGGTTTGCAGCATCAACAAGGATCTGAGCTAGATTAGCTTGAGCGCGAGGATGTAAATGTATTTCTGGTTGTTCAAGATATACTAATTGCTCTGGTTCGGCGACTAACAAAGCAACAACTACGGGCAACGTTTGCGATAATCCAAAGCCAACATCAGCAATACTGACCATGTCAGTAGATTTGCTATTACCTTTACTTGCCGCTCTACCAACCCTCACTTCAATTTGTGTATCGTCAATTTGATTTGTATCAATTTTCCAAGTTAACCCTAATGTTTGTAGTGCGTAACCAAGTTGTTTTAGCCGTTTATCTTTATTGATTTTCCAATCATGAATAATATTAGCAACGTAATTTTCAAATGTGCCAGTAAATTCCCGACCTACAGAGCTAACAGGATATGTCCGTGCTGGATTCCCCCTTAAGCCTGGAACATGTATTAATTGACGAATTCGTTCATCTATAATACTACATACTCCACTATGTCCAAAAAATCTAAACAAGTTAGTAATACCCATTCCATCAGATAAATTTGATGACGTAAGCAAGAAGTCAGGAGACATGAAAAGAGCATAAATATACAAAAAACATCTATGGCTTGCAGCCTCAAATTTGTATAGATTTTCTGTAAGTTGGCTTAATTCATCTGTGAATATATCAATACCTTCTCTGAGTTTCTCTCCGCTTAAATCCTGACCATTTTGTATTTTATAAGCAGTCTTAACGTTATTACTAAGTATTTCTATATGATTTCTTTTGTTTAATATCTGATAAAGTCTTTGAAGGCTTTCAGAGAAACCATTCAATATATTTTCATGATTCATGTCTATCTCTAATATCATAGCAAAATCTTTGTACTTATACATTGAAGAAAAAACTTTTATTCCTTTGACTTTATTTTCTTTTTTGAAAGTATTTTTGAGAATTATTTCTTCATCTAAACCTACCGAAACAGTAAAACTATTTGTTAGATGTGATGACTTATCGATATTTTTTGTAAATATTTGCTCTGTTGAAGTTAATCGAACATTTGCGCCATTTAACTTCAAAGAACCTGCATCATAAGTAGATTCTAAAGTTTGTTTCATTAGCAATAATGGCTGCATGATGCTGGACTTACCAGAACTATTTGCTCCAGACAGAATCGTTAATGGAGCTATTTCAATGCTGCACTCTTCTGCAAGCGATTTATATCCCGAAACAGAAATCCTTGTAATCCCTTTCGGTTCTAGGATCTTGATTTCTTCTTCGCTTGTTTGCTTAGCCAGACTCATGATTTCTTCTCATAGATTCTTATTGTATCAACTTGAAGTAGCGATCGCGACATTTCGCCGCGCAGGTCTGTTGGAATAATCCGATCTTCTAAGATTTCAGTCATACGTTACTCAGATTCTCCTTGCATTGCTCGTCAGCGATCGCCCCGTGTGATTTAGGCAATTCTTACTAAGTGTCTTTACTATTATAAGTCTTGACGGGGTTGCAAGGGGCGTTAATCAAGGCTGTTTTCCTTCAACGATCGCGATTTCATCGTCAGTCAATCCATAAAGTCGATATACGATCGCATCAATTAACTGGTCGCATTGCTGGAGTTGCTGCTTGATTGGCAATAGTGTATTTAGACTATCCTGATATTCTTTTTCTAAAGACTGTTGTTCTTTTCGCGCTACAGGATCGATCTTGATTTTCTTTTTATTCTTCTTCAAAATTTCTATAAGATCCTCAAAACTCAGATTCGGCTCATCTTTGTAATAGTCACCGATGTAATTCTGGATTTTAGATTTATTGACAATCGCGTCAATCTCACAACCGATAAATCGCTCTAACCATACGAAGAATCCTTTAGCTTCAGATTGCTTTTGTTTATTAAGCTCAATCATCTGTTCAGCTAGATATGCTAGAAAATCATGAATTACATCCGCTTCTTCGGGTTGTTGGCTGAGGTGGTGATTGACTTGATTTAATACAGGTTCGATACGGCGATCGCTTTGATATTGTGTATAAAGTGCGATCGCATTTTGTAATGAATCCTGACGGCGACTATTTGATGTAGTAAATTCAATTTTACGAACGGGAATTTTTTCAAGATATGACTGATTCATATCATCGACTAAATAATTAGAACACCAGAAATTAATTAATTTAGAACTAAGTAGTGTTGATAAAAACAATAAGTTATCTCTATTATTTGATGAAGATATAACTATTTGCAGTGTCTTCATACCTGCTGAAATATTCCTCTCATCAAATGCCGATACTATTCGTTGAATCCAACGCATTTTCTGAATACGGATTATCCAAATCTTTGGATTGCGATAAAAATTATTAACTTTATTAGACGTAAGAGTACTTTCAGCAATTTGAATTCCGTCATCAACACAATATCTTTCTACATTTTCGGGAACTATCATCCGAAAATCACTGCTATTATCTTGTTTTAAATTCAATTTACTACCTTCTTCCCCTCTGGAAATTATGAAGCCTAAAGAGTGTTCGATAAGAAAAATGGACTTTTGAGCTATATGTCTTATGATCTGCTGCTCTCTTTGAGAAGATAAATATCCAATTACTAAATGGGGTTGAGTTTGCCAATAAATTTGAGCAGTTTTCGATTCTCTTGACCACTCACCTTTACCAAAAGTTTGCAACCTTTCTTCCGCAGAAACAATAAAGCGGTTAATTTGTTTGTGTTTAATACGATGAAATGTTGATGGTTGCTTATGAGCAATTAGAAGTATTAAACACCAAGTATCTCTAACTTCTCTAAACATTGGACCAGTCTCAATAAGTTCAATTAATTCTGTTTCTGCGAACAAAAAACTTCTTAAAAACTCTAGGTCATCTTTACGTAAAAGTGTATCTGGAATAATATAACCACAGAATCCATTTAACTTTGTTTTTTTAACTGCCGCCTTTGTGAATACGGAATAGGAGTCAATATTAGACGAGTTTTCTACTTTTTGATGTGCTTGTAGAAAATCCTTTTCTTGAATCGAAAATTCACCGCCCCAAGGAGGATTACCAATTACAGCATCAAAGCCACTGTTTTCATCCCAATTAGAAGTATCTAAGTCGATAAATACTTCAGGAAATTCGAGATCCCAATGGAAGAAATGTTTTTCATCGCTGAGTTTTTGGGAATCTTTATAGACTTTGGCATCAGCTTTATTCATTTTTGTCGGATCGGCAGCAATAGCATTTGTACCAAATACACGCAAGAAATGATCGGCACGTTTTAAGCCAAAAAATTTCGATACATAGATATCTAATAAACGTTTGTAAGGCTTCGCAGCTTTGTCAAATTGTTTGAATAGTTTTTCACTCTGTTCGAGTTCGGCAAAAGTAGCATCGCTAAGAATACTTACACCACGCATAATTTCAGCCGCCCTTAGTAAACCGACAAAGGGACCCGTTAATAAAGTGAACTGTCCTGTTGATTCTTGTATCATACTGGCTTCGGCTTCTTTAACGGTTGTACCAATTAAAGAGTTACCACAGCGCAAATGGTGATCTAAAAAGCTGAGGGGAGCGCCAACGGTGAAGGAATGTAACCATAAACTTACTTTTGCTAATTCCACAGCCATCGAGTTTAAATCTACGCCATAAACACAGCGCTTCATGACAACTCTTTGCAAAAGTTGAGTTGGTTCTAGGCGATCGCTACTTATTTTAATTCCCTGTTTAGCAAGATTATCTAAAATACTTTGACGAGTTTCATTGAGCATTTCCAGAATTGGATTATGCTCTTGATATTGATTGAGAATTAGAATCAATTCATCGGTCAAATAATCCACTGCTTCGACCAAAAAATGACCACTGCCCATTGATGGATCGCATACTTTGATATCAAGTAATGTTTTTTGGGCTTCACGGTTTAAACGTTGCAAATCTTTCTGTAATCCATTACGACTTTGCACTCCTAAACGTTTATCTGTTAATTGTTTTTGCAATTTATAAATCTCTGCCATCAGTTCCGCAAATCTTTGCGATCGCTTTTCTAAAATTGGCTTCAAAGTATTGCTAACGATATACTTGACAATGTAATCAGGTGTGTAATAGGAACCTGTGGATTTGCGATCGCCTTTGTCATTTTCTAAATATACCTCTCCCTTTTCATGATTCCCAATAACTACGCGATATTCCAATAGTCCTTCATAGATAGAACCAAGTTGACGCACTCCTAAAAAGCTGTAGTCAATAGGTAGCCCTTCAAATCTTGCTAATTTATCTAAAGCAGGAGCTAAGACTGCATCTGCAAGTTTAAATTTTGACAAAAAATAATTGGCAGGATATTCATCTTGATCATCAGTTTCAAACAACTCAAAATGAAACAAGCCACCGTTATAGCGCGGTACTTCTAGCCCCGCATCACCACGATCAATAATTTGAAATGTACTTAATAGGCGATCATAAAGCGCTGTTCCTGTTTGAGCAAATGGCAATTTTTTTTCTATATCCACTGCAACTTGTTGAGACATTTCCAGCAAACTATAGCTTCGATATTTACCATTGATAGGTAATAAATTTCGGGCTTCGGCATACAACAAGAATAGAATCTTATAAAGAAATGATAATGTTGCTTCGTAGATCTGTTCAGATGTTGCTTTCTCCTTAAATCGATGGCAATTGACGGCAAATCCACCCGCGATATTGGGAAATATTTGCTCAAATACAAGAGCCTTTAGCTCTTCACCTACACGCTTCGCATAGATATTACTTCCTTCCCGCACACGCTCTAAAAAATTACGCCCCTGTGGATCTTTGATAAAACTATCGCGGCAGAAAAACAACCAAAAATATTTAAAATCTTCTAATCTCTCTTCACGATCTGACTCTAATAAATCTACTAAATCAATTTGATAAAATTCTGTCGCTGTCGAAGAAGCCAAACGATAATAGAGTCGCCATTCCCGCCCATTGGTCAAAATCCCCCAATCAACGCCAGTGCCAACTAAATAATTAGTAATCTGAAACGATGGATTGGCATTCTTAAAAATATCGCGCTGATCGTTTGCTGATACTTTGCTCAGCGATCGCTCCCAATATTTTGCTTCGGCGATCGCACTGACTCGCGTATAAAAAGCTTGCTCCTGATTTTGTAATGGATAAGCCACATCGCGATCGCTTTCACTCGTGAACAATGCATAATCAGGACGTTCGGCTCTACCTTTGCCATGAGTTGTGACTTGTGGAATATTGCTAAATCCCAAAAGCTCCAACACAGGTTTTATAAATACTTCCTCAGTTTGGGCTTCACTCAGTTTTGGTAATAAGTCTTTTTTTGATAGATAGAGCTTTTGCAAAGACTCAAAGTTAGTCACTATCTCAATTTGCCATTCCAAACATTCTTGGATGCGGTGTTCCAGATAATGCTGTGAAAATAGTGGCTTGTTTGTTGTTGGCTTTCCTAGCATAGATCTATCAAATTTTTCTTACATTGCTCAGAGATGCGATCGCCTCGTGTGATTTAGGCAATTCTGACTAAGTGCGCCTACTATTATAAGTCTTGACGGGGATGTAGGGCTGTTAGTTTTTAGTTTTTGCATTGCGATCGCTTCCCGATGAATTCAGAATATAATCTAGATTAGTTGGCTAAGCTCTAATCTGTTTATGATATTCATTAACCCAAAAATCGACTTTGCGTTCAAAAAAATCTTCGGTTCCGAAGATAGCAAGGATATCCTGATTAGTTTTTTGAATGCTTTAATCTATGAAGACCATCCTGTTATTCAAGATTTAGAAATTCTGAATCCCTATCTTGCACCGAGAATTCGAGGGATTAAGGATACTTATCTAGATATCAAAGCAAAAATCATTGATGCAGAATCGGGCGAGCAGCACACTGTGATTATCGAAATGCAAGTCCTGAATGTGGAAGGATTTGAAAAAAGAATTTTATATAATGCGGCTAAATCCTATTCTACTCAGCTTAAATCTGGACAAGCTTATAACCTTCTTAATCCTGTGATTGCGCTAACAATTACAGACTTTGTGATGTTTTCAGAATTGAGTAACGTTACTTCTCGATTTGTCTTGAAAGAGAAAAATTTTTTGATTGATTATCCAATTTATGATATCGAATTGATATTCGTGGAATTGCCGAAGTTTAAGAAGCAGTTATCGGAATTGGAAAATATTATCGATAAATGGTTATTCTTCTTGAACAATGCTAGAGGCATGACGGATATTCCTACCGAGATGGATAATATTCCTGAAATGAAAAAAGCTTTTTACATTGCAAATCAGGCAAATCTGACGCTCGAAGAATTGGACGATCAGGAAAAAAGTGAATTTTTTATACAAGATCAGCGCGGTGCTATTACTGGGGCTGTCTCTAAGGCTTTGAAACAAGGTTTGCAAGAAGGCTTGCGGGAAGGTACACAGCAAGGTTTGCGAGAAGGTACACAGCAAGGGATGCAGCAGCAAAAGGTTGAAATAGCTAAAAAGATGTTGGGTTTGATGATGGACGATCGCACGATTTGTGAGGTTACTGGCTTGGCGATCGCTGAGTTGGAGTCGGTGAAAAATTCTATTGTTGGATAAAAGTTAGCTTTTGGATTCTTGGGTAAGCTGCGTCAAACTAATAAAAAACTTGCGAAACTCTGGACATTTTTGCTGCGCGATCGCAGAATCCAGATTTCTAATAAAACGAGCAGTATGAATTTGTTTAGGAATGAAAAATAATTAACTTATGCATTTGTTTTCAATAAAGAACACTGCCCTAATCGAGCCTAGTCTGATTTGCATAGTTTGTTTTTCCTATTTTGCATAGCTTATTTATTTTTCATTCCTTAGAATATCTTGTTCCTTCCTGCTTTTCTGAGGCTTCGATAATCGCATCAGATAGTTTTTTGTGATAGCTTTTCTCAAAGTTTGAATCCAACCCAAAATTTTCTGGTGAACTAAATGAAACTTTGCGCTCAGTTGCTAACCAGTGCTGCATAGATTTGCTTCTTTCTCGAAATTCTGGAGCTTTCCCAACTGTTTGTTCCCAATCAGCAATCACCCAAGACTCTAATTCAGGTTTCGCGAATCCGATGATATGGTTAATTGGTGGTCGTTCTGGATACTTTCCCCAGATTTGTTTGAGAAAGTCTTCAAAAGTTTGACGTTTCTGATCGGCAAAGTTTAGCTCTTGGGTTTTAGTTAATGGATAGTCAAGATCATCAAAAATTACGATGAGGTCACAAGTATCCTTTAAATCCAATTTTATGTGTAACTGTGCTTTGATTTGGTCAAGTAATGATCTACCCGTATAGCCTTGGGATGGGGCTTCTCGCCTAAATTTAGGTGCGGGCTTATTTCTAATTGGTGTGCATAATTTAAATTCACATTTTGGGAATGACTTGTCCAAAAACGGCTTCAGTCCCGATATTTCCGATTCCCCACCTCCTGCAAATACCCATACAATCATAGCGCCCAGCCTCCAACTTCGGGATCTCCAACTCTATATAAATCACCAAGTTCCCAACCTTCATCTAGGTGAGTTTGAAGACGTTCTCTGGATAGAGTTTTGACATGAAATAGAGTTTTTTCTGGATTTGAGGCTTCAAATACATGAACGTTTTCGAGGCAGTCTGTGAATTTGTCGAGGAGGTCGGGGCTATGGGTGGTAATGATAATCTGGGTTTTGGTGGCAGCGTTTTTAATCCATTCGGCTAGATAACTTAGCCATTGAACATGTAAGCCGACTTCTGGTTCGTCAATGACGATTAGTGATGGTAAGTTAGGGGAGTTGAGAATAATTGCCCAACACAACATTCTCACTGTGCCGTCAGACATTTCATCAAGGAATAGGGGACGTTTGGCATCTTTTAAATGCCATTCAATGCTAATTCTGGTTCTGCCTGTTCTGATGGGGCGAATACGTTTTGTTTGTGGCACGATATCGCGCATGATGACGTTGATTTGTTCTTCAAAGTCGATGCTTTCTTGGATGAGGTTATCTAGGACTAGGGCGAGGTTTTCACAGTCAGGGTTGAGATATTTCTCAGGAGATCCAATTTCTGGTTCGGCGTTACGAATCTCTTTAAGATTCATATTATTAGCGCTATAAAATCTCCAATTAGACACCAAGTTAATAATTTGGCGGCGAACGTAATATATAATTTTTGCTTCTGGAATAACTTCTACTTGCTCTAGTAATTTTGGAATAATTGATAAACCGATTTCATCGTTTGGAATTTCGTTTACTGCTGTATATCGCGAAATATCTTCAGTGTCAAAAATAGCTCCATATCCACTAGATTGATGATGGGGGAATCTGTAAAAGTAAAAGGGTTTGTCATGATGTTCGCTAAATTCTGATAAATATTCTTCAACAATCTGTGGGTATTTTTTGTCTAAACAAAGAATTGAAAGATGAAGATTTAATTCATTGTTGATGATATTTTCGACAAAAAAGGAATATGTCAGATTAACTTTTTCAGGGGGTGGACATCTCACATTTAGCATTCTAGATTCTCCTAGATCTGCTAATGCTTTGATGAAATCTGTAGCACCATTTTTTTCTGATGAAGTATTGTCTGAGATACTATCTTTTAAGAATTTGAGTAAGGCTATAAAGTTACTTTTGCCAGATCCATTTGAACCTATGAAGATATTCAACCCTTCACTAAGCTTAAGACCTTGATCCAAGTTAAGGTTTTTATACCTTTGGGCATTAATTTCACTGATGTATTGTATTTTGACTTCCATATCTATGATAATTATATTTGTTATTGAGGTATTTTGATAGACAAAAAAGAATCAATAGCGTTAAAAATAAAATATTTCACCGATTATCTAAATAAAAACTGTAGACTTATCCCAATATTCAGTAAATTTACTTTTTAAGCTGTCAATTATTAATTCTTCTTCGATGCGAGAAAACATAAATGCGCTTTTTTTTGCAGCATCTTTAATTGAAGCTCCAAAATGATAAAAATCAATTTCATCTATAAATAAGAAGCGATCATGGAATTTATCTAACTGGTGATCTGACAGGTGAATGGAAAGATCGCCATACTGTGAATTAAAACTTTCAGTTAATGGTTTAAAATTGCTAGGAACCCCATTTTTCGCATAAGCTAAGATTTTTACGTTAACTCCAGACTGTTTACGGCTTAGCAAAGCAAGTATATTTTCATCTATATACCCATCAATAAGTGTGATACTTTGTTTTGCTTCAGATAAAATTCTATGTACAAGCATCAGTGCATCAAAACTTTGACATGGAAAAAATATTCCCTCTTTAGTTACACTAGCATTCTCTGTTGGAATACTAGATAGAATGTCAAGATAGCATTCAACATTATTCTGTATAATCGGCAATTGAACCGAATGAATTAAAACATCGAAGGTTGAAGCGGAAGTAAATTTGTTAAAACATTCAAATTGTTCAGAATATTTTGCAATTAGTTTTTCTAGAGCAAAATTATGTTGCTTATATATATCAAGTGCAATATTCATTTGGACTATATTTAACCATTTTGTTGTTTTGCAATTATATAATTCGATACTTTTTTTGATTCTATTTAAGATTGCAATAATTCCTGTATCTTCCACTATTTTTAACTGCCTCTTATTTAATATGAATAATTTTTACTATTTTTTTGATTTGGGAAATTGGATAGAGTTGATTTTTGAATCGATTTAATTTTTGATTGCAATAACCATTTACGCGAAGCAAGTTTTACTTTGTGTCATTACCCCAATAAATCTATTAACTGCTCTTTTGTCAAATCAGCATCACGCAGAATCTTTAGTAGCAAACCCTTGCCAAGTGTTTTGCCTGAGTGAACTGGAATTGTAACAATCCTACCATCATTATGTTTCACACGAACATGAATACCCTTTTGCCGCATAATCTGAAAGCCGATTTTTTCCAAAGCTGCTATTAATTCTTTGCTCGTTGCATCTGGTAACTTAGCCATCAGACCACCAGACTCTGCACACCAATAAAATCAGTGAAAGTCTCTTCTACTAACTCCTCAAGACACATCTCGATAACTTCACGCATATTGAGCATTAATTGATCGATAGTTTCGCCTTGACTATAGCAAGCCCGAAGTTGCGGAACTTCCCCAATATAAATTCCATCTTCATCACGCTCAATAACTACATAAAACTCTTTGCCTTTCATTTTTTTATTTCTCTATTTCAAATCACGGAAAATTTATAAGCCTTTGAATCCCATGATAGGAATATTTTAGACTGTTACAGCAAAAACTAAGTTCTGAGGTTTCGGTTATGGATCACTCAAATTTTCCTTGCGTTGCTTAGAGTGCGATCGCCTCGTGTGATTTAGGCAATTCTGACTAAGTGCGCCTACTATTATAAGTCTTGACGGGGAGGTAGGGCTGTTAGTTTTTCTTGGAGATCGGGCGCTGGTTCCGTTGGATAGGAAAAATCGATAAAACATCCTTAGGGCAAGGAGCTTAAGGGTTTACCTGCGAAATGGCTATAATCCTCGCGTATCAAGTATTTACAGCCATTTATCTAATCGAGCGGAACCAGTGCCAAGATGCTCGCTCAAAATTTAGGATGAGCATCGGTAGAAAGTAACCATGCGTTCTAAATTTTTATTGGGATCGCGGAGCAAAAATGGTAGATGACCAACGGGCGGAGACTTGAAATTGGGTTGACGACCTTCGATATATTCCCAACGGGAAGTTTGATGGTTGTATGCCGTATCGATCGCTAGTTCACCAGATGGACTAATCCAACCAATATTTTCGTAGGTTTTGCGGATGTCTTTGCCATAATCTTCATAAATCTTTTTTTGAGCCGTCAATCCCTGCTTACTGTTACTAGCTTGTGTCCATAGCTGATCAATTAAAACCAAATCCGCACAAGTAATGCGATTAAATTCATCAGGATGAAATGTGCCATCAGCATAAGATTGGCGGCCTGCGGCTTTGAGCAGTAGTAGATAAGTTTCATTATCCGCAGCTTTCCAGTTTTTTTCTTTAAGATAGATAGTCAGTTGCTCATAACTAGCTTGGCGCTCGGAAGTAGGTGTCGCTGATGGCTGAGGTGTGGGAGAAAGTACGGGTGTGGAGACAGTGGTATTACTGGGCAAAATATCAGTTTTAAAAGGGTTCCATCCTGTACCAAAAATTCCGCCAGCTAATATTAATGAGGCGATCGCCGATGGTAATAAGAGAGGATTTAACAGGAAATTTGATAGAGGATTTGGCTTAATCTCCCGATCATCAATAATTCTGGGAGAATTTGTACTTAATTTTGGCAACCTTGCCATATCCCTTAATACTTCATCAACCGTCTGATAGCGATCGCGAGGATCGCAGCGCGTCATCAGATCTAAAACTGCGGTAAATTCCCGCCCAACTTTGGCATAGTTACGCCAGTTAATTTCATTGTCACGATCCCTCGGAAATTGACTGGGATGTTTACCTGTGAGAGCTTGCAGGGCAAGCATTCCCAAAGAATAAATATCACTATTCGATACGGATTGACCGCGTTCTTGCTCATCGGACATATAGCCGGGTGTGCCAATTGGTAATGTCACCCTTGCTTTATGATGGGCGCTAGCAACTTCCATTTGCACTTGCTTGACCGTGCCAAAATCGATTAGAACCAGTTTGCCATCACTATGTCGGCGAATTAAATTGCTCGGCTTGATGTCACGATGAATAACATTATATTTATGGACAAATTGCAGGATTTCTAAAACTTCTTTGATGATCTGAGCAACTCGCGCCTCCGCCATTTGACTACCGGGAGACATTTCGGTGCTGAGAGGATGTCCCGCAATAAATTCTTGAACGAGATAGAATTCTTTATTCTCTTGAAAATATGCGTAAAGTTGCGGAATCAGATCGTGTTTCCCCAATTCTTGCAAAGTTTCAGCTTCGGCTTTGAATAGTTCTAGAGCCTTCTGGGTAAAAACGGGATCGTCAATAGTGGGGTTAAGATGCTTAACCACACATTGGGGATTTTTGGGCAAACGGGTATCTTCAGCAAGATAAGTTTGTGAAAAACCTCCTTCTGCTAATTCTTTAATAATGCGATAGCGGTGATCGAGTAGCTTGCCCAGCATAGTTGAAATTATCGGAAAATTGGGTTTAAAAACCCGTCCTTCTAGGACGGCTTTATATTCTAATTTAACAACCACCATAACTAATTTTATTTTAGAATAAGTTATATAAGAATTCAAGTTAGCCATGATTGTTCTCGAAGCAAAGTTAAAAGGTAAAACAGAGCAGTACGTACTCATAGATGAGGCGATTCGTACTGCTCTGTTTTGTCGTAACAAAGCTTTGCGGTACTGGATGGATAACGAAAAAGTGGATGGCTATGATCTCAATAAGCAAATGGCTGTATTAGCAAAAGAGTTTGACTTCGCTAAGAAGTTAGGCTCTCAAGCAAGGCAATCAAGCTCAGAAAGGTCGTGGTCAGCTATTTCTAGGTTCTATGACAACTGTAAAAAGAAAGTGTCAGGAAAGAAAGGATTCCCTAAATTTAAGAAACGAGGCAGTTCAGTTGAGTACAAACAGGCTGGATGGAAACTTTCTGAAGATCGGAAATACTTGACCTTGACTGATGGTTTCAAAATTGGCAGGTTGAAATTAATTGGTTCTCGCGATCTAAACTCTTACCAGATTGAGCAGATAAAACGAGTCAGATTGGTTCGCCGTTCTGATGGTTACTATGCTCAGTTTTGTATTGATGTTGACCGTAGGGAGTCGGTAGAGCCTAGTCGCAAAACACTCGGCTTAGATGTGGGATTAAACCATTTCTATACTGATTCCGATGGTCAAACAGTTGAGAATCCCCGATACCTTAGAAAGTCGGAACGCAAGCTCAAAAAGCTACAGGGCAAAGTTTCTAAGCGTAAAAAGGGTTCAGCCAATCGCAGAAAAGCAATTAAGCGATTAGCAAAAAAGCATTTACAAGTCAGTAGGCAGCGTAAAGATTTTGCAGTAAAAACTGCGAGGTGCGTAGTTCGGTCTAACGACCTGATTGCCTACGAAGACTTGCAAGTGCGGAATATGGTTAAGAATCATAAGTTAGCAAAGAGCATCAGTGATGCAAGCTGGTCAATGTTTCGACAATGGGTTGAGTATTTTGGCAAGGTGTTTGGTAAAGTCACGATTGCAGTGCCGCCTCACTATACAAGCCAGAATTGCTCAAGTTGTGGAACATTGGTTAAGAAGACTCTAAGTACCCGTACTCATGTTTGTAAATGTGGCTGTGTACTTGATCGAGATCATAATGCTGCACTGAATATTTTGGCTCTTGGTTTAAATAGGGTAGGGCATACCCAAATTCAATACGCCTGTGGAGAGTTCGACCTCTGCCAATTAGATGTAAGTCTAGTTGGTAAGTTGTCTCGCTGAATCAGGAATCCCCGTCGCAGTGACTCGAGGGGAATGTCAAAAGCTAGCGAGTGTGCGAAGCAAGACCGTTAGGAATGAAAAGCAATTAACTTATGCATTTGTTTTTTATGAAGAGCAAGATAAAGAAAACAAGAACTGCAAGTCAAACTCGCTGTGGCTGTCTAACGTTTGCGTTCATCTGCGATCGTTTTTCAAAAAAATAGCCCACCAGTCGAACCGCCAATAGAAGCTCTGACAGCATAATGCAGCGCAGCTTTGAGAGCCACTTTTGCAACCTGTATTGCCAATTTTTGGACTTCTTCTTCTAATCCTTTCCATGCCTCATCATTAAGAAATTCTCCACTGTATAGCTTCTGCTCATCAATATCAAATGAATCTTCTATGTCTTCCAAACCATTGCCATCATTTTCTGTAACGAAAACTTCAGCTTTACAAGAAATTTCAATTTCTCGCTTCAGCCGCTCAAGGGCTTTCATTGTCGCCTCATCTTTGGTATGACCAACTGCTGTTGCTTCAAATCCTTCCTGAGTGATTGTTGCATGGAATAAACCGTTAACAATTGGTTTGATCTTTAGTTCCATATCTACAAAACTCATTTTTTAGTGGTTCAATGCCAAGTACTTCAACGGCAACAATGCAACCTTGATTGGCTCACTATTGACCTCAAAACACAATCTCCTCAATAGTCTTGCATTAACGAAACTCCGAATGTCAACAGGTAAGCTTTCGACTACCGTCTACACCAAAGACTACGCAGCATAACTCAGGATTCAATTGCAGATAGTACAAGTATGTTTAGTGTCCAAATTACCGCGCAATCGTAATTTTCGTCAAGCAAGCCAACTAATTTTATAATCAAGTTTTCAAGCTTAATTTTTTGTGATTTTATCTCTGTTAACTATCTGCTTATGCGCTTAGTAATGAAAAATAAATAAGCTAAATAGACTGGAATAGCCTAAACCATCAATCTGTACTTGATAAGCTGATGTGCCTTTAAGTTGCATGATTTGCTCCCTGAAACCCTTACAGTAAGAGGATCGACTTGGAAATTTAAATGTGTATCAGCTTATCAGCTCAAATGCATAATTTATTTGTTTTTCATTCCTTAGTTTATTTTGACAGCTAGATTGCCCATCACGTTGTCCTATAATTAATGGCTGAAGAAATTGAGGTGTGAAAAGTATCGTTGATACTTTTCACACTTCAATTTAAAAAATGTTTTCACAAAAAACACTGCGAAACATTATGGAATCATCAGACATTCTTGATGTTATTGAAGAAAATAATGAAGATGAGGAGAAAAATGTGGAGGAAATAGCAGGCGATCCTCACCCAGAGAAAAAGAAACAAAAAAAGAATCAACTTAATAATTACGTCGCGATCACCGTAGTTTTGTTTGTGACCTTCATGGGCATCTGCAAAGTCAAAAGCGACAATGTAGTACAAGCAATGCAAAAAGCGCAGGCTGATCGCATTGATACTTGGTCATTTTATCAAGCTCGTAATTTGCGGTCAGAGATCGCCAAATCAACTATTACTCAATTACAGTTACAGGCTAAGTCGCAGCCGACTAAAATTCGTGCTGAGTATGATAAAGAAATTGCTAGGTATACAGCGATCGCCGCTAAGCAAGATCGAGACAAAGATAAACTGGAGCAACAGGCAAAGAATACCGAGGCTTTATACGAACAACTGAATGTCCATGATGATCAGTTTGACTTGTCAGAAGCAGCATTTGCCTTAGCGATCGCCATGCTCGCTATGACATCACTCACCCAAAAAGGCTGGCTCTATGGTGCAGCAATGGTTCCTGCCGCGTTTGGTTTGTTTATGGGAATTGCAGGTTTATTAAACTGGGATACGCATCCAGAGGTTTTGACAAAGGTTTTGTCCGACAATGTAATCCACCGTAACTACAACGCTGCTCACTCTAAGCCAAACCAAATAACTTTTTAAGAATCGTTTTAAAAGATTATTTGTGAAATTATCAGATTGTACAATTATTAAACTAACTTACCCATGAAAAACTTCATCCAAAATCTGCTTCGATATCCCCAATTTTTAGCGCTAATCATTGGCGGTGTTCTGTCTGTGGTAATTGCCCCGATTATTCCATTGCTCAAAAAACCTGTAACCGCGATCGCGATGATTACAGCGATCGTGAGTGGATTTATTGGCGTATCCCTAGTATTAAGAGCTATGCTAGGACTGGACATCGCTTAGCATAGCTCCTCAATGCGCGATCGCCTCACATTCACTCTAGAGACAATAATCTCCAAAAGCTCAATTCCCTTAAAGTTTACTGTGTAAGTACAAATCTATGGCTACTACAAGACGAGTTGCTCGTGTCGCCGAATTAATTAAGCGAGAAGTCAGCAATATGTTGCTGAAAGATATTAAAGACGATCGCGTTGGTATGGGCATGGTCAGCGTAACCGATGCCGAATTATCAGGCGATCTTCAACATGTGAAAATTTTTGTCAGTATTTACGGTACTGAAGAAGCAAAACAACAAACCATGGAAGCGCTAGCCTCGGCAACTAGCTTCATTAAACGTGAAGTTGGACAGAGACTATCATTGCGCCGCGTCCCTGAAGTTACCTTCATTGAAGATCAATCCTTTGAGCGCGGTGTCAAAGTCCTATCACTGATCAATAAACTCAGTCGAGAACGCGAAGAAAAAGAGTCAATTCCAAGTGAAGAAAAGGAGTTAACCCCAAGTGATTGAGTTGATCAAGGCGGGTGGGGTGGTCATGTACCCACTCATGCTCCTATCAGTATTTGCCCTAGCGGGAATCATGGAACGTTTGATTTTTTGGTTTGATGTCCTCAAGCAAGAGCAAAAAACTGCTGAGAACATTTTGGCGATCGCCCGTCAAGACTTAAAACTAGCTATGGTCACAGCCGAACATTCTTTAAAAGTTCCTGTTGGGCGTTTTTTATATGCGCCCCTAGCCCTAGAAGATCCCGATCCTGAGCTTTTTCGCCTTGCCCTCGAAAGTACGGCCGATGAAGAATTAGCAGGAATGCTTAAGGGTGAAAAATTGCTAGAAGCAGCGATTACGCTCGCGCCTTTGCTAGGCTTGTTAGGAACAATCACAGGGCTTATAGTTTCATTTGGTTCTCTCAAAATTGGTGATGTGGCGGCGAATACTAAATCAGGATCACTAACTCAAGGTATTGGTGAAGCTTTAATTACAACTGCCACAGGTTTAGTTATTGCGATTTTTACATCAGCGTTTCATCGTTTATTTTTAGCACTCCAAGATCAGCAAAGCAAACTTTTTATGAAATGTGGTAATCAGTTAGAGCTACTCTATCGCCAGCAATGGCAACAGAACAAATTGCGCTCCTAGCAAATAAACTAGAACATTGCCAGCCACAAAAGCTAAACTCTTAAATAATGGAGACAAAATTATGATCCCTGGTGAAATAATTGCTCAAGATGGTGACATCGAATTGAATGCTGGGCGAGATTGTCTAACTTTAAAAGTTGGCAATTCAGGCGATCGCCCGATTCAAGTTGGTTCGCATTATCATTTTTATGAAACTAATCGCGCCTTAATTTTTGATCGCGATCGCGCAAAAGGAATGCATCTCGATATTCCTGCGGGGACTTCGATCCGTTTTGAACCAGGGGATGAGAAAGAGATTAATCTAGTCGCCTATGTGGGCAGTCGCGAGGTCTATGGATTTAATGCTCTAGTTGAAGGCAAATTGGATAGTTAAAATTAGAAAGGCTTGAACTATGTCTACAATATTTGCTGCGGAAAAATTGACCATCTACGATCTTGAAAAGTCTTTTAATTTGACTCTATGCGATCGCGCCGACTTTTTCCCAGAATGGCAAAACCTTCAAACAGAAATCAATGCTAGGGAAAAAGAACAATTAGACCGCATCAAAACCAATTATCTTCATTTATCTAAGCGCTTAATGCTAGAGGAAATGGTGAAAATGGTTGTGGTGTCACCACTTCTGGACATAGCAGGATTTTATCAAGATCCATTCTATTCTGTCGCCGAGAAATCCATCAAAGTTGCAGTCAAGGACGATAATCTCACAATTCGCGGCAAAATCGATGTTTTAGTTCTCCAAGATCAATTTTGGATATTGGTAATTGAATCAAAGCAAGTGGGAGTCTCTCTACAAAAAGGAATTCCTCAAGCCCTTGCCTATATGCTTGCTCATCCCAATCCATCACAAACTGTTTATGGGATGGTCACAAATGGCAGCAATTTTATCTTTCTCAAACTCGATTCACAACATAAACCTAATTACGCGCTTTCCGATGAGTATACATTGATGCGTCATGGTAACGATCTATATGAAATATTGCAAATACTTAAAACCATTGGGAAAGCAATTACTTGACATTCAGAAAAGTAATCCCTAATTTATACTAAAACAATCTGTAATCCATAAAAAAGTCAACGCAAATGTCTCCTGTTCTCAAAAGCGCTCACATCAAGAATTTTAAAAGTTTGGGTGATGTCCATCTGAATTTCAGAAATCTAACCATCATTGTAGGTGCTAACTCTAGCGGCAAGTCTAGCTGCCTAGAATCTTTAAACATATTGAGAGAGATAATCAAACAGGGTAAAACTTTCCCATCACGACATATAGAAAATGACATTAGGGAAAGCCAAAATTCCGTTGGAATATTTTTTCAGGTATTAATACAGGATAAACAAGAGGTTGATTACTCCCTTAACTTAATATTAGAGAGAGAGGTTGAGGAAAATCTTGTGATTCTATCTGAAAATCTTAAAATTGGCGAAACTCAAATTATCTCTGTAATTAGGGGAGAAGGTGAAGTTCGAGACGAAGATAATCGAGGAGGCAAACAAATTTATCGCGCTACACCCGATACTATAGCGCTTTCTTCCACAGGTAGTTTTGGCATTAAACCGATAACCTTAAGTGTTGCAGAGTTCATAAAACATTGGGAATTTTACGATCTAGACCCTGAAAGCATGAGAAGTTACGGTAAGTTTATGGCTTCAAGAAGTCCAACTTTTGCGGACAATCCTAACATTCTTGATATATATGGTTATCAGCTAAAAGGTCTACTGCAAAGATGGGCAACAGATAAAAATAACCAAACGTTCATCGAAATTGCCGACGAAGTAAGAAGATACTTAAATGTGAATTTAGTTGTCAGAGAACAAAAGAAAGATACAAGAGATATTAAAGTGATAGAGTCGAATGGTTCAGAGATACCTTTCAGGAACTTGTCAGATGGAACTCTACGCATGATTGGATATATTTCTTTATTATACTTATCTCACCTCCCTACTCTAATTGCTATTGAAGAACCAGAAAGGAATTTGCATCCTGCCATTCTTACGGATCTTGCTTCTATCCTAAAAAGATTATCCCAAAAAGCTCAGGTGGTTATTACAACCCATAGTTCACAATTGCTTGATTGCTTTAATTTAGAGGATATAGCGAACGATGTCTCGGTGATTTTAGTAAGAAAACATCCTGAATCAGGTACTGAAGCAATAGGCTTGGATAAATTAAGTCAAGATTGTGATGGACTTCAGGATTGGATGCAAGATTTTGGGATTGGGAACGCTATTTATCATAGCAACCTTCTTCAAGAGGTATTGGCAAACTAATATGGCAAAAGTTCGCATCTGGACTCCTGAATCAGACACGGATAGCCGAGTTGTCCAATCGCTTGCAAATAAAATATCTAGATTCCATAACATAGAAATTTCAATTAGTATATCTAGTAAAAGTGCCTATAATACAGTCGCTCGTATAGATGGTGGTTTAAATAAAGCTGTTACTACTTATTTAAAACAAGATGACTTAGTGATTTTCTTGCTTGATCATGATGGCATTCAATCTCAAGCACAAAGAAAAAATGAATCTAATTCTCACGTTAATAAAATTAGCGAAGTAGTTAGCCAAATACCAGAAAAAATAATGCTGTTGTATATGTGTCAAGAGCTTGAGGCTTGGCTATTAGTTGATTGCTTGGGTATTTGTTGTTATTTTAAAAGGGATAATGATGAGATTATGAGACAAGACAAAAATTGGATTAAGTTCGCTCAAAAATATCAATTGGGTAAAACTGATTTAATTGTAGAAGCAGAGAGAGGAGGAAAGAATGCAAAAGAATATCTGGTGAATTTTTCTCGTAAAATTATCGAGAAAATAAATCCTAAACTCAAACCCAAGGATATAGATAAAAATGAATATGCTGAGAACATAGCCGATCGCGTTTCAGAATTCATTAACATAAATATTGAAACGCTCAACCGCAATGATTCCCTAAAAAAATTTGCTGATTGTCTTCGTGAAATTTCTCAAACACCCGATAAATTAACTAAGGAGAAACTCCAATGAGTTACAGAATGTCTCGCCGCGCTTATGCGGAAACCTATGGGCCAACAGTTGGCGATCGCGTCCGTCTTGCCGATACAGAATTATTCATCGAAGTGGAACGCGACTATACGACATACGGCGATGAAGTCAAATTTGGCGGCGGCAAAGTAATTCGTGACGGAATGGGACAATCCCCAATTACTAATGCAAATGGAGCCGTCGATGTGGCGATTACGAATGCGCTGATTCTTGATTGGTGGGGCGTGGTCAAGGCAGATGTAGGCATTAAAGATGGCAAAATTATTGCGATCGGTAAAGCAGGAAATCCTTATGTTCAGGACAATGTGAATATCATTATCGGTCCTGGTACGGAAATCATCGCAGGAGAAGGTCGCATTCTCACCGCAGGCGGTGTTGATACCCATATCCATTTCATCTGTCCACAACAGATCGAAGTTGCGATCGCATCTGGTGTAACAACTATGATCGGAGGAGGCACTGGCCCAGCCACTGGAACCAATGCCACTACCTGCACACCTGGTCCTTGGAATATCAGCCGTATGCTTCAGGCTTCCGATGCATTTCCGATGAATATAGGCTTTGCGGGCAAAGGCAATTGCAGTCAACCCGAAGGGCTGATTGAGCAGGTCGAAGCTGGCGTAATGAAGCTAAAACTTCACGAAGACTGGGGAACGAATCCTGCCACGATTGATAACTGTCTGAGCGTAGCCGAGAATTACGATATTCAGGTCGCCATCCATACTGACACACTCAATGAAGCGGGTTTTGTGGAAGATACGGTCGCAGCTTTCAAAGGGCGCACCATCCACACCTACCACACTGAAGGAGCGGGCGGCGGTCACTCTCCCGACATCATCAAAGTTTGCGGTGAGTTAAACGTCCTCCCTTCTTCTACTAATCCCACCCGCCCTTACACTTTAAATACTTTAGACGAACATCTCGATATGCTGATGGTCTGTCACCATCTCGATCCGAACATTCCTGAAGATGTCTCTTTTGCCGAATCCCGTATCCGCCGCGAAACGATCGCTGCTGAAGATATTCTCCATGATCTCGGTGCATTCAGTATGATTGCCTCTGACTCGCAAGCAATGGGAAGGGTCGGTGAAGTGATTATTCGCACATGGCAAACGGCGCATAAAATGAAAGTGCAGCGCGGTGTTCTCTCTAGTAGTGAAGCAACCCGTGCTGATAATTTTCGCGCTCAACGATATATTGCGAAGTACACGATTAATCCTGCGATTACTCACGGTATTTCGGAATATGTGGGTTCCATTGAAATTGGTAAAATCGCCGATTTAGTTCTCTGGAATCCTGCTTTTTTTGGTGTTAAACCTGAAATAGTGATTAAGGGTGGCTTTATTGCGTGGTCACAGATGGGCGATGCAAATGCCAGTATTCCTACGCCTCAGCCTGTGTATATGCGTCCGATGTTTGGCAGTTATGGCGGCGCGATCGCGCAAACCTCTTTCACCTTTATGTCGCAAATTGGGATGGAACGCGATGTTCCTAATCAATTAGGCTTGAAGAAGCAAGTTCTCCCAGTCAAAGGAACTCGTAATATTAATAAGCTCGATATGAAGCTGAATGATGCATTACCCCATATGGAAGTTGATTCGGAAACCTATGAAGTGAGAGCCAATGGGGAATTGTTAACTTGTGAACCTGCGTCGGTATTACCAATGGCACAGCGATACTTCTTGTTCTAAAAAGCTTAAAATGGCGATTAGTTGAGGCTATTTCGCCATTTGGCTAATTGAGCTTTGGTAGCGCTATCAATACGATTGCCTAATAAAGTATTCGTATTTGCCTTTTGATTCTTTTGGCGACTTTGCACCGATCGCAAAGTCGCCTCTACCTCTTGTTCAAATGCAGTTGCCGATAACCATTCAGCCCCGAAGCCCACGGCGGTAAGTTGCTGAGCGCGATCGGAAGTGACGACAATAATCCGTTTTAAATGCCTGAGCGGATCGCGTCGGTATTTGCCACATTGACGCTCAATGTAAGTATCCGCAGTTTCGTTATGATCGGTGAAATATAATTTTAGATTTTTTGTAATCTTTTCAGCCTTCGCAGGTGTCGCCTGCACATAAGCATCAAATACTAACGTCGTTTTATAACCGTGATAAGCGCTAAAGTTGACCATCGTCTCAGTTAAATGCGATCGCGCAATGTCAAACCCTTGCAGATCTCTCATCGTCTGCAAGTGTCGCCACAGCCCAATCACGTTATAGCCGTCCACCAACATAACTGGTGGATGTTCCGAAGACATAATGGTAAACCGCTAAATAGAACTTAGTTATTCTAATTCTGACACTAGACTTTGACAAATGTTCAATTTTTTAATTAGGTAGGCAAAAAGATGTGGCGCACGCGCAGCGTGCGCCACATCTTTTTGGGTCTTTGCTTAATTGGTAGCGATCGCGCGATCCATCTCAACACATTAAACTTAGGAGCCTTAGTGTCATAATAATGCAGATGTATTAGACGAATTAAACCTCGAACGGTAATGGCGAAAAACTCCTCTGTGGCGGCAAACAGTCAAGTTGATAAGTCTGTGATCGCCCAATCGGCAAAGGCTCAAGCCGCAAAAGCTAGCATCAGCGCCGAGAAGAAAAAGGCTCTCGATGCAATCATGCAAAAGATCGAAAAAGATCATGGCAAAGGCGCGATCATGCGTCTGGGTGATGCCACAAATATGCGCGTTGAAACCGTTCCTAGCGGAGCCTTACCACTCGATCTTGCCCTTGGCGGCGGCTTACCCAAAGGACGGGTAATTGAAGTCTATGGACCAGAAAGCTCAGGTAAAACTACCCTAGTGCTGCACGCGATCGCCGAAGTCCAAAGACGCGGCGGCATTGCCGCATTCGTCGATGCCGAACATGCGCTCGATCCCACCTATGCGGCGGCTGTGGGCGTTGACATTGATAACTTGCTAATTTCTCAGCCCGACTCAGGCGAAATGGCTTTAGAAATTGTCGATAACCTCGTGCGATCGATGGCAGTGGATATCATTGCGATCGACTCAGTGGCGGCTCTTGTCCCTCGTGCTGAAATCGAAGGTGAAATGGGCGCGTCCCACGTTGGCTTGCAAGCACGTTTGATGAGTCAAGCCCTACGCAAAATTACTGCTAATGTCGGCAGATCGAACTGTATCGTCATTTTCTTGAACCAATTACGCCAAAAAATTGGCGTGACCTATGGTAGCCCCGAAGTCACAACAGGCGGAACAGCGCTGAAGTTTTACGCCTCAGTCCGTCTAGATATTCGCCGTATCCAAACCCTAAAGAAAGGTACGGAAGAATACGGGATTCGCGCCAAGGTTAAAGTCGCCAAAAATAAAGTTGCGCCACCTTTCCGCATTGCTGAATTTGACATTATTTTCGGTAAAGGCATTTCTGCCGTCGGCTGTTTGGTCGATCTTGCCGAAGAAATGAGCATTATCGTGCGTAAGGGCGCGTGGTATAGCTACCAAGGCGACAACATCGGACAGGGGCGAGACAACACGATCAAGTATATGGAAGACAAGCCAGAATTTGCTCAAGATATCGAAAAGCAGATCCGCGAAAAACTATCCGCAGGCGTAGCGGTTTCGGCGACTAAGGTCGTTCCTGAAGAAATCGAGCCTGAAGATGAGGACGACGATACACCACCAGAAGACTTCTAACTAACTAAAGAACTAAAAAAAGGGCGCTTCGCGCCCTTTTTTTAGTTAAAAACTAACATTTCCCTAATTAGCCATTTATTATCTTTTTTCACCAAGTCATACTCAACCGTGTAGCTGGCATCATCTTTTGATGCACTGCGATCGAGTTCGCCATTATTAAAGTAATTGCGCGACTCAGAAATTTTGGCAACTACTTTAGCCTTGCTATCACCATCAGCTACAACTTTATCGACTTCGCTAGATTTAGTTTGGTATTGCAAATAGGAATTACTCGCCTTGAGTTCTTTAGTGCGTCCCTTCCAATCACTGAGAGCGGGATCGATCAAAATTTCTTCTAAAAGATTATCTTCATAGGTGTTTCCCAACGCCTTTGATTTAGTTGCTTGCCATGCCTCGATTACTTTAGTCGCAGTCTCTTTTTCTAATGGACCTGGCTGAGCAACTGGTACTGAATTGTTTTCTTTAATTGCTTGCACTAAAGTTGCGATCGGTTTTTCTAGGGTTAACGCATCTGGACGCGGTGAACCACTCAAGGAGCGAAAGGCCCAAACAACTAGCCAAATAGAACCACCTAGCAGGGCGATCGCCAAAGCAACTACCGCGACTAAACGACCGACGTTAAATTTTCGTTTCGATGGAGATGCTTGACTTGATACGCGGCTCTGAGAAGGGCGTTTAATTTCTTTAACATCTTCATTAATGTTTCTGCTGGGCTGTACATTACGGCGAGAGCTAGGCAGATCTCGCGATAGATTGCCACTGCCGTTATTAGCATTGGGATAAGGCGATCGCTCGATCGCAGGATTCACAGAACGCTGAAAACGATTAGGTGTTTCAGGTGCATAGTTAGATAGTTTTGGCTCAGCGATGTTGCTATTCGCAGGATTGGCATCAAAACTACGACTTAGGGGCGGTGTATCATCTAAAGATGCTGGTGACACGCCACCCACAGGCGAAGTCCATTCCGATGACAGCCCTGTATTCGGCAATTCTTCAAGATATGCTTGTACCTGCTCATCAGCAAAATAGTCCTTGAGCGAGACGATTTGGCTCATCAAATCGCGGAAATGGGGATATACCTCTTCTTGCATCCACCGCTCACTATAGAGGCATAGACCAGGCAGTAGATCGGGCGCACCTTCAGAATTTTGACGAATAAAAGCAATCTGATCGTCTTCACTGCTCTGCTCGATCGCTATACTCGCCTCTTCAGTTTGACCGAGCAACAAAGCACATACTGCTTTCTCTAAATAAATATCCTGCTTGGCGCTGAGCTTAACTAGCAAGCCCTTAGCCCGACGAATCAGGGCGGGCTGGCGTTGTGAAAAACCACGCGCAATTAAGGCATATACCGCCAAATAAGTCGCAACCGAAGACGGACGACGCGCTTCGTCTTCAAACAAAGTTTGCTGCTCGATCGCGGTCATGTAGCTGCGTAATTGCTGAATAAACCGCAAAAAATCATCAATACCAAGGCTGGAATAGTCATTACCTGAGCCATCAATGCCGCGTCGCGCATCCAACATTTCTTGCAAAAGTGCCATACCTTTGCGATGTTCTTCAGTGTGATTGTCAGGGGTTGCCAACAATTCGAGGATGCGATAGGGACGGAGACGAAATAGATCGGCTTGGATTTCGCTACGAATACTGAGAAATAATCCTTCGCGCAATAAAATTTCTTGAGCCGATTCTAATGATGTTGCCGCAGCCTCATATTGTCCTTGTTTCCAATATTCGCGACCAAGATCTAGGAAAGAAAGCGATACAGAGAGGAGTAAATCGGGATCATGAGGGGAGATTCGGGCGGACTGATGCTCGGCTTCGTCAGGGTCGTAATAGGGCTTGGCGAGGGCAAGAACTTTCTCGGATTCGCCGAGTTCATACAAAATCAGCAATAGCCCTGCAAAGTCTTTTTCGTCAGCTTCAACCTGAGGCGGCATGGTTAAAACTGGCCGATCGCTATCTGGCTCATCTACAGCACTAATTGCACTTGTACTGCGATCGCTCAGAGTTTCATAAGCCTTATCAATAATGCGCTTGCGAGAGGCGATCGCCGCATCAGAATATTCTCGCCTTGGCATAGAGAGCAAGCGATCTCGATGGGCTTGATGAATTTTATCTAGCCCTGATAGGTGTGTCAAACCAAGGATGCGGTAACAGTCTAGGGGAACTCTCACTTTGCTTTTCTACCCAAAACTTCAATTGGAGATGCCGATCTGAACGCCGATAATGACAACCTGTTTGCCTCTCAAAAAAAGATACTCCGTATCTAACGCGCTGAATATATTAAACGCCCGAATTATACACTAAGTTAGAGAGCTTAAAATCAAAAAAGAGAAGGCGGCGTTCTGCGCCGCCTTCTCTTTTTTGATTTTAAGAGTCAAGGGCGATCGCTTGATCAATGGCTAATTTCTGATTAAGGCGAATTTGATAAGCTTGCAATTCCTTGGCTTTGAGGCCACTAATTATGCAAAAGCTATCAACGTCAATGCCCCGCGCTAGCATTTCGATGCCCCAAGTATGCCGCGCTTGATCAATTGTCAGGGGTGAATCATCGAGATTGCGATAGGGCTGTGTCCAACGCTCCCAAAGTTGTTCGATCTCTCTCAAAGACAAGGGTTGGCGATCGCCACTAAAAAACATCGACTCAACATCATCAATACTTTCAGGATTGTCTTTATGATTTTTAAGTTGCTTTAAATCATTTTTAAGATCATTTTTTCGGGTCTTAAGATAGGCGCTGAGAGGATTATTAGTTGCCGAACCGTAGCGATGACCAAGAATTTTTTGATTAAGTGGTACTGATCGCCCATCCGTATTAGATTCTTGAGTGCGTAAAATCCCATGATTCGCTTGAATTTGATAGTCTTTTACACGCAAGCGCGTAATATCAAGCGCCATCATCCCTGCACCAAATAATAGATAGGCGATCGCATAGTCTTTTGCCCCACATTTTTTCGCTTGTAACAGAATTTCGCGGACGGTCTCCGCAGGAATATCCATAATTGATCGGGCTTGGACAGTTGGGATTACCTCTTGGACAAACATTTCCACAAGTGTATTCACAAACTCATCGCGATCGCTCCAAATTGCTTGCACATCGCTAGTCAAGGTGATGACGGTGTAACCCAAAATGCAAGTATTTAATAAGTTGGCGAGCTTAATCGGTGGCAAAGAATATTGCAGACGCGAATTGATCAGCACATCATGGATTGCGGTGGCGATCGTTTGATTGACTTGATTAATTCCTTGAGCCAGAGCTTGACGACTTTCGAGAGGATATTGTCCTGCTTCACCGACAAGCGATCGCATTAGTTCAGGCACACTTTCGATCGCCCGCAAAGAACTTTGGATATAATATTTCAGAAACCTGCGTAAATCACTCTGACTAGACATATCCGACACCATGAGTGACTCTCCCACTTGAGCCAACACTAAATATTTTTGCAGACATTCTTGCAATACGGCTAGCAACAAACCATGTTTATTCCCAAAATGTCGAAATAAAGTTACTTCATTGACCTGAGCAAAATCTGCGATTTGGCGAGTAGTTGTATCGGTAATTCCTTTGCTAGCAAACAACTCTAGTGCTGTATTCACTATACGTTGGCGAGTAGGAATTCGAGATACAGTCATGAGATCATGTACCATTGAGGTGATTTGCAAGTGATACTTGCATTATTACTTAAAAAGCAGTTAAACTTAATATAACTGTAAGTGATACTTGCATATCATCACCACTGTCTCCCCCACCACAATCTAAGTTGTTATTTCATGACCGCCACTACTGAAACTATCCCAACTGAAGACAAGCTGAACTGGACGAATGTTGCCTTTTTCAGTGCTTTTCATATTGCGGCCTTAGCTGCCCCTTTTTACTTCTCATGGCAAGCTGTGATTCTTACAGTTTTCCTCCATTGGTTGTTTGGCAGCATTGGCATTACCTTAGGCTACCACCGACTACTTAGCCACCGCAGCTTTCAAGTGCCGAAGTGGTTGGAATATATCATCGCCACAATTGGAGCCTTGGCTCTGCAAGGTGGTCCCGTATTTTGGGTGGGCGGACATCGTCAGCATCACGGTTTTACAGAAGACAATCAAAAAGATCCCTATTCCGCAAATAAAGGTTTTTGGTGGAGTCACATAATGTGGATCATGTACTCTAAGCCTGAACATTTTCAGCGCTCAAATTATTGCAAATTTGCGCCCGATCTCGCCAACGATGCTTACTACAAATTTTTAGATATTTATTTCTTGCTGTTGCAAGTGCCTCTCGCAGTATTGCTTTATGTCATTGGCGAAAAAGTTTTCTCTGGTCTTGGCGCGTCGTTCTTGGTCTACGGCGTGGCTGTACGTTCAGTATTCCTATGGCATAGCACTTGGCTGATTAATTCCGCTTGTCACAAATGGGGATACAAAAACTTTTCGGAAGTTTCCGATCATTCGACAAACCTATGGTGGGCAGCAATTTTGACCTACGGCGAAGGCTGGCACAACAATCACCATGCTTTTCCTAAGTCAGCGCGTTCTGGTTTGAAATGGTGGGAAATCGATCCAACTTGGGGCGTGATATATGTGCTACGCGCTGTTGGCTTAGCCAAGAAAGTTTATTTGCCTGAACCTTGGCAAGTAAAATAAAAAATCAAAAAAATAAAGGGCGCGAAGCGCCCTTTATTTTTTTGAGAATGTAGCAAAAATAGATACATTGGCGCGATCGCTACTATGTAAACCTTAATAAGCCTTACAGTCTATTGAGGCTTGAATGAGGTACAGAGAAATTTTTGAAAGTGCCGCGAAGCGGCACTTTCAAAAATTTCTCTGGGTTTTATGACAGCGCAAAGCGCTGTATTCAAAATTGGTTAACAAATACGGAAGTTTAATCAGATGGATCATCGTCACATTCGCTTTAGCGATCGCCAAGAAGAAATTGATTTAGAGAAATTACAAGCCCTATTTAGATTGGGAACATTTTGGGCAAAAGAACGCACCTTAGCAGGAATGGCGATCGCCATTTCTAACTCCAAACCAGTGGTCACAGTGTGGGATGGCGATCGCTTAATCGGACATGCTCGCGCCATCAGTGACGGCGTTTATCGAGCGACCATCTGGGATGTAGTGATCGATCCCGACTATCGTGGCGCAGGCTTGGGGCGGAAGTTAGTGCAGACGGTGTTGGCTCATCCCAATGTTTGCGATGTTGAGCGCGTTTATTTAATGACCACTCATCAACAAAAGTTTTACGAACAGATTGGCTTTGAGCAAAATTCTTCATCCACGTTGATTTTATTAAATGGGGATTGTAGTGGCGATCGGCAACTTATAACCTGTGAGCTAACTCAATCAACTACTGCTTGAAACCGAGAAGAAAATTTAAAAAATAATATTCTTCACAATCCGCAGAATTTCCTCGTTTTTGAATGCTAATTTAAAGGGAAGCATTTTTTCAGTCTTTTATACTTTCTATTCAATTTGGCGGGAATCCATGCCTGAAGCTTTAGCTCTAAGTCAAAAACGTACAAGAAGTGAATTTGAACGCCAATTGCACCAACTAGAACAAGATTCTTTGCGAATGGGTGCACTTGTTGAAAACTCATTTCTTTTGGCTCATGCGGCTTTATTTGAGCGAGATCTTGAATCAGCTATCCGTATCCATGTCCAAGATAAAAAAATCGATCAAATCTATCACCAAATTGAAACTGATTGTAACAACTTGATTGCATTACAAGCGCCAGTTGCTCGCGATCTGAGACTACTGAGCGCTTTGATGCAACTGATTCGCGATATTGAACGGATTGGCGATTATGCCGAAAATCTTGGTGAAATTGCGATTAAGCTTTTTCCTTATCCGCCATCGCCCTACCTAGGCGAATTACAGGTAATGTCCAATCGCTGTCGGGCGATGCTTGCCATGAGTCTAGAAGCTTTAGCGAACCTAGATGAAAATATTGGCTTACAAATCAAAGCTAAAG
>JBDNJN010000266.1:0-3171 GCA_041687725.1 Pseudanabaena sp.
AGATCTAATTCGGGCTAAAGCGGCTAAGAAGGTTCCCGCTCCCACCTAGCCTTTTTTGGGAAAATATCTTGATGCGTATATTCATTGACGGGCTTTGTCATAGCCATATTTTTTGCTCTCAGCGTTTATTGAGGTCTTACGCAGAATTGATTATATAACAATCGCTATCGTCAACCTACAAAAGAATGCTAGTGCTTCGTGTCAGATCTTTTTTAAATGCTCTGTGAGCAGCGATCTCCGTTCATTTTGGACTTTCTTTTCCAAGCGAGTAAGCTAATTTATGCGGGGATCGTCACTATTTGATAACAAATTTTTTATAGCGGTTTTTAAGTTGGCAATTTGAAATATGAATTTATCTACATTTATTTTACTTTCACTGGCAGTTGGAGTTGCATTTGGAACTTTACTAAATACGGCTTTTCCTGAGAATATCGAACTAATTAATCAAAGTTTTTTGGCTCCAGTTGGTGAATCTTTTTTAAGGCTAATTCAATTTGTAGTCGTTCCCATTGTTTTTTCTTCATTAATCATGGGATTAAACCAAATTCAAGGGGCTGGACAAGTTGGCAGATATACAATCAAGTTAATGACAAGTTACTTGATTACTAGCTCGATCGCGCTTTGTGTAGGTATAGGTACTGCTTATGTTTTACAACCAGGTACTGGTATGACGGGCTTTTCAGCATCTGGCAGTATCAAGATTTCGGAAGCACCTTCTCTCATATCTTGGCTAGTTAGCTTAATTCCCGTAAATCCATTAGAAGCGCTCAGTACAGGCAATCTATTGCAAATCATTTTTTCAGCAGTCTTGTTGGGCATTGGAGTCCAGCTTGCTAAAGACAAAGCAAAACCATTTGTGGAACTAATTGAAAGCATCTATCACATCAGCGAAAAGACTCTATCTATCATTTTGTATGTTGCGCCTTTGGGAGTGTTCGCTCTAATGAGTTCGACGATCGCTACTCAAGGACTAGAATTAGTTGCCAAATTATTTCTCTATGTTTTGGGTTTAGTGATCGCCTCCTCGATCATGCTTTGCTTAGATATGCTTGCCCTATTTCTTCTCAAAGCCGATCCCATCAGGTTCTTGCGTAGTCTTTCGGAGGCGATCACCTTAGCATTTGGCACAGCTAGTTCTAATGCGGCTCTACCTGTAGTGTTGCAAAATATTCAAGAGAACTATGGATTACGCAAAGAAATCGCTAGTTTTGCAATTCCTTTAGGTACTGCTCTTAAGCGAGATGGCGCGGCAATCTTACAAGGATTTAATGCTTTATTTGTTGCTCAAATTTATCAGATCCCCTTAACTCCTTCTCTATTAACGGCGATCGCTGTTAGCAGCCTGCTGGTTTCCTTTAGCACGCCTGGAGTTCCTGGTTCAGCAATAATTACTATGGCTACCGTGCTTTCTGCATCAGGATTACCCTTAGAGGCGATCGCCTTAGTCGCAGGAATTGATCGTCTAACTGATGGATTTAAAACTGTAGTTAATATTATTGGCAACAGTGTGAATGCAATTATTCTTAGTCATTGGGAAGCAGAACAAGTATCTGAAATAGAGCAAACTTGATAACTATCACTTTACCCTCTCGCTAATTGAGATATACTCTGGATCTGGACATTATTCAAATCACCAATTTTATGAATATCTACCGTCTAGCAGTTTTAAGCGACAATTACGTTTTTGTTCTCCACGATCCTGTCAAAAATATTGCAGCAGTCGTTGATCCCGCGATCGCTAAGCCTGTATTAGAAAAATTAGAAGAATTAGGCGCAAATTTAGTCGCAATTTTTAATACGCATCACCATAGCGATCATATCGGTGGTAACTCAGCCCTGATCAAAAAATTTCCTAAGGCGATCGTCTATGGCGGTGAAAAAGATCGCGATCGCATTCCTAATATGCAAGTTTTTTTAAAAAGCGGCGATCGCGTTACTTTTGGCGATCGCGAAGCTCAAGTATTTTTTGTCCCTGGTCATACTTACGCACATATTGCTTATTACTTTGCACCAAGTGGAGACGAAGGCGGCGAATTATTTTGTGGTGATACTCTGTTTGCAGGAGGCTGTGGCAGATTGTTTGAAGGCACTCCCGCGCAAATGCTTGCCTCCCTTGATCAGTTGCGTCAACTGCCCGACGATACCCGTGTCTGGTGCGCCCATGAATATACGCTGGGTAATCTCAAATTTGCGCTGACTGTCGATCACGATAATCTCGATTTACAAGAACGAATGATCACAGCAACAGCCATGCGTCAAAGAGGTGAAGCAACCGTGCCAACTACGATCGGACTCGAAAAGCGGACTAACCCATTTATGCGATGGGACACTTCTACAATTATGCGATCGGCGGGCATTGAGATTCCCGAGCGCGTATTCGCTAAAATCCGTGGACAAAAAGATAATTTCTCTGGTTGACAAAAAAGCTCCCCAATGGGGAGCTTTTTTGTTTTTACTTTGACTGGGGTGCAAGGATTCGAACCTCGGAATGTCTGGACCAAAACCAGATGCCTTACCACTTGGCGACACCCCAATGTAGTCGCGGTGCGTTTTGAAAATCTCTTTACTAGCGCGGTAATTACTATAGCAAAGGTACATGGGGTTTTGTCAATAGTTAGGCAAAAGAAAACTTAAAACCCAAAAAGTGTTGGTGTATACTGCGCGTCGTGCGCCACTACTTTTTAGGTTTGGTTTTATTACTTCGTTCATTTGGAATAGGAAATCCACAAAGCTTTTTTTGGCTTTGTCGCGAAGCGCACTCAAAAGGAGTAACCCTAGGCTGTATTTTGTTAATATTGCGGTTAAGATAACTTTGAATTTAGTTATTTACAAACCTCAAAATTATCTTAATCTATAGCATTCTTCAATATTAAGTATGGAAACATATGGCAAATAAACCTCGCTTTTCAAGCAAAAGAGCTAATGCAAAAAGAAAGAGGAATGCCGCCGTTGCTCCTGCTGCACCAATATCTAGACAAGCTTCTAACAAAAGTAGTTGGCTAAATAATTCACCGATCAGCGCCAAAATTCTTTTTGGTTAGTGTCATTAATTTTTCGCCACAGATTTACGGTCATGTTTAGCATGATCCCGCTCAACGACGAGGAAAAAGACAGTTAAGCAACTAGTCTCATAAGGGAAAGCACCAATTTCATCAGATTTAGTGCGAAACT
>JBDNJN010000267.1:0-20331 GCA_041687725.1 Pseudanabaena sp.
ATGCACGGTGTAGTGACTTTGGTCGCTGCATCCGTCATGATGTTGGTCTTCTAGCAATTGTGCTGTCAGTAACGGTTGGATGTAGGCAAGTAACTCTCTATGTCCTTTTTCTTGCACCAATCTCAGATAATCTTGCCTTGTCTCGCCGAAATATATGATTGCGGTTCGTTTTTGGTTTCCACTTGGCTTAGACATCGCTTAATTCTCAGTTTCTTGCTTCTAAATTCTATGCTTTCCTGCTGGGCTTTTTCTCAAAGCACCAAATTTTAAACTATGTGGTCTCCTAGTTGTAGGTTGTATTGTTCGATGAGTTGAAGAAACTGTTTGACTTGATAGGGTTTGGCTTTGCCTCCGTAGTTCTGGATGTTGATTGGTTCGGGTATGTCGGGACGGATAAAAATATGATGACTCCCGTTGATGCGCGATAGTCTAAATCCAAATGCTTCGATGAGTGTCACCATGTCGTGAAAGGAGACGTTTTTAGTTCCTGTCAATATTTTTTCTATCTAGTAGCTTCCGTTTTTTGCTCATAAATAAAGGGCGATCGCAAGTTTCTAGATCTCATAGAGCTTATTCACCATTGCATCTAGCTCTTGGTAAGTGTCGCGAATATCTTCTATTTTTTGTCTAATCTCAGATGTTAGGCGATCGCATTCTGCAAACACCCTTTCGATATCAGCATCAGTCTTAGGAATTTTGCCTTCAGTTAGCAGTCTCTGCCAATTCCATCCTCTATTCTCAAATTGAGGTAAATATCGCCTTAGATATTCCAAAACTAATGGACTATTTGATTGTAAAAGCTCTGAATTACGCCCAATAATCAGTTTGCCATCTTTGATTTTAACTCTGGAAATCTGCTCATTGCGATCGCCAATGACTTCAAATCGCTGAGGTTCAGCATTAAAAAAATTCCAACTGACAGGATTAATCTGCGCTAGTACGAGCAAGAAATCAATATTAATTTTTGGCTCATTACTGTCATATTTAAAATCAATCTTATATCCCAAATTTCTCCAATTATAAATCTCCCAGTTCCAAGCAATAAGATTGTCAACTCGTTCGATAAATGCCTGTTGTCTTCTAAGAGTAATATTTTTGACAGGAATTTGACGTAAATCATCAGAAAAAATATCATCCCTTGTTCCACTGCTAATCGATCTAAGAAATGATTGACCAATAGTAGAATTAAGTATGGCAGCTATATATTGCAATGAAAATCTCTTGGATTTATTACTATGAGAGTCAACTAAATCCTGTGATACAGATCTATTATTAAGATTTTTAAGCTTAAACCAAGAGATTAAAACTCTCACGCTCTCACTATTGTATATTCCTGATTCAGCAATTGTGATTCCACTGGTTTTACCAACAACGATATGAACTTGAGAATAAAGCTCTGGAAATGTAGGTCTTCTAATCTTGGACGGTGCGCGTAGATTTTCGCCATACTCTAAGTATCTAACTTGGCTAATTTGATAAGTTCCTATATCTTTTCCTTCGATATATCTTACTGGATGCAATTCATCTTGATCCTCAGATATTAAATCATCTTTAGTAAATTCGCTTGGGTACTTTTTGTCATGGCTAGCAAGATTCATACCTTCACTAATATAAACAATCTCATCAAGTAATATTGTGTTAGAAAGATCGATACTGACACTTTTTTGTCTAAAGATTTGTTCTCCTAATTCTAATTGTTCAATCTGATCTTGTTTGATAAATTTATTTAGATTATCCCCATCATTGTGCCAAAATCTTCTCAAGCTACTTTCAGTAGTCGGTGATTTATTCTCAGCAATAAAAATTACATTGTTAACTGCCGCATCAGCAAATAGGCGCACACCTTCAAAAAAATCTATCTGTGTAAAGGTTATTTCTCGACATAACATCTCACGAGATTTCTCCGCATAAGGCGCATTTTCATAAGCGTTAGAAGTAATAATTCCCAATCTGCCAGTTTCCGATTTAAGTAATCGCTTACTCATTTCAATAAATGGGATAAATAGATCCCATTTTTTATATAAGGTGTCAAATCGCCCCTGAGCTACGATTAAATGTCTGTATGCCAGTTGGTCAGGTTCTTCAGCACGCACATAAGGGGGATTACCAACTACAAAATCGAAACCATCAGTAAAATCACCAGTACGGGTTTTGATTTCTGAAACAGTAGTAAGTTCTAGATCTAGCAGAGGATTAAGAAGGGCAGAACGGATGTTTTCTGATGGCGGCAATAATAATGAATCAGTATTGTAAACATTGAAGCGATCAATCGTACATTCTCTCAAATTACCAATCTCTTTAACTTGTTTGAGCAGGTCGATTACTTGGATTAAAAGGTTGGTTTCTGCAAGATAACAGGCAAAAGGATTAATATCCATGCAAAAGAAAGAATTTTTTACCTGTTGAATAATTAGCGGTACAGTGCCAATTGGAATATTGCCTGACGATGTTCTATAAGTATTAATTAATCGTCGCGCTGCATGAACTAAAAAGCTACCCGAACCACCCGCAAGATCGAGCAGAGTTTTATTGCGAATATCAGGATTGTCGGAAGTATAGCCAATGCTATCGAGCATATATTCCACAACTTTTCTCGGCGTGAAATAACGTCCCTGTTCATGCTTACCCTCAGTCACATAGCGACCATAGACCATACCAATAATGTCACTGTCGATCGTCCGTAAATTAAATCGATTGAGAATATGCAAAACCCTAATCAAAGTATTCGGATTCATGTGATACCAGTTAAACAAATCCTCATTACTAAAGAAATGGGCATAGATACTTTGTGCCGAACTATAGGACATTTCCAGCAAATAATCCATCGACATGCCATTGGCAAAATCCAAATATTCTGGCTCAACGACCTCTTTCCATTTTTTAAAACCACCATCAGAAAACTTACGATTAATCAATCCCTTATCTTCACAGATCCGCACCATTAACAAACGAATTACATAGACATAAGCAGTCTGTCGCGCAAATTCAGCCTTTAATTTTGCATCTTCCATATCTTGAAAGATTGTTTTTGTAACTAGATTTTGCCAAGACTGGAAGAATTGCTGCGTCTTAATAGCGCGATCAAATTTAAGACTCTGTTTTGCTCTCCATGCGTGCCAGCTAATTACAGTGTCTTGATATTCTCGCAACTTCTCTTGGAGTTTCCTATCTAGTTTTGTGATTTTGATCTGCGGTTGAATCTTAATTCCCAATTCCTTTTGTTTTGAATCAGAAATTGGCGCAAGAATATCTAATTGATCACCTTTGATGCCATTGCTTTTATTTGGTTCAGAATTTCGCTTCTGTTCAGCATCTTTCAACCGCACCAAAAACTTATCCGCTAATTGTTTAATTGTCCCCATCGAATTTTGAGCGTATTCGAGCAGCTTCTCAGAAGCCCAATTGTACTCATCAACTTCACTTAATCCTGATACCCGCAAATAGTTAAGAATCTGCTTCCGCAAATCGGTAATTAATTTTGGCTCAGTTGGTTCATCATCAGGATTGGAACCATTAGTTAAAAATTTTGCCTGAGTATATTCTCGATATTCCTGCAATAGCAAATTTAATTGATATAAGACATCCTCTTCAAGTAGACCAATCCCTCGTTTTAGATCCTCAATCAGCAATTCATCAAAATCAGGATTATTTGCTTGAGAATATGCCGACTGCTCCCATTCGCTTGGCGATTTACCAATATCCCGAATTAAAACATCGATCCCTTCAAAATTCTGACGATGAAACCGTCGATACAATCCTTTTAGCGCTTGCAGTTGCTCATCGGTTAACGCGGCTAGATTTTGCCCTTGATAAGTCTCAACAATTTGTTGAATGTCTAAATATAAAACCAAACTCGGTGCAGTCGGGTTCGATAAATCCCATCCTAAAAGCGATCGCCCATTGCATATTAATCCCAGACCATAGCCCCGACTAGGCGCATAACTTACCAACTGCTGCAAAGGTTCAGGTCTTCGCAAGTCATATGCAGTATGTTTATCTTCAACTAGAAAACAGCGATATTCATCCGATAGCCTTACCTGAAAGTCTGGACGCGAATTGTCCTTAGTTCCACCAGTTTGATTTTTCGTAATCTCCCCAGACTCAAACCCCAAAGCTGATAACAACGGTAAAACTATTTTCGTATCGACAATATTATCTTCATCATTAGTTTGAGGATCTGCAACATATTCTAGATAGGTCTTACCCTCATAAAAGTTATTGCTGGTAAATATCCTAAAAAATTCAGATGCAAACTCTTCAAACTTAATCATATTACGATTTTAAAATTATAATTATGGTACTTGTTTATTACTAAGATGCAGATACTGCTTCTATGTAAATCACCTGACTACATTTATTTTTAATATTCTACAAGAAAAATCAAATAGTCGCCTTAACCGTCACCGTAAGCTTTAATCCCAAACTATCCAACCACTCAGCCAACTCATAAACCGATTGACTCTTATCCTTCGCGCCAAAATTTTTCACCCATTGGCGATCGCTATCAGCACCTAAAGCCTGAGCCACATCATCAAGCGCCGAAGCCAACAACTCAGGCTCAGGATCTTTCTCCTCCAAAATAGCCGTAAGATAGCTAGCCGAGTCTTCAGGATCTTTCAGAGACTCAATTAAAGATTCTTGATAATCTCTACTTGCGGGAATATCTTTATTTTGCATAAGTTATGAATTACTAGGGAAAATTTTATTAAGCTCGATCGCTAGATTATCAAAACTTGGCAAAGCGATCGCCTGATGCGATAAAACATACTTTCTTTGAGCATAAGTTCCATTTCCTTGATCATCACGATAGGGTTCGCTATAAGCCTCCAATCGATTATCTAGCAAATTAAAAATCCAATAATGCTCAATTCCTGATTCGGCATACATTGCCCCTTTAACATCGCGATCGTAAATTAGCGAAGAATCTGAAATCTCAATCACCAACAAAATATCGTCAGGCGTAGGATGTCCCGTTAAATAATTGTCATCGCGATCGCGCACAATTGCAAAATCTGGTTCGGGTTCGCTACTGGGTAGCAAAAAAATCGGATCTTGGCATTGCAATATTGCCCGCCCCTGAATCAGTGTTGACAGTTCTGCCAATAAATTACGACAACAAAATGTATGTCTTGTCCCTTTAGCCGCCATTGATACGATTTCTCCTCTAATTAACTCCGTGCGATCGCCTTGGAAGAAATTTGTCTCTTCTAAGTGATGATATTCAGCGATTGTGAACCGTTTAGCTTGGACTAGCATTTTGCACACCTCAATCGATTTATCAAATAAGCCCTATATCCTTTATTTTAATCAGCTTTGCCGACAGTATTGAGGACGAAAAATTGCGATCGCCATAATATAAAGGATAATTAGATTTTATAACGTTTACAAATTCATGTCTGTTCGAGTTCGCATCGCACCCAGCCCAACGGGTAACTTACACATAGGCACAGCTCGCACTGCTGTATTTAACTGGCTGTATGCCCGTCGTCATCAGGGGACATTTATCCTTAGAGTCGAAGATACCGATCGCGAAAGATCTAAGGACGAGTACACCCAAAATATCTTGGAAGGCTTGGCTTGGTTAGGGATCGATTTTGATGAGGGACCATTTTTTCAAACCCAACGTAGCGATCGCTATATTGCCACAGTCCAAAAGCTTCTCGCCGAAAAGAAAGCTTACTTTTGCTACTGCACTGAAGCTGAGCTAGACGCGATGCGGGAGACCCAAAAAGCTAACAAACAAGCGCCACGCTATGACAATCGCCATCGCAACCTCACTGACGAGCAACGTCAAGCCTTTGCTGATGAAGGTCGCCGCCCAGTAATCCGCTTCATTATCGAGGAGCCACGCACGATCGCATGGAATGACCTAGTGCGCGGCACGGTATCTTGGAGCAGCAGCGATCTTGGTGGTGACATGGTGATCGCCCGTGTTGATGAACAAGGGAATATTGGCTTACCTTTGTATAACTTTGCAGTGGTTGTCGATGACATTGATATGGAGATTACCCAAGTCATTCGCGGTGAAGATCATATTGCGAATACTGCCAAGCAAATTTTGATTTATGAAGCATTAGACGCAAAGCCGCCACAGTTCGGGCATACGCCTCTGATTCTCAATGAACAAGGTGCAAAAATCTCTAAACGTGACGGTGCAACTTCGGTTTGGGAATTTCGGAATATGGGCTATATTCCCGAAGCATTTAATAACTACATGGCGCTACTGGGTTGGTCGCCTTCTGATGGCAAAGAGTTATTCACTTTGCAAGAAGCTGCCCAAATTTTTAGCTTCGATCGCGTCAATAAGGCGGGTGCGAAGTTTGATTGGGATAAACTGAATTGGATTAATAGCCAATATTTGCATTCTTTGCCGACTGAAGATGTTTGCGATCGCTTAACTCCATTTCTGAAGCAAGCTGGCTATGATTTGGGAACTGTTGATCGCCAATGGTTGCTCGATCTCACGAAGTTAATCGCACCGAGTTTAACTGTGTTAACCGATGCCGCCACGATTAGTAAGTTCTTCTTCACGGAGTTTGAAGACTATACCGATGAGGCGAAAGCAACTCTGCAAGGTGATGCGATCGCGAGTATCATCGCCGCACTAATTGAGGCTCTGAAAGAAATTTCAGAACTGAATGCAGAGAGTGCTGGTGAAATGATTAAGACTGTCGCGAAGTCTCAGGGCGTAAAAAAAGGCGTGGTGATGAAGTCCTTACGAGCTGCGCTCACAGGTGATCTGCATGGTCCCGAAATCTTGCCCTCGTTTGTACTGCTCCACCGCAAAGGTTTAGCTTTGTCACGTCTGCAACGTGCTTTGACGGCGTAAAAAACGATAAAAGCCTCACGAAGTGAGGCTTTTATCGTTTTAACGCGATCGCAGTTCTAAGCCTAGTACTTGAGTATGTTCGCCGCGTGCTTGGGTTACGCCAATTGTGCGTTCTGATGCTTCGATCATTGGGCGGCGGAGACTGACGACGATGAATTGGGCGAGGTTCGCTTGTTTGCGTACCATTTTTGATAAACGTTCCACATTGGAACCATCAAGGAACATATCGACTTCATCGAATGCATAGAAAGGCGATGGGCGATAGCGCTGTAAGGCGAAAATGAAACTAAGAGCCGTGAGCGATTTTTCGCCACCAGACATTGATGCTAGGTGCTGGACTTGCTTGCCTTTGGGATGAGCAACGAGGGTGAGTCCGCCACTGAGAGGCGCGTTAGAGTTTTCGAGTTGCAGATAGCCATCACCATCGGAGAGTTCGGCGAATATCTCTTTGAAATGCCCATTGACGGCTTCAAAGGCTTGCATAAAGGCGCGTTGACGAAGGGTGGTGAAGTTCTCAATCCGAATTAAGAGTTCAGTGCGTTCTTGACTGAGGGTTTCTAGACGGGAACTTAGTTCTTCAAGACGCTGCGATGTGGCTTCGTATTCCGCGATCGCCATCATATTCACAGGCTCCATCGACTGAATCCGCTTCAGTAAGCGGCGTTGCTCTAGTTGCAACTGTTCTAAAGTCATGGTTTCAGGAACTTCAGGGAGCGGATCGGGAAGTTCGATTTGATTGAGTTGTTCGGTAAACTGAGCAATTTGGAGATCGAGTTCAGTTTGACGTTCGCGATTTTTTTGGAGTTGCCATTGCTGTTGTTGCTGTTGTTGCTGTTGGGTGCGAAGCGATCGCTCGACAGCATCACGTTCTTGTTTAGCCGCACCGATGGTTTGTTCGAGAACTTCTAATCGCGATTGATAAGAGGCGATCGCTCCTTCAGTTTGCTTAAGTTGATGTTGGATTTGCGATGTACTATTGATTAGCTCTGTTTGAGTACCGCGCAATTCTTGGAGACGGCTTTGACGTTGCGCCATTTTTTCCAAAGCTAATTTATACTGATTTTCTAATTCTCCTAACTGTTGCTTGGCAGTGCGAAGTTCGATTTCAGCACTATTTAATAGAGCTTCTTGACCTTGCAGAGCCTCTTGACCTTGCAACCATCGCGTATGCGTGCTGGACTTCTCCAATTCGCTAAGCTCCGCACGTTTGACTAATAGCTTTGCTTCGAGTTCAGCAATATTACTATCGAGAGTATTCAGTTGCGATCGCCCAATTTCGATTGCCGCACGAGTTTTTTCAATTTGATCTTGTAGACGGGTGCGATCGCGGCTATTGCGTTCGATTTGTTCGTAGATACGATCGCGTTTGAGTTGGGATTCGCGATGGGTAGTTCTTGCCGATTGCAATTGCTCTTCATATTTGGCAATCCCTGTCAATGCGCCGCGCAAGCGCTGATTGAGTCGCGTTAACATCTGGTCGATTTCTAAGAGGCGATCGCGCAGTTGTTTCGTTTCTGAAGATTCCGCAGGTTTAGTATTGCCAAAATGTAAACTGTTATGCATGGGAGCGCTACCGCCTGTCATTGCGCCTGAAGTTTCCAGAATTTCGCCTTCCAGTGTGACCATGCGATATTTGCCAATATGAAATCGCGCCTGATCAAGATGCTCAAATACTAATGTGTTCCCAAATACGAAGGAGAAAACATCTTGATAGCGTTCTTCATAAGTGACGAGATTAAAGGCATAATCAACCGCCCCTAATTTCTGAGCCTCTACTCGTGAAGGGAATCTTGCTGCTTGTAATTTATTTAAGGGTAGAAACGTGGCGCGTCCGGCCCGTTCGCGTTTGAGCAGGGCGATCGCTTCAGATGCAACTTCATCATTATCCACAACTAGATTTCCTAATCGTCCACCAGCACAGATTTCTAGGGCTAATTGATAACGGGGTTCCACTAATCCCAATTGGGCAACCAATCCATACACACCAGACATATCCGCTTCGATCACAACTTGCGAAGCTCTGGTTCCCTGTACTTCGCAGCTCGCCTGTACTTGCGCTTCTAATTTATCGAGTTGACGGGTTTTGACTCGCTGTTCTTGGCTAATGCGATCAATAGTCTCGTTTTGAAGTTGGACTTCTAATTGGGCTTCAGCAAGATTTTTGGCCAAGGTTTGGACTAGAGATGCGCCGCCGCTTACTTCTGCTTCTTGTAATCGCAACGCATCTTCAAGAGATTGATTAGACAACATATCCACAGCATAGCGACCTTCACCAGCCAGAATTTCTTGTAGTTCCCGCTCTTGAGATTCTGATTGTAGCGATCGCTGATTCAGGACTTCCCTAATGCGAGTTTGTTCCTGCTTTTGCGGATCGAGTTCACCTTGAATTTTGTCAACATCTTGGCGTAACTGCGTTTGCTGACGTACCCATTCTGACGAAGCCGAGGCGATCGCTTGCACTTCTTTGCGATATTGCGAAACAATCGACGATTGTTGATCGCGAGCTTTTTCCGCCGTAACTACCGATTCTTCTTTAAATTGTTTTTGCAATTCCAATTGTTCAGCTTCACGCAAAAGGCGATCAATTTCTTCTTGAGTGCTGACAATATGATTTTGATTGTTTTGATAAGAGCTAGTCATTGATTGCTGTTGACGTTGCAAACCACGCAATTCCGCCTGTTGTCCTGACAAATTACTCGAAACCGACAAATATTCTTCTTCGCCAAGAGTATGGACGCGATCGCTTAACTCATTAAGCTGCACTGTTCCCGATTCAATTACTTGCGAAAGCTCTGTTAGAGATTTCTCTAGATTACCGCATTGCTCTTTATTATTATTTAATTCAACATTACGAAGAGACTGATTATAGAGAATTTCACGCTGTTTCAGTACAGATTCCGATGCTTCCATCTGCTCATATTCTAATCGCAGGGCTTTATACTTCTCAGCCTTGACGCGATCGCTTTTTAACTTCTCTTTATTGGTAACTAATTCCTGTTCAACAATCCGAAATCGCTCTTCCTGAACCTTAACATCATCAAGTTTATCTTTGGCTGTAGAAATCTTGCGATCAAACTCGCCCACACCTGCCAACTCGTCAATAATTTCCCGACGTTCCCGCGAATTCATCGAAATAATGCCCGTTACATCCCCCTGTAAAACTACGTTATAGCCTTCAGGGTAAATACGGAACTTAGCAAGTTGTTCGTGCAATTCGCTCAAATTGCATGGTGTGCCATTGATGTAATAAGTGGAAGTATAAGTTCCTTGACTCGTCACCCGCAGCTTTCGCATCACTGTCCATTCACCAGCCGCCTGTCCTTCGGCGGTGGGGACTTCGATCCCTTCCGTTTTAAATGCTGCAATTTCTGCTTCATCCAGCGCAAATGTCACCGTGACGATCGCCTCGACCATCCGCCCTTTTTTGCTATGGGCTTGGTTTACCAAATCTGGCAAGCGATCAGCTCGCATCCCCTTCGAGCCAGCTAGCCCCAATGCAAATAGCAAAGCATCAAGAATATTCGACTTACCCGAACCATTGGGACCAGAAACAACTGTAAACCCCGTCAGCAATGGGATCGACACAGTGGAGCCAAAGGACTTAAATCTGGTGAGTTCTACATTTTTAATGTACATAATATATGCAGTTGCGATCGCGGGCTGACGGAGATATGAATAGCGATGGGGCTATGTGCGAGGTCAAAATTTGACAGCACGAAAGTGCCAATACGTTATCACAAGTTGGACAAAATGGTGTAAGCGCATCAAGAAAAGAATTGGTGGTGCGGCGCAAAGCGCCGCACCACCAATTCTTGAATTTTATTAGGTATCGTGACGTTTTTTAAGAGATTTCGCGAATTTGAGGTTTTCCATTCTTAAATTCACCAACTAAAATCAGATCGGTAACGCCGACAAATAGACCATTTTCGACGACACCAGGAATGTTATTCAAGGTTTTCTCCAGTTCGGCGGCATCAGCGATCGCATCAAACGTGACATCTAAAACCATGTTGCCTTGATCGGTAATTACGGGACCATCCTTTTTAATGCCCATCCGCAATTCAGGCTTACCGCCTAGTTTCTCAACGGCTCTAGTTACGGGTGAAACTGCCATCGGCAATACTTCGATCGGCACGGCAAAAGTCGAGCCAAGTTTATCTACCAATTTCGACTCATCGACCACCACGATAAACAATGCCGCCAGTGAATCCACCACCTTCTCGCGGGTATGCGCTGCGCCACCGCCTTTGATCAAGGTTTTGTTGGGGTCAACCTCATCAGCACCATCGATCGCCACATCAACGCGATCGACATCATCCAGACTGCGGATGGGAATACCATATTTTTTGCCCAATACCGATGCTTGGAAAGAAGTGGGAATGCCGACAATATCGGTTAGTTCACCAGCAGCAATGCGGCGACCCAACTCCTCGATCGCAAAAGCTGTAGTCGAGCCAGTACCTAAACCAACCACCATGCCAGACTTCACCCGTTGCGCGGCAGCAATGCCAACTTCTTGCTTTAACTTTTTAATATCTTCAGCAGAAATACTCATAGGAAATACTTAATTTATAAACTTAAAAGTAGTCGCTCTCATCCTATCGCAACCCGTCCGCAGACATCCAGAAATCGCCTAAAAGGAATGTATTTTATGATACATTTATATGGTAAAACATAGTAAAATTAATTACGCTGTATGGCTGATTACACTCCTGTCATTACTTGAGTTACAAGTAATATAGGTGGTAATTAGAGACTAATTTTGTTATCTGTTTTTTACTATTTTTAGAAACTGAATTCTTTCGTTTAATAAAATATCGCAATTATTATGAAAAGGCTAATCTATATCAGTAAATTTGCGCGATCGCTTACCAAAAGGGAGGTTGAAAACATTGGTAGTATTTCGCAAACAAATAATTCTAGAGATGGGATTACAGGGGTTTTGATGTCATGTAGTGGCATATTCTTTCAGATCTTAGAAGGGGAAGAAGATAGAATTGATATCCTCTACAAGAGAATTTTAGAAGATGATCGTCATAATCAAATTCTCTGCCTTAAATCTGAGCTAGATGTCATGAAGCGACGCTTTCCAGACTGGTCAATGGAAGTAATTGTATTAGATGAAAATAATGATATTTTGTTGCAACCAATTAAGATTATGTTGCAGACTTTGGGCGAATCACAGACAATTTTAACTAGCTATACACAATCAGGCGTTTTACGGGCGATTGAGAATGGAATTAATCCGCTTACACTTCCGCCTCGCTACACTGAAAAAATCATTTTCTTTGCTGATATTATTAGTTTTACGAGTATCACTGAAAAACTAGAAGTAACAGCAGTTGTGGATTTACTCAATCAGTTTTTTACAATTTGTACCAAAGCGATCGCCTCTAGAGGTGGTGAAGTTACTAAATTTATTGGTGATTGTGTGATGGCATATTTTGATGGCGATCAGGCTGATAATGCTTTACAGGCAAGTTTGGAAATTTTGGCTGAGCTAGAAGTTTTACGCAATCAAGCCTCTATCAATAGTCCATTGCGAGTTCTTTATATCGGCATTGGTCTATCTAAAGGCATAGTATTAGAAGGAAATATCGGTTCTCAAACTAAAAAAGAATATACCGTCATTGGCGATGCGGTTAATGTTGCCTCAAGGATCGAAGCGATGACTAGGCAGTTAAATAGATTTTTGGTGTTTTCTGCGTCTGTGCGCGAAGGATTAAGCGATCGCTGGCGACCCGTGAGGCTGGGTGATTTTCATGCTAAAGGCAGAGATGAGATTGTGGAAGTATATTCAATTGATGATCTGTTAACTTTCCAGAAGTCAGACTTCAAGAAGCTAAAGCAAGAAATTAAGCAACATCTTGAGCTAATTGGCTGTTAAGTGAAGCAGCTATTGCCAAACCCAGTTTCAAAAATTTCTATCTTTCGTTAATTAAAATACTACAATTCCATGAAAAGGATAACCTACATTAGTAATTTCTCGCGATCATTGACAAGGAAGGAAATAAAAAATATTGGAATTGTTTCACAAACCAATAACGCTAGGGAGAGAATTACAGGAATTTTACTTAGTTGCAGTGATATGTTCTTTCAAATTTTGGAGGGAGATGATGATCAAGTAGATTTACTGTACGAAAAAATTTTAAAAGATGATCGACACAATCAAATTGTATGTCTTGCCTCAGAACTGAACATCACTGAGAGATCCTTTGCCGAATGGTCGATGAAAGTAATTATACTAGATAAAAACAACGATATTTTGGTCAAGCCAATTAAAGTGTTGCTGCAAACCTTGAGAGAGTCAAAAATGGCTTTGGCAAACTATACTCATTCAGGGATTTTACAAGCCATAGAAAATGGAGTTAATCCTCTTACCCTAACCCCACGCTATACCGAAAAAATCATTTTGTTCGCGGATATTATGAGCTTTACAAGTATTACTGAGAAATTACAAGTAACCGAAGTTGTGGAGTTACTCAATCAATTTTTTACAATTTGCACTTCAGAGATCTCGGCTAAAGGAGGTGAAGTTACGAAGTTTATAGGCGATTGTGTGATGGCATATTTCGATGGAGATCGTGCAAATGAAGCTTTACAAGCAAGTCTAGACATTCTCTCAAAGTTAGAAGTTTTACGAGATCGATCGCCTGTTAATAGTCCATTGAGAGTTCTCTATGTTGGGATTGGGCTATCTAAGGGAACAGTTTTAGAAGGAAATATAGGTTCTCAAATAAAAAAAGAGTATACAATAATCGGCGATGCAGTTAATGTTGCAGCGAAAATCGAATCGCTAACAAGAAAGTTAAATAGATTTTTAGTTTTTTCGGCAGCAGTAAAAGATGGACTTAGCGATCACTGGAAATTATTGAAAATGGATGATTTCTATGCTGAAGGAAGAGAAGCAATCGTGGAAGTGTATTCAATTGATGATTCTTTAGTATCTCAAAAATCAGATTTTCACAGTCTAAAACAAGAGATTAAGGATCAGCTTGAACTAATTGGGAATAAAACTCTAGAACCTTGTAAGCAAAGTAAAACACTGTTTATACTGTACGATCAATAATAACAACTACAGTCCTATGCGCCTAAACGAACCGCAATATTTTTATTGAAAGTATTGCTAGATAGCACTTTCAGTAAAAATTTGGTTTTATCTCAACGCGAAGATATGTAACAAACGATTAACAGGCGACTAATTAACTCCATGATGTCAAACCTTTTAGATAACCGCTATCGCGTCACTAGCGTCCTAGGCAGTGGCGGCTTTGGCGAAACCTATTTGGCTGAAGACACCAAAGTTCCGTCTAACCGTCGATGTGTGATTAAGCAACTTAAACCTGTTGCCGACAATCCCCAAATGTATGAATTGTTGCAACAACGGTTTCATCGAGAGGCGGCAGTTTTAGAAACATTGGGAGAAGAAAGCCGCTATATTCCCAAACTCTATGCTAATTTTACAGAAAATGGATTATTTTATTTAGTCCAAGAATGGATCGATGGGTTTACGCTAACTCAGTCAATAGAGCGCGATGGTATATGGAATGAGGATGCCGTCAGACAATTGATGATTAGCATTCTCCAAACTCTAATCTATGTTCACGATCGCGGGATTATCCATCGCGATATCAAGCCCGACAATATTATCTTACGAGCAGGAGAACCTGTACTCATTGATTTTGGCGCTGTCAAAGAAACTCTGAATGTCAGCACGATCCTTAGCAATTCTTCGCAACAGGTGCATTCAATCATCATTGGTACACCTGGTTTTATGGCCTCAGAACAGGCGGCGGGTAGACCATTTTTTGCCAGCGATTTGTATAGTCTGGCGCTGACGGCTATTTTTGCGCTGACGGGTAAATATCCACAGGAAATAGGCACTGATCCACAGACAGGGGAAGTTAATTGGCAACCTCATCTAATGGGAATTAGTACGGACTTAAAAGCAATATTTACCAAGGTTTTGCAATTCGATCCACGCGATCGCTATAGCTCGGCTAAGGAAATGCTGGAAGCACTGCACCCAACTCAACTATTCAATCAATCTCCTCCGAAACCAGCCACAATTCCTCCAGCTATGTCGAGTATGCAGACGGTCGCAGTGACTCCGAGAGGATATACACCGCCAGCCGCTATTCCCGATCGCTCTGTTTATGTTTATCAATCACAGCCAGATCGTAATAAAAAAATAATTGGTCAGTTAGTAGCAACGCTGATTGTCGGTGGTGCGATCGGCATAGCGATCGGGCTAGGCGTGGTTGTTTCCCAAAATGGCGGTGTAGTTGCACTATGGAACAAAATCTTTCCATTTAATAAACCAGTAGCAAAAACTCCCTTTTATTTTTTAGCAGATTCTGCCTTTGCAGATACGGAAAAAGCAAGTCTCAGGGTAGAAAAATTAAAGTCTCTAGGATATAAAGAGGCAGGAATATTTTTGATATCCGACTATCCAAATTTAGGGGATAGTCAATGGCAGCAAGTCTATGCAGGCAAGTTCTCAGATTTAAATGATTGCAAGTCTAAACTCAAAGCCCATCTTCAATTTGCAGGTGATGCGTATTGCGCTCTTGCTAGTCCCAATCCAGAAGATTCAGTACAAAGATTTGCTGGAACTGATTTGCCCCCCGATCCTACCCCCACGCCAACCGTAACTCCATCAAAAAAACCAACCCCAACCCCGACTCCATCCCCAACCCCAACCCCAACTCCAACCCCAACTCCGACCCCATCCCCAACTGACCAAGCTAAACCTTCTCCAGAGGATTTCGTAAAAGACTATTACAGCTTGGTTAATGCGAAACAACTTACCGCAGCATGGCAGAATCTCACTCCAAAATTTCAACGTGATGGAGCAAGCGGGAAGAATGAATTTATCGATTGGTGGCAAAGTGTTGATCAAGTATCAGTTGATAGAGCGCGTATTGTCGAGATAAAAAATGATTCAGCGATCGTCGATATTGAACTGACTTACAAAAAAGGGGAAAAGATTAGTTCGGAAACTCTGCGTATGAATTTAGTTTGGAATGAAGCTGCTAAACAATGGCAAATCAACGAAACGAACAGACAGTAAATAAAACCCAAGGATTAGACGTTACGGCGCTCCGCGCCGCAACGTCTAATCCTTCACTGGGAAGGGAGTATGATAGATTTCCCATTCCTTACGGCTCTTGAAAATCCAGATAAAATCTAAATGCAAAATCAAACACAAGTCAGCATTATCATGGGCAGTGACTCCGATTTGCCAACTATGCAAGGCGCGATCGCTATTTGCCAACAATTCGAGATTCCCCATGAAGTCGCGATTATCTCTGCTCACCGCACCCCTGAAAGAATGGTGGAATTTGCCAAGACAGCGCATATTCGTGGCATCAAAGTAATTATTGCAGGCGCAGGTGGTGCTGCTCATTTACCAGGCATGGTGGCGGCGCTTTCACCTCTGCCTGTAATCGGTGTGCCAGTATCCACACGACAACTTAACGGCGTAGATTCGCTCTATTCGATTGTGCAAATGCCAAAGGGAATTCCTGTCGCGACTGTGGCGATCGGGAATGCCGATAATGCAGGGCTACTTGCCGTCCAGATTTTAGCGAGTCACAATCCTGAACTCTTAAAAAAAGTGATCGCCTATCGTCAATCTCTTGCCGATATGGTCATGGAGAAACAAAATAAATTAGACGAATTGGGAAGTGAAAAATATTTGCAGCAAATGTGATCAAAAAATGTGATCAAAATTTACGGATGTACTAACCAAGCTCGCTGAATTGGCTGCACGATCGCCTGTACGAGCAGCGACAACCGCGCAATATCCTCTAGACCTTGCTCAGTCTGAACATTGATGCCCTGTTTATAAATGCTATAGCCCTTAGTTCGCGCCACCCGAATCCCACAATAGTATTTTGGATCTAGCCCTTGAGCAGTCAATTTTTCGCGCCAATTATCGAGACTTTGCTGCTGCTGAATATGATCTAAGTGCGAAATATCGGTAGCGCGAAATAAATCGCGATCTAGAAAGCGGCGACATAAATCCGCAAGAATGCGATCGCTACTATCGCGCCATCGATGGATGTGATAGGCAAAAACGATGTCATCGGAGGCGAAATATTCTTCACAGGTGAGAGATTGCGGATCTTGAGTTAGCCAAGCCGTCATCGGGCGATCGCTAAATATTTCTCCCAAAGCAATTAAAGATTTGGCGCGACCAAAAATTCTTTCTAATAAAAACCTTGCGGCTAAATTTTTAGGATGGTTATAAACCTGCAAGTACATAAAATAGCGCACTGTTAAATAATGCTCGATCGCCACCATCCCTTTACGACCGATTACCAGATTTTGAGAAATCGGGTCAAATCGCATCGCCAATAAAATTCGATCAAGATCTAACTGCCCATATTTAGCACCCGTGAAATAACTATCACGTTCCAAATAATCAAGGCGATCGCAATCGATTTGACTAGAAACCAACTGATAGATCAATGGCACTGGATATTGTTTTGTAAATACTTTTTCTAAATCCGCAATTAAATCAGTCGAAAAGCTATTTAAAACCTCAGCAATTTTGCCGAACTTTAATAATCGTAGAGTCCATATTTCATGATTACTTCCAAAAACTTCTTCCGAGGCATGGCTATAAGCACCATGTCCAAGATCATGTAGCAAAGCGGCGACTAATAATACAGTTCGATGGACTGTGAGGTAAGGATATTTAGTGGCGATCGCATCAAAAGCACGGCGCGTCAGTGCCATCACGCCTAGGGAATGCGTAAAGCGCGATCCTTCAGCCCCATGAAATGTAAAGTAAGCAATATCTAATTGCCGAATTCGTCGCAAGCGCTGAAATTCAGGTGTATCAATTAGTTGAATCAGTAAAGCCTCAGTGCGATCGCTACTATCAAGCGTAATCGCACCATGAATGGGATCGTTATAAGTGCGAGACTTGCCAAAGATCATAAAATTTTAATTTCTAATAATCCAAATAGAGCCGATGCTTTGTATCAACTCTATTTTTTTAGTTTTAGATGACTTGCTGTGATACAAATCACATTGTACCAATTACGGATATCATAAGTTAGTAAGCAAATATTTGCTTTTTAGACAAGTTTTTTGAGAGTACTTCAAAAAGCGATCGCAATAGATTAAAAATGCTCTATGGGCTGAGCAGTTACTATTTTTTAAGTTTGTTTAAATTTATTAAATCATCCTAAAAAATCAGTGCAGAAATAGATAGTTGCTACTTGTTTCTTAAAGCATAGGTAGGATGAAAGATAAAATGAGTTACGGTAGTTTTATTTCCATTGCACAGTTAACCGATATTCATTTATTTGAAGATATCGAATGCTCTTTGGTCGGTATCCCCACCGAAGCTTCTTTTCAAGCCGTGTTAGCCGAAGTTAAGCGTACTTTGTCACAGATCGATCTCCTGCTTTTGACAGGTGACTTAACCCAAGATGGTAGTGTGGCATCTTACGAACGCTTGCGGCGATCGCTTGATGATTTGGGAATTCATGCCCATTGTTTAGCGGGTAATCACGATGACTTGTCTCTAATGCAAAAGCATTTGCCTAGCGAATACGTTCACTTAAGCAAATCCCTAAATGTCGGTAAATGGAGAGTTTTATTACTCAACTCCGTTGTTATTGGTGCAGTACATGGATACTTGGCATCCGCAGAGTTGGCATGGCTAGAGAATACTCTGAGCGCATATCCCGATCGCCCGACTATGATTGCCTTTCATCATCCTGCCGTGCCGCTTGGTTCGCAATGGATCGACAATATTTCCTTAGAAAATCAAGAAGAGTTTTGGGAAGTATGCGATCGGCATCCTCAAATAGAAGTAGTTTTAAATGGACATGCTCATCAAGAATTTGACCAAATTTATGAAACTCCCCATAATTCTGTACGTTGTCTAGTCACACCTTCGACTTGTATCCAGTTTCAGACTAAAACTCACAAATTCCAAATCGATAGTCAACCAGCAGGGTTTCGACATTTACGGCTTTATGCTAATGGAATAATGGAAACAGAAGTTCATCGCCTCAAAGTTGGTAGTTTCCATCCCGATCTCGCAGCGATCGGTTATTAAAACCTGTTACCATAAAAGACCGCTAAATAAACATAAAAACCATTGAAACCCAAAAAGCTGTGGCGCACGCGCAGCGTGCGCCACGGCTTTTTGGGTTTTGGCTTTTATTATGCTTACTTAGCGGTCTTTTATCCTAACTCTCAAAACCAATGCAACCGCAGACTATTGTGATCAAAATTGGCACATCTAGCCTCAGTCATCCTCAAACAGGTGATTTGCAGCTAGCGACGATCGCCAAATTAGTAGAAGCGATCGTGCATCTGCGACGTGAAGGGCATAGTGTGGTTGTAGTCTCTTCGGGCGCAGTGGGGATTGGTTGCGGTCGGCTGGGGTTGAAGCAACGTCCACGTAAAATTTCGCAAAAACAGGCAGTTGCAGCCGTTGGGCAAGGACGCTTAATCAGGATTTACGATGACTTTTTTGGCTCGTTGCAACAACCTGTTGCCCAAGTTTTGTTAACACGCGGAAATTTAATTCAGCGACAGCATTATATGAATGTCCATGCGACTTTCCGTGAATTGCTAGAGATGGGCGTAGTGCCAATTGTGAATGAGAATGATACGGTTGCTGTCGAAGAATTAAAATTTGGCGATAATGATACGCTTTCGGCTTTGGTGGCGAGTCTGATTGAGGCAGATTGGTTGTTTCTCTTAACCGATGTCGATCGCCTATATTCCGACGATCCGCGCCAAAATCCTGATGCTCAGCCAATTGAGTTTGTCGAACATTCAGAGCTTCAAGATCTCCGACAGGCGATCGGTGAGAAGCAAGCGTTAGGCGCACAGGGCGGCGGTACTCAATGGGGAACTGGCGGTATGACCACCAAACTCGACGCTGCCAGAATCGCTTCGGCAGCAGGAGTTCGGACTGTGATCACGCGAGGAGCATTTCCCGATCGCATTTCCGCAATTCTCAACGGCGAGAACTTCGGCACACAATTCGCTGCCCAACCCAAAACCGTTAATGCAAGAAAACGTTGGATTGCTTACGGAATGGTTCCCTTAGGCAAGCTATTTTTAGATGATGGAGCCGTGAAAGCCGTTATTCTCAAAGGGCGATCGCTTTTACCTGCGGGAATTACGCAAGTAGAAGGAAAGTTTGAAGCAAATGAGTCTGTGAGTTTATGCGATCGGGATGGCAAAGAAATCGCCAGAGGCATCTCTAATTACAGCAGTAATGACATCCTTCGCATTCTCGGCTCTCAATCTGAAGATATCCCACGATTACTCGGCTTTGATGGTGAGGAGACAGTAATTCATCGTGATAATTTAGTGAGCTTTTGACACTCTCAGGGCTGAAGCCACTGAGATTCCTGATTCAGCGAGACAACTTACCAAGTAGACTTACATCTACTTGGCAGAGGTCGAACTCTCCACAGGCGTATTGAGTTTGGGTATGCCCTACCCTACTTAAACCAAGA
>JBDNJN010000268.1:0-21471 GCA_041687725.1 Pseudanabaena sp.
AGTTTCGCACTAAATCTGATGAAATTGGTGCTTTCCCTTATGAGACTAGTTGCTTAACTGTCTTTTTCCTCGTCGTTGAGCGGGATCATGCTAAACATGACCGTAAATCTGTGGCGAAAAATTAATGACACTAACCAAAAACCAATATCATGCCTAAGCGCTTAGTTGTTTCAGCGTTATTTTCAGTATTTATAGTATTTTTCAGATGTTCTTTTCTACATTCATAATCTCTATTATGTAGAATTTGGATAAGTTCTATCACTTCTTTTGGATTACTATCCACTAGTTTATCAATAGTGGATGAGTTTATAGTCTTCTGTTCTACTGTAAAACCTATCGGGAAAATTGGCTCAGGAATATTCTCATTTGTCATAAGTTTAAATTAAAGAGCTTGAGATAGAAGTGTTGATTAGATATGAAATTCTACTATTCAAATAGTTTTCGTCTTTGTAAATCATAATCCATGCTTCAGACTCTTCTCCAAGTTTAGGCATATCTGGTATGACTTCCCAATTTGGATTTTTGTTTTTGATCCATTCAATATTTCGCTTAAATTGCTGGTATTCTGTAATACTCTTGTGGAAGGGTAGAGAAAATCTATAAATCAAAGTCTGTTTTTTTTCAAGAGTTCCTAATCTCTTTTCATCCTCAGGATCAGATAATTCAATCCAGATGAGTTTCTCACGATCATCTTTGATGGAATCAAAATTAGATATTTCAGAAACCGTTACATCAAATACTTGATCAGGAACAGCTATATCAAATGTTTGGTAAAAAGGATATTCACTAACTCGGTAAAAATCTGTAGACATTATTTGTTAATCAACATCTCTAAAAATTAAATATTGGACAATCTGTCCCTGAGTTCGACAGAATAAATCGAACTCACAGAACAACTGTAATTAGGGTAGAACAAGCTCTTTGACAACTTGATCATCTTTTACTACCCCAAGAGATCTCCCTTTGTGCTTCTCCTCTTGAGCAATTTTACAAAGAGATATACCCATCCTCACAACTTCGGTCATATTCTTGCCTGATTCTTCTGCCAGTTTCTGAAGCATATCAAACGCCTCAGGACTCAGATCAAGATTTAGACGCTTTCTATTAGTAGCCATAAATATTTTTCAATGCTCCTTAGAATTTTAGTGAAACAAATACTTTACTGGTATTTGAGTATTTTTGGAACTTATATTATACATATAAAATGTATTTTTTGTGTAAAAAAGTGCATTATATTTTGCTTTGATTTTTATAAAAACAAAGTGACTGGGGCAACTCAGTCACTTTGTTAACTGCTTCAATGGCTTCATGTAGCAATTGAAACGATAAAACTATGCTACCTACTCAATCCGAAAAGTCACCAAGTCATAGGTAGTAAACAAACCAACCGTTTTACCAAACAAATCAAATCTTTCCACGATGGTTCTAACTCCATCATGTTCCAGTGTCATCTTTCCAAACCAAGGCTTGTCCCAATCAAGAAGGGTTTGAGAATATTCTTTAAGAATTGTTACACGCTCACATTCTCGCCTAAGCGTGCCATAGATTTCTCGAAGGTTTTGTCTAGAAACTAAATCAATTGTGCTCTGATACTTCTGTAGCCCTAAGTTACCAGTAGAGAGCGCAGGATTAGCCAAAACCATTTCATTATCAAGCGTCATCATAACCAGCTCCTGCAATACAAGCTTTGTTTACGTAAATAATACTCAATTTATACACAATATATATGTATAAGTCAAGCCATATTTGTGGTTTAATCAAAGATTCTTAATTCGTTATTTTTTGATATCTGCTTAACATAAAATCAAAATATATATGTGTTAAGCTTGGCAAAGTCATCATGAGGAATTTCTCAATGAACTTATGGAAAGTGATAGTCAAATTATTTGGAATTGATAGAAACCAAATTAGTGTTCGTAAGTTAGACACTGATGAGATAGGTTTCAGTGACAAAAGTCTTCATGATGCGCTTAAAGGTCAAAATAGTTCAGATAAGGATTTAAGTGGAGCAAATCTGCAGGGTGCTAATTTAGATGGAGCAAATCTCCGAGGAATGAATCTTGAAGGAGCAAACCTTGATGGGGCTAGTTTAAACAGAGCGAATTTACAAGATGCTAATCTCAACGGTGCATCAATGAATAGAGTGAGTCTACGTGGAGCAGATTTGAGTTTTGCAAGCCTTGATGGAGTAAGCCTGCGTGGGACAGACTTGACTAGAGCAGTTTTAAGAAAAGCTAACTTGAGGGGCGCTATACTTCGACGTGCTGATCTTGAAGAAGCGAATCTTGAGGAAGCGGATCTTGAAGGCGCAAATCTTGGAGGGGCAAATTTTCATAGAGCTATATTATCTTGTGCAAAATTGCGGGAGGTGACTGCAAGAGGAACTAACTTTTGGGGTGCAGATCTAAATCAAGCTGATTTGAGTTTTGCTAGTCTTTTAGGAGCAAAGCTAGAAGCAGCAAATCTTCAAGGCGCAATTCTAGATCATGCAATGATGTTACGAGCAAATCTTAAGGGTACAAATTTAGAAAATGCAAGCCTTAAGAGAGCCAGATTAGACAACTCAAATATGAAGAAGGCAAACTTACGTAAGGCAAATTTAGAAGATGCAGAGATGAGACAAACGTATCTCAGATATGCAACTTTAGAGGGGGCAAGTCTCCAAAGAGTTAATTTAAGCAATTCTGTTATTAGAGATGCAAACTTGCGTAAAGTGAATTTGGAAAATGCCAAAATTAGTGAATCTGATTTTAGTAATGCAAATTTAGATGGAGCTAATCTCCAAAATGTTAATGCAGGGAGAGCAAACTTTTATCAAGCTACGTTGAACGAGGCTGATTTAACAGGTGCAACAATCACTTGTACAAACTTTGGAGAGGCAAAACTTACCAAGGCAAAACTTGACAATGCGAAAATGACCCGCATCAATTTGACAAGAGCTAATTTAAATCTTGCAAGCCTTATAGGTGCGGTACTTGACAACTCTGTCCTCGAATATGCAGAGCTAACAGGGGCAAATCTACAAAGAGCCTATATTTGCGAGTCTGACTTAAATAATGCGAACTTAACTGAGGCAAATCTTTCTGGTGCAACGCTTGATGGTTCTCAATTATCAAATGCGCGATTAGATCGAGCTATTCTATTGGGTGCACGTTTGCGCGGCGCTTACCTTGGGTTAGCTAGTTTAATTGAAGCAAATTTGGAAGGTGCTGAAATGCGTCGTGTTCAACTAAAAAGAGCAAACTTAAGCAATGCTAAATTAGATAGGGCAGAAATGGAAGGTGCGGATTTAGCTCATGCAAATTTAAATTTGGCTCAGCTTAGGGAAGTAAAACTCAATGGTGCTGATTTGAGATCTGCAAATCTAAGTGAAACTGATCTCAGTGATTCTGATCTGACACGAGCCAATCTAAGTTTTGCTAATCTAGCCCAAGCAAACTTAAGAGGATGTTGTTTGATAGGAAGTGATTTAAGTGCTGCTTATTTACAAGAAGCAAATCTAGAACGAGCTGATTTAACTGGAGCAAAGCTTCTAGTCGCAAATTTAGATAATGCAACACTAAACAATACAAGGTTGGTGAGAACAAACTCTAGTGATGCAAACTTGGTTTCTGCTCAGTTGCAAAATGCTAATCTAAGTCGAGCCTATTTTAGTGGGGCAAATTTACAAGATACGAATCTAGATGGTGCGAATCGTCAAGGGACGATTTTTATTGGGTCATATTTGAATAGTGAACTCTCAATTGAAGGATTAATAGATCAAAACTTTGAGGCTGCTTATAAAGAGCGCCTCTCAGATGCCGAGGGAATTTTACAAATAATGAATTATATCTTAGACGAGATAAAGGAAATCTCAGAGGATTTTTTGCGTAGAAGTGAGGCTACAAAGTTTAATGAATACAATAAAATTATTTTGAAATTTAGACCAGAGAAAGAGCGCTTTGAAGAAGCTATACAGCAAGACTTAGATACTCTATGCAACATCAATAACAATGATGTAAATCAGTGGACTGAAGAATACATGAATATAAATGAACAAATAAATAAGGTAAAGGGGATAGTGAGAATACTATCGGATTACCTCCGTAGAATCTATCAATAATGATAACGAAATATTTTTCGCTTATCATGGGAAATGGGTGAAATGGCAAAACAAGAGAAATCCGAGATAGTGTTGTAGATCTTAGGATTGCTGTAATTGCAATTAAAGTAACTTCTCATCTTTAGAGAGAAAGTAATGGCGCTTAAACCAAAAAGCTAAATTGACGAGGCTAATTAATACAGGAACTTCGATCAAGGGACCCACTACAGCCACAAGCGCCGCCCCTGACTTAATGCCAAAGACACTAATAGAAACCGCGATCGCCTATTTGGGTTTCTTCTTCTTGTCCATGTTGAAAACTTCGGTTTTCAACATGGACGGGGTATATTCAAATCGCGTAAAAACTTAGCGCTATCTTCGGGTATAGACGTATTAATATACATGCCACTGCCTAGCTCAAAACCTGCCGACTGAGATACTCGCGGCACGATCGCTAGATACCAATGGAAGTAATCGGATTGCTTGTCATCGGTTGGTAAGGAGCGAATTGTATAGTTATAAGCAGGATTGTTTAAGCCATAAAAAAGCTTGGCTAAGACTGTTTTGAGCGTGTAAGCAAGGTCTGCTAATTCAGGTTCGCTAATATCGCCAAAGGAAGAACTATGCTGGCGGGGAAATATCCATAGATGAAAAGGTGAAAGCGCGGCATAGGGAATGAAGGTGACAAAATGCTCTGTTTCTAAAACAATCCGTTCCTTTGCCTTTAGTTCATCTCTGAGGGTATAGCAAAATAAGCATTCGCCCATGTCATCAAAATAACTAATTGCTTCGATCATCCGATAGCGAATTTGGGAAGGAACAACGGGAGTCGCCGTAATTTGAGAATGTGGATGTTCTAGGGATGTCCCTGCGCCTGCGCCATGATTTTTGAAAATGATGATGCTTTCAATGCGATGATCTAGGCGAATAATGTTGTAGCGCTGACGGTAGGCTTTGAGAATGTTAATGACATCATCAATTTCCATTAAGGCGATCGCCGCATTGTGATCGGGATGTTCAATCAGGACTTCGTGATAGCCCACGCCTGTAATCGAGCGATGAATGCCTTCACTATGACGAATGCGATCGCCTATTGGCGAAAGCGCAGGATATTTATTTGGGATAATCCGCACCCGCCAACCGCGTTCATCTTCTATCCGTAAACATTCTATTTCACTTGTATTTTCATTACCTTTGCAAAAGGGACAGCTATGTTTATAAATTGGTAATTCTGGCGGGGTATCTTCTGGCGATCGCGCAAACTCGTGAGGGCGCTTGGCTCTTTCAGTGGCAAAGATCACCCAATCCTTTGTAATCACGTTTTGGCGAAGATGTGACATAGCAATTTGCTAGTTATTCATTAAAAACTATAGCTCGATTGCGTCCCTGCTGCTTAGCGCTGTAGAGTGCAACATCGGCTTGCTTGATTAGTGTTAATGATTTTTGTTGAGGACTTGGGATCAGACTGGTAACGCCGACGCTGATTGTAACTATATCGCTGATGTCAGAATTTTGGTGAGGAATCTCTAGATTGGCGATCGCTATGCGAATCTCCTCTGCAACTATGCTTGCGCCATTAATCTCAGTATTTGGCAAAATCGCAGCAAATTCTTCACCGCCATAGCGTGCCACAAGATCGGCAGGACGATATAAGGCTTTTTCTAGAGCTTGGGCGATCGCCTTCAAACACTCATCGCCGACTTGATGTCCATAGCAGTCGTTATAGCGTTTGAAATAATCAACATCAATTAACAATAAAGATATTGGTTGCTGCTCTCGGCTCAGTCTTTGCCATTCAATTCTAAGGCGATCGTCAAAGCAGTGCCGATTAGCAATTTGGGTCAAGCTATCAAGATTAACGAGCTTTTCTAGTTCCAAATTTGCTTGTTTGAGAGAAGTTTCACTTTGTTGCAATTTTGCAGTTCGCTCGATTACTTGACTCTCAAGATTTTCGATCGCTTGCATCAGCAAAAATCGCGCCTCTGTACGCTCATCGATCACTGCCGAGAGAATTAGTGATGTGACTGCAAATACTGCCATAAAAGATTGCAGCAGTAGCAATGATTCATTGGGAGAGCCTTTGATATAGAGTCCATAACCTTGAGATGTGGATGAAATTGCAACTAGAGAAACGATGCTGACTAACAAACTAGCAAAAAAGCTGCCATAGCGAAATACTGTCCAGATCAGAATTGGTAGTGACAAATAAGCTAATGGATAGGCTTTAATAAAAGCGATCCAGCTAACGCATAAAAATAGCAGGATGACTAAAATAGTTTCTTTTAATCGATGCTGCACATATTGATAGGCTGTTTTTTTCCACAACAATATTGTCGGCGTAAAGATTAAATGCGCGATCGCACTTGCGATCCACCATGTCAGCCAACTAATGACATACCCATCCCATTTAATTTTTCCAGTAATACATAGACTGGTAATCCCAAAGGTCGCCGAAACCATTGGTGAAAAAATAGCCGCAGCAATATACAAAACCACTGTATTGACATGATTAAAAATATTTTTATGCTGTGCAAATCTTTTAATTACATAGGTTGCGATCAATGGCTGCAATACATTTCCGCAATTACAGGCTGTCACAATTAATAGATGATTAAATTCCAATACTGGTAGATTTTCCCGTATTGGATTGATGCTAAGAGCAAAGGTAGAACCCGCAATAATTCCTAAAATGACGCGATCGCCTAGTAAATAAACCAGCGCTAATGTCATCCCTGACGGAAACCAAACCGATGCAACTGTGCCAGGTAAGGTCGAAAATTTAGTACTAAGGTCTACCCCGATTGCATAGGCGATCGCTATTAGCAGATTAAGAATCAGAAATCGAAGAATTCCCTTCTGTAATAGCCAATTACCTTTCATACGAATAATATAAAATTATTATTAAGTTTTTACTATATAGTTTACATAACTTCTTTTAACATCCAGAATCCTGCAAAATTTTCTTCGTCAGGGTTTGCCTGTACGGCTAAGAAATGAAAACCTTGAGAACTTTGTTTCGATTTTTCAAAGGCAGCGCCTTGCTCGATCGCAATTCTATCTTTTGGTGCTTGCAGATTTGCCAAAACCCATCTTGCATCAGCACTGGCTTCTAGCTGCATTTGAGTGCGATCGCCCAATAAATTACGCTCAAACTTGAGAAATACAGCATCAACTCCCGACATCCAAGCCGCCAAAGCCGTCGCCCTTGCCGAAATAATAATGATCCCCGAAATAATTGTTTCAGGATCAAGACTACTAACATCTAGCAACTCGCCAAAGTCCATTGACCATTCATTTGCATCTGCAAAATCACTTGCCTTCAGCGATACCGAAATCCAGCGTTCGCCCATGAGCGCATCAGGAAGAGATTTGGGATCTTGGGGTGCTAATACTTTCAAGGGCAAAGGATTAGGATCAACGGCTTGAAATCCATCACGATTAGGATAAATACTCGCCATTCTCTCCGCCAGCCATGCCGACATCGTAAATACGCGCCGCGATGCTTGTCCTGTGATTCCCGCTAATTTGCAGCCCCGCATAATAATATTCGTCATGCTGGGACGAAAGAAGCGAATCTTAATCGGTGCATCTCCTGTTTTGGCAACACAGTCGTTGAGTTGGCTGGCTAACCATTCGGAGTTAACTTCACTAGATGGACATTCGCGCACCCATTCAAACTGGCGATCGCGATCGCAGATCAGTAATTCCCAAACTTTTTTATTATTGCTATCCAATAAGGGACGCGAATAAAAATCTAATTCCCAAATCTTCGACATAACTTGTATTTTCTAACTTAATATCTTCTAACTTTTTTCTTTCAACAGCTTACAGTGCTTTGAGCGCAAAGCAGAGCCAGTAAAAATTTTGAAAGGGTTGCAAAGCAACCCTTTCAAAATTTTTACTGGTTTGATGGTCTATTCCCAGAAATCAACATTGAGCATCGCGTCAATGTCGCGGCTAAACTGCCATGTATCAGGAAAAACAAAACCTTTCTTTGAGTATTCAAAGCGAACATCTGACAAAGCGCGTTGCCAAGCTCTATCAAAAAACTCATCCCAAAATCTTTTGAGACTAGGCATATCTGCAAGTTCATCTTGAATATCATTGCGTTGTGTTCTGATTGTATTTTCCCAACCATCAAAACAATCAGATATATCAACATACATTCGCTTCAGCAAATGTTCTAATAAGACTCTAAGACGGTTCCTAATTTCTTTTTTCTGAGATATGCCCAAACCTTCGATTTCCTCTATTAAATTTTCAATGTCTAAATCCTCAAAGTCTCTAGCCTTAAGCTTCGTAATAGTTTCTTGAGTCCACTCGTAATAATCACAGTCATATAGAGTCTTTTGGAGTGCAATGGCGATCGTCATTTTGTTTTTGCTCCTTTTATATTTCTAAATATTTGCTCACAATCTGTTGGATTTTTGGCAAGTAATTTGGTTCTATTTGCTTAATCTACGTTTATCAAAGGTCAAAGCTGCTTTATACTACTAAATATACCACTTAGAGCAGCATATTTTCATAAAAAAGAGATGCAAACATCGTTTGCGCCTCTTTTTTATGACAAAAGCTTAAAGATTAGCCTTCGACAATCACTTTACCAACCATTCCAGCGCCACGGTGAGGAGAGCAGTAGTAAGGAAATTCACCAGCTTCGGTAAAAGTAGACTCTAGCTCAACTTTAGGCTTTAGAGCCAACGCCTTGTGCGAAAGTTCTGGTTGATCAATAACAATGATATTGTGAGGCATATTTTTGTTATTTATCCATTTGACTGTATCGCCAACTTTGATTGTGACCACTTCAGGCACATATACCAGCTGACCACTATCAGAACCCATCTTTACGGTGACGGTATCAGCCGCAGCAGGTGAAGCGGTGATGAACAAGCTTCCAACAACAAACAAAAGACTGGCGATCGCTAGACCGATCTTTCTGATAAAAGAAGAGAAATTCATGATTAAATACCGACTAAAAATTTAACTTAACTTGCGCTAACTCTACTCGAATTAAAGCGATTAAAACACGTAGAGGAAAGCTAATTAACAAATAGCAGCACTTTTGTTGCAAAAAAGAGGCGCAACTACTGTTTGCGCCTCTTTTTGTGACAAAAGCTTAAAGATTAGCCTTCGACAATCACTTTACCAGCCATTCCAGCACCACGGTGAGGTGAGCAGTAGTAAGAAAACTCACCCGCTTCGCTAAAAGTAGACTCTAGTTCAGCCTTGGGCTTTTGAGCTAACTTTTTGTGAGAAAGTTCTGCATGACCGTCGAAAACAACGTTGTGAGGGAAAGCTTTGTTGTTAACCCATTTGACCGTATCGCCAACTTTGAGTGTGACCACTTTAGGATCAAATACTAGCTGACCACTATCAGAACCCATCTTCACGGTGACGGTTTCTGCCGATGCAGGCGAAGCGGTGATAAACAAGCTACCAACAACAAACAATAGGCTAGCGATCGCTAAGCCAATCTTTTTGATAAAAGAAGAAAAATTCATGATTAAATACCGACTAAAAATTCAACTGGACTTGCACTAATTCAACTCGAACTAAAGCAACTAAAACACGTAGAGAGAAGCTAATCAAACTAGCTTTCATTTTAACCAGACTGTGATTCGACTAGAAGCACAGATTCCTAGTTTAGTAGTATATCTTTCCGCCGCCCCATCTGATCCCTTGAACCTTGGGTTCATAGAGGATATAACCAGCAATTAGCTTGAGGTCATTGTCAGAGAGTCCACGCATGATTGGGAAGATATCAGTACTTTTCATGCTGGGGTGAACTTCATAGATTTCGGTCACGCCGTCATAGGTGGTGGGTTTCTTCATATAATCAACCAAGCCCAGCACGTTGTTACGGGCTGGATACGCACCAGCCAAGGATTCGGGCGCGAGGTTAACGTTAGGATTGGTGAAGGTTGCGCCGCCAAGATGACAGGTGGCACAGGCATTAGAGAATAATTTCTTACCCTTGGAAATGTCTTTTTGGGTAAGAACGATATTCACGGTTTCGTTTAGAGGGACGGTACGCAGTTCGATGGGAATATCGGCAGCGATCGCGCTAGGTGTAAAAAGCTGGAAAGCGAGCATTACAAATGCGATCGCCACAGCTAGATATTTAAAAGGATTTTTGTTCATAATTACGGACATAACTTAATTTATCTAAGTTTATCTAAAAAAATTTAACTTAATCTCAAAGATTTATTGCGATTTTACAATCACACTAAGTTTTTGGCGTGATTTTAGAATTTTGGGCTTCCGATGCCATGATTACAGCTTTTGCATCTTCCAAAGCAAGTTTGGTTTCAGCATCTTGGTAAGCGATGCCAAGGCGATCGCATAGTTTAAATACAAACTCAAGACTGAGTTTGTAATCCTCGGCGATCTCCGCGATCGAATAGTCAGCAAAGCCCATAGCAATACTCGTATCTAGTTAATTCTAGAGATGTTTGTGCTATTTTCTCACGCAAGGGCGAGACTCAGAAAAAATACTTCTCCAAAAAAGCATTAGCTTTTATATAGCTGTCGCTGTTAGGACATAAAACCCAAAAGAGGGTAGCGGCGCTCCGCGCCGCCACTCTCTTTTGGGTTTTGATTTGTCCTGATACAAGTAGCGACAGCTATAGCATTAAATATGTCTCTGCAAAGAATTTGTTACGGATGTACCATCAGTATTAAATAACTCGCAAGAAATCGGTAAGCGACTAATATTCTTATTGCTGCCAATCACCACGAATGCTGAGCCTTTGACTAACTTTTGATGTGGCTCTGGGTTAACTTCAAATTTATCCCCGTAGCTAACAGCAATCACATTTACGCCATAGTGGGCGCGGAGCTTGAGTTCCAAAATTGTTTTGCCAGCAAACTCTTCAGGAACCATAACTTCGACAATGCTATTATCAGGATCTAGCTCAAATCTCTCTAAAATGCCGCGTTGAGTTAGCGATCGCGCCAAAGCACGCCCTGTTTCTGCTTCAGGAAAAACGACAAGGTCAGCGCCGACTTTTTTAAGCAATGTGCCATGTATTTCCGAAGAAGCCTTTGCCACTACATGTTTGACACCTGCTTCTTTCACATTCAGAGTAGTGACAATACTCTCTTCCAAAAAATTACCGATCGCTACAATTACTGTGTCAATCTCCAAAATGCCCGATTCCTTAAGCGCGAGTAGATTTGTAGCGTCTAGTTGAATGCAGTGTGCGGCAAGGTTTTCAGCGCGTACTTGACTGACCCGCTCCTCATTATTATCGGCGGCTAATACTTCATGTCCTAGGAGATCAAGGGTGGCGCATACGGCTCTACCAAAACGCCCTAAACCAATTACAGCAAATTGTTTGTTGTCAGGGCGGAGACTGCGAAAAAAGCTCAAAGAAGAAATATCCACAAAAAATTCCTATATTTTTGATAATAGAGCCTATTGAGGCTTTCAAAGATTTCTTTAGGTTTTGTGATATCACAAAACCTATCCAACTAACAGCGATCCTTGTGGATATTTAATCAAACTAGGGCGAGATTCAGTGAAAATTGCTGATATCAACAGTAATACACCGACTCGACCGATATACATGGTCAGAATAATTACGATCCTGCCAGCGACAGATAACGAGGATGTAATTCCCATCGATAAGCCCACTGTCGCGAAGGCTGAGGTGGCTTCAAAGAGGATGCTGATAAAGTTTAGATTGCGATCAGTTAATGATAATAGTCCAGTCGAACAGATCACCGTAAATAATGAACCCACGGCCACGCCGACCGCTTTTAAAATCAAGCCATTGGGTATTTGCAGCCTATATAAATTTACTTGATCGCGTCCTTGCAAAGCTGCCTCTGTGCAACTAGCCAAGATCCTCGCGGTTGTGGTTTTAATGCCGCCACCCGTACTACCTGGGCTAGCACCAATAAACATTAAGGCGATCGTGATAAATAAACCTGTTATCGTCATTTTGCCATTGTCGATCGTGTTAAAGCCTGCGGTGCGAGTGGTGACAGACTGAAACCAAGCGGCGATAATCTGATCAAATATCGGTAAATTGCCTAAAGTTTGACTATTCTGAACTTCGGTCAACAAGAAGAACACCGTACCAAATAACAACAAAGCGATCGTTGTACTAGTAGCAACCATAAAATTCAAACTGAAGGAGAAGTAGTCACGATTTCGCGAAAACTTGATGCGTAACCACAGATAACCTTCCAAAATCACCTGATAGCCAATACCACCAAAAATAATTAGCAAACCGATAATAATGCTCATCATTGGCGTATTGACATAGCTCATCAGATTGTCAGATAAAAGACTAAACCCTGCATTGTTAAAGGCATTTACACTATGAAAAATGGCTTGCCAAATGCTTTCAGGAAAACTCATGGTTTGGTTAAAAATGGGGATTAGCGCAAATATACCCGTCAACTCAAACACCAAGGTCACAGCAATGATTGACTGTACCAATTGCTGCCCGCCCCGAATTCCAGGAGTGTCGAGGGATTGCTGCAAAGTAATTTTATCGCGCAGGCTAAATTTGCGCCCGATCAGTAGTAATAGGACAGTCGTTGCGGTCATATAACCCAAGCCACCGATCTGTACCAACAGCATTAAAAATAGCTGTCCCCAAAAGGAATAAAATTTGCCAACATCCACCACCGACAGCCCCGTGACGCAGACGGCTGATGTTGAGGTAAATAAGGCTGTAACTAGATCTGTCCATGTGCCAGCGCTAGAGGAGATCGGCAACATTAACAGAAATGTTCCAATCGAAATAACGGCAAAAAACCCAAAACAAATTGTTCTAGCGGGATTCACATTAAGAGTCTCAAGTAATTGAATTTATTTTATATGTATAAGCGATGACGCACGCGCAGCGTGCGTCATCGCTTCTTGATTTAGGTAGATTGTAGAAACAACTTGAACAGGCAAGGGGCTTAAGCCCCTTGTTGAAGCTATTGAAAGTTGCCATTGTGAGCAACTTATTTTTACAAGCTGCCTTAGCCGATCGCCGATCCATCAATCACATCTTGCCAACGACCATTACCCACTGCCATGATCGCTTCAGGCAGTTGAATATCGCCTGTATAGATGGCTCTGCCAACGATCGCACCTTTAACGCCCACAGATTCTAGCGATAGCAGACTTAATAAATCTGTAATCGAGCTAATTCCACCTGAAGCAATTACAGGCACATCGACATTTTCGGCAAGTTGGCGCAAAGCTGCGATGTTAGGGCCTTGCATCGTGCCATCGCGATAAATATCCGTGTAAATAATACCTGCAATGCCAATCGAAGTCATTCGTTTAGCGAGATCCACCGCCATTACTTCCGAAGTCTTCAGCCAGCCTCTAGTCGCCACTTTACCATCACGGGCATCGATGCCGATCATGATTTGCTCAGGAAATTCGGCGCAAATATCGGTAATCAGTTGCGAGTTTTCCACCGCCGCCGTGCCTAAAATCACCCGACTTACGCCAGAGTTCAGCACAGAGATAATACTTTCGCGATCGCGTAAGCCGCCCCCCATCTGCACCCGCATTGGAATTGAACGGGCGATCGCCTCAATTACTTTTAAATTTTTGGGCTTACCTTCCTTTGCCCCATCCAAATCAACCACATGCAAATACTTAGCGCCTTGACTGTACCAACGCTGAGCTACTTCTACAGGGTCTTCACCAAATACTTCTGACTTTTGATAATCCCCTTGATAGAGCCTGACACAGCGTCCATCTAAAATATCAATTGCGGGAATTACATCCATAATTTTCACCTGCGATCCTAGGAGTTTAATTTTAGCTAGATTTAGCGATCGCGGTATAGTACAAATCAATGAAAACCAAATTTATTGATTGTGCGCCTGCGGCGCACAATCAATAAATTTGGTTCTGTGCCAAATTAAAAATCATCCCCATGAAATCGTCTAAGCAGTCAGTATCACAGAGTTTAATGTCGATTGGTCTTGTCATTAGTGCGGCTTTTTTGCTGATGGCGATCGCCACACCATTGCTGCAAGCGATCGGGGTTTTGACGGATCCCACTGAATTTCTTAGCAACCCCATTCATCAGCCACCATCATCACAACATTGGTTCGGCACTGATTTGCAAGGACATGATGTATTTACGAGAACGATCGCTGGCGCGGGTGTGGCATGGCAAGTGACGATCGCCTCAACCCTAATCAGTGTATTAATCGGCGTACCATTGGGGATGCTTAGCGGCTACAAAGGCGGCTGGCTCGATCGCATCTTGGTATTCCTGATGGATGCGCTCTATACATTGCCAAGTTTATTACTATCGCTGACGATCGCCTTTGTTGTTGGTGCTGGTGTTTGGAATGCGGCGATCGCCCTAAGTGTGGCTTACATTCCTCAATATTTTCGAGTAATCCGCAACCAAACCGTGAGTACCAAAACCGAAGTCTATATCGAAGCTGCTCAAGCGATCGGGGCTGACACAAAGACAATCTTGCTCAAATATCTCGCGCCGAATGTGATTCAAAGCTTGCCCGTAATTTTTACGCTCAATGCTGCTGATGCCATTCTTACTCTCGCAGGTTTAGGCTTTTTGGGCTTAGGCATTCCCGAAGATGTGCCTGAATGGGGACATGATCTCAAGCAAGCTCTAGATGCTTTCTCGACTGGTGAAAACATTTGGTGGACAACGATTTTTCCTGGTCTGGCGATTACCTTAATGACGATCGGGTTATCACTTGTCGGTGAAGGCTTAACTCAGAAATTTAGCAGCAAAAAAGAGCAATGAGCTTTTGTATTTATGGATTTCGATAAATTCAAATTCTATTAATTGAAGTCGCGCAAATTGATCGAGAAATTGACGAAAAAATATTGGACTTGTATGGGATCACAGATGCTAAAGATCGCGATCGCATTCTCGGAAGTGCGGCAACAAATGAGGACAATGATGCAAATAAATGTAGGTGAGGACAGTCCAGAAGCTCCTGATGATCAAACATAGAGACACTTAACTGCGATAAAATGAAGTCACTTGTTACATTGTTAATACAGCATGACCGTGATCGCCACTATCTCTAATACATCATCGCAAACACCAATTATTGATTGGAATGCGATCGCTAAAGACTTGATCGCCATTGTCGGCGATCGCTATGTAGTGCGGACTCGTGAAGAATTACTCGCCTATGAATGCGATGGGCTCACTAGCTATAAGCAGCAACCCGCGCTGGTCGTGTTGCCTAATAGCACCGAAGAAGTGGCGGCGGTGGTGAAAGTATGCGATCGCTACAAAATTGCTTTTGTGGCACGCGGTTCGGGGACAGGCTTATCGGGCGGGGCATTGCCATTGCCTGACTCAGTACTAATTGTGACATCACGCATGAAAAAGATTCTCGAAGTTGATTTTGAAAATCAGCGCGTAGTCGTGCAATCGGGGGTAATTAATAACTGGGTCACGCAAGCCGTAAGCGGTGCAGGATTTTATTACGCTCCCGATCCTTCCAGTCAAATCATCTGCTCGATTGGTGGCAATGTTGCCGAAAATTCTGGCGGTGTGCATTGTCTGAAATATGGAGTCACGACTAATCATGTCCTCGGTGCAAAAATAGTTTTACCCGATGGCTCAATCAAAGATATCGGTGGCAAAATTCCTGAAAGCCCATGTTATGACCTCACAGGAATTTTTGTTGGATCTGAAGGAACACTCGGCATTGCCACAGAAGTAACTCTCAAAATCCTCAAATCTGCGGAATCGATTCATGTTCTCTTAGCCGATTTCACCACTGTCGAAGCCGCAGGATCGACTGTTTCTGATGTGATCAGCGCTGGCATTATTCCCGCAGGAATGGAAATCATGGATAACATGAGCATTAATGCTGTGGAAGATACAGTTGCCACAAATTGTTATCCGCGTGATGCAGCTTCGATCTTGTTGATTGAGATTGATGGTTTAGAAATAGAAGTTACCGAAAGTGCCAAGCGGATCGAAGCGATTTGTTATCAAAATGGAGCGCGAAATGTTACTTCAGCGATCGATCCAGAGCAGCGTTTGCGGCTTTGGAAGGGGCGAAAAGCCGCATTCGCCGCTATGGGTCGGATGAGTCCTGATTATTACGTTCAGGATGGGGTGATTCCGCGTACTAAACTCACTTTTGTGTTGCAAGAGATTGAGAATCTTAGCAAAAAGTATGGCTATCCTGTCGCCAATGTCTTCCATGCAGGTGATGGCAATCTACATCCATTAATTTTGTATAACAATGCCGAGGCTGGCGCTCTAGAAATCGTAGAAGAACTAGGCGGCGAAATCCTCAAGCTTTGTGTGCGCGTTGGCGGCAGTATTTCGGGTGAGCATGGCATTGGTGCAGATAAGAAGTGCTATATGTCTGAGATGTTTAGCGAGTCTGATTTGGAGACAATGCGATGGGTGCGCGATGTTTTCGATCCGCAAGGAATTGCGAATCCTACGAAGATTTTGCCAACGCCGCGCACTTGTGGTGAAGGGGCTAAGCCTAATCATGATGCGAAATATAAGTTAATGGAGCGTTTTTAGGACTACGAAAACTATATCAAACCGAGTATCTCATCAATATCAAAGCTAATATGCGGAAAAGCTTGCAAATGGATGGTTTGTCCAGATTGAAATAGCTGCATATATCTGTAGCGATCGCCTATGGGTTCGTAATAAACTTCGATGATTTGATTGTTAAGGTCGATCAGCCATAGTTCGGTAATGCCATTACTGGCATAAAGTGGAACTTTAACTTGGCGATCGCTGTTAATCGTGGTGTCGGCAACTTCGATCAATAAAAGAATATCTTGCGGTTGGGGATGGGCGGTTGCGTAAAAGTCAGTACGAGTACGGAGTACGGCAATGTCTGGCTGTGGTTCGGATGAGTCGTTTAATTTGATTGGATCTTGCGCGTCAATAATGGCTAAATCGCCGAGCTTTTTCGCTAATAGGTTGAGTGATCTCCTGACACAACTGGCCTGACGAATTCCAATTGGTGACATTTCAATAATTTCTCCGTTAATAAGTTCGAGGCGATCGCTTGGTGCAAGTATGCCATTTGCCGCCATTTGATGATATTGCTCTACTGTAAATTTATGTCTGACTAATTGACCAATCATATTTAGCTAACCTTTAGACTTCCAAATACTGCCGATTTTGCTGAGAAAAGCATCGTAAAGAGTCAATTGTTTAAGTACAGCTAAGATTATCTTTTCAAACGATTGACCTTCAATCTGTCCAGTGACTTTGAGGATGAAACTTACCCCAATGACTATCAGCAAAACAATCGAAAACATCGCAATTATAAAAGATGTAATGTTAAGAACTCCTGCAAAGGTAAGCACCAGAGCCGCAGTGGTTAAAAAAAGTAATACAAAAGCCATAGAAGCAACAACAACGGGCGGAAGTTTAATTTCTTTGGTTTTAGAATGGTTTTTAAGTTGCGGTTTTTCTGGTTCGGTCATGACTGTTGTTTGTTGCTGATTATTGTTACTGATATTAACGTTTACTGTCGGAGGAGAATAACGATCGCCTCGAAAATTATCCCGTACATCATCTTTTTGTTTGCGATCGCGCCGATCTTCGATACCGTCCAATAATTCACGGATATTGTAATCGCGATCGCTATCAGAATAATCGGTTTTACCTCTTTTTTCAAGACTGAGCAGATGTTCGTAGCTGACGGTTTCTTTGGGGTTATCGGGAAGGGGAACTTGCTCATCGACTTCTAGTGCTGAGATAGAGTCATGAATGGAGTCAAAGGTATTGCGAATAGCAGAAAGAAAAGCGCGGCGGGTGTTGGGATTGCCATCAATGCGAATGAAGACTTTGCCATCGGTAAGATCGGCTTTGACTGAAGCTCGATTTCCTTCTTTGTTGGCGAGAATTACGCCCGTTCGCCAATAGGTGCGCTTAGAGATGCAGTGATTCATTTTGACGATGAAGCGCGAAACGATGCTGCTAAAGAGAATTTTGTAGTGATATTCAAAATTGAGGGTGTTTTCCCAATTACCTGTATCGGGTTCTTCTTCATCGAGGAGTTCAGGAATTAGATAGATCGGATTGCGGGAACTGGTATCGAGGGGGAAGCATAGCTCGAATTTTTGCATCATGTCGAGAATGAATTGCCGATCGCGATTATCTTGATAGCAGTCGCGGTCATCTTTGGTTTTCGGTTTGAGGATGCGATCGAGTTCTTGGGTGGCAAGCATTCCCTTGTGTTTGGTGCTGAGTAGGTTGTCATTGAGGATGCGATATACACCGCCCGTTACCCATGCGGGATTGAGAACGTTAGTATCTTGGAGGCGCGTATCTTCGGCGAAGTTAAGGACGATACCCAGTAGATGCAGGAGGCGAATCAGGTTACGGCGTTCTTGTTTGTCGCTAATCTCTTCGGTGGCGCAAAGTTGTTCGTATTCCAGATAGGAGATATGATCGCGATCAAGCTTTTCGATTTGTTCTTTGAGGCGAAACCATTGCTGGGGTAGGACATCGAAGACGTGATCCATTGCGGAGATTTGTTGGGCGATCGCATGGCGAAGTTCGTCGATGCCTAGCCCTGTTTTGCAGGAGGTTTCAAAGAAGGCTTGGATATTGGGATATTTGTCTTGTAAATGGCGGCGGTTGAGTTTGAGGGGGTGTTCGTCGCTTTTGTTGGTGATGACGATGACGGGGGCATCTTTGCCGAAGCTCTCAATGATTTTTAGCCAATATTCCACGTCGTTGTTGCCTTCGTCTTTGCGGGCATTGAGTACCAAGAGATAGAGGCTGCGCTCGGTCAAAAAGAACTGATGGGTGGCGTGCATGATTTCCTGTCCGCCAAAGTCCCAAACCCTCAGCCTGACGTTTTCTTCACGGGCTGTTACTGTCCAATGTCTTATATCAATGCCTTCAGTTTTGTTTTCTTCGGGGTTAAAGTCGCGATCAATCAACTGCCGCACCAGTGAGGTTTTGCCCACTGCCCCATGTCCGACCAATATCACTTTTGCTTCATTCAGCTTCCGTCCACCCTGTTTCAGTTTTTGCCAATACCCAATAATCGCCGCAGGGTTTTTGTAATCATTCAAAATCTCTGGTGGGATTGGTAAAGGATTATTACTAAGATCAAGTACTTTGAGATTTGAGAGTTGGACGATCGCATTAGGAATGATGCTGATTTGATTCTCTGAGAAGTCAAGCGTTTGGAGGTTGGCGAGTTGGTTGATTACATTGGGAATGATGCTGATTTGATTTCTAGAGAGTCTAAGCCATTGGAGTTTGGCGAGTTGGGTGAGTGCATCGGGGATGAGACTGATTTGATTACTGAACAGGTTAAGTGTTTTGAGATTGGCGAGTTGGTTGATTATATCGGGAATTGTACCGATCTGATTGCTGGCAAGATTAAGGTCTTGGAGTTTGGCGAGTTGGGCGATCGCGTCTGGTATCGCCGTTATTTGGTTGCTATTGAGGTCAAGCGTAGTCAGATTTGCTAATTGGGCGATCGCGTCTGGTATCGCCGTTATTTGGTTTCTATCGAGGTTAAGCGTAGTCAGATTTGCTAATTGGGCGATCGCGTCTGGTATCGCCGTTATTTGGTTGCTATTGAGGTTAAGCGAAGTCAGATTTGCTAATTGGGCGATCGCGTCTGGTATCGCCGTTATTTGGTTGTCAGCGAGGGAAAGCGTAGTCAGATTTGCTAATTGGGCGATCACGTCTGGTATCGCCGTTATTTGGTTGTCATAGAGGGAAAGTGTAGTCAGATTTGCTAATTGGGCGATCGCGTCTGGTATCGCCGTTATTTGGTTGAATGAAATATGAAGTTCTTTGAGATTGGTTAATTGGAAAATCTCTTGGGAAATAGCAGTTAAACGATTTCCTTTACTATCCATTCCCTCATCGTCCCACTTGCCTAAAATCAACTTTTCCAGACTCTGCAACCGTCCAATTTGAGGCGGCAATACCTCCAAATCATTTCCCGACAGATCGAGTTCTGTCCAGCCCTCTCGCTCTGCTCTTGCGATTATCTCCAACAATTCTGCATCTGTCATAGGTTCAAGGAAAAAGTAGAAAGGAAAAAAGAAAAAGTGGGGATTTGGGATTTTTGTTTGAATTTATAAATATTCGATTTTGCCCTTCATCTCATCAGGCAACGCTACTTCAAAAAGCAAAATCAACATTCAGATAATATACCCTGTAGATCGATCATCCTTACGGCAATATGCAATCCCATAATGCTCGTAGCCACGATGAGCCAAAACCAACAGATCATCATCATGGGTTAAAAGAATCCTCTTTTGGGAATTAGCAAATAACAAATGTTCCAGATCGCTTTTACCAAGCAATCCAACATCCCGCGAAGTAGTTACATCAATCCCTGCTCGTCTTAGCCCCTGAGCGATCGTAAGATTAATATTCTCATCAAGATGGTAACGAATCCGCTCTGACATTCTTTAATTCCTTGATTTTTTCTTGCAAAAGAGAAGGATACATTGGACGCAAAGAATCTGCAAAAGCCTCAGATACTTGAATGCTCTCATCAATAGCAACCTTATTATCATAATAAAATGACATCGCCGCATATACCTCAGCCAAAGTCAGGTCATATTCCGCAGCCACCTCTTCCAGTGTCTGCCCCAAGCGCAAATAAGCGATCGCCACATCTGCGATCGTAATTCGCCGCCCCGCAATCCGAGGCTTACCACCGCGAACATCAGGCGTAACTTCAATATAGCGATCAATCGCAACTTTCATAATGTCTTGACCTATAGCATTTTTATATTTTACAAGCTTTTTAGTTGAGAGATCTATCGAATTGTTTTCTCGACAGATCGAGTTCAGTTTAGTCTTTGCGATCGGCTTTTGCGATTATCCCCAACAACTATGCATCTGTCATAGGTTCAAGGAGAAAGTAGAAGGTAGAAAGGGAGATTTTGGGATTGTGATTATCTTAACCTATAGTTATTAAAACCCTGTTAGTGATTATACTTGTATTGCTAGAGGTGCGCTATGATAACCAAAGCATTTACGGTAAATATCATCAACCCTAAATCACCTATGGACAGCGATCTCTCTAAAAATATTCGATTCAATCGAGCTACATTCAGCATTGTCAACTTACATGATGAAGATACAGAAGATAAAACATACTGGTTCTCAAAAAGTCCTAGAGAACGTTTAGTTGCCCTAGAATATCTACGACAAGTAATGTACGGCTATGATCCAAATACCATCAGACTTCAAAGAGTTTTTGAGATTGCTGAATTTCCATCAAGTTGAATATCTCTTAATTGGTGGCTATGCTGTTGGCTATAGCGGTTTTCAAATGAGCATAAGCAAGGTAAAATGGAGAGAAAATGCAAACGGGAAAAGCGTATTCACAGGATTTGAGAGAACGAGTAATCGCAGTCTATCAAGAAGAAAAAAGTACGATGAAAGAAGTGGCGAAAC
>JBDNJN010000269.1:0-5814 GCA_041687725.1 Pseudanabaena sp.
AGAGAAAACAAGCCATTTAAAATTCTTGATCAAGATTTTACAAAGATATTTTCGAGCTTCAATCGCTGGAATCCAGAAAACTCGTTCCCGAAAATGAGCTAAATTAAAATGTTAAGAAACGTGTGCGGTTGCCCTGTTGCTGGGGTTAAAATCCTTTACTGTTTAGGTGATTCTATGGTAATTTTAGTTTTGCCAATCTACTTCGAGTAGCCTTGTAATTCAAGTTAATGAGAGATTAAACGGGAATGACGAATAGATATTGTCTGCTCTTGTCAACGATCGCTTTTTTAAGTGTCATACAGTCTGCTGAAGCCCAGATTGTACCTGATGGCACTACGGCGACTCAAGTAAATGGCAACGCGATCGCCCCAACAGGAGCAGGCACTATCAATGGCGGCAATCTTTATAATAGCTTTAATCAATTTAACGTTCCGCAGTCGGGCGTAATCTTTAACACTGGCAACTCTGCGGTGAATGGCGCTGACGTTCGCAACATTATTAATCGCGTTACAGGTGATAATCCTTCTGCGATTTTAGGGACGATTGAAAGTCGTCAGGCTTTCCCTAATGCCAATCTTTATTTGATGAATCCTAATGGAATTGTCTTTGGACAAAATGCTCGTTTAGATATTGGTGGTTCCTTCCATGCGACAACAGGAACAGGTTTAGGCTTTGATAGTGGCACTTTTCAGGTTGACAAAAATTCTCTCAGCTTTCCTAGTGGCGATCCAAAAACAATTCGTTTTGCGATCAGTCAACCTGCGGGGCTTATCAATCAAGGTGATTTATCAGTAGATACTGGCAAAACCATCACGTTCACTGGTGGAAGTATTATCAATACAGGCATATTAACGGCTCCTAGTGGAAATGTTGCCTTAATTGCTGTTGCAGGAAATAGCCAAGTTGAGTTGCGATCGCCTGATGCAGTTTTAGGATTGCAAGTGACGGCGAATGCTGTCCCTACACAATGGAATGGCAAGATTACCGAGTTACCGCAACTCGCAGAGCTACTCACGGGTAAAGTTGCTCAAGCCGATCGCGTAGTTGTCAAAGCCGATGGTTCTTTAGCGCTAGTCGCAAATCCTGCGCTCACCGATATTGCTGTGACAAATGGCATGGCGATCGTATCAGGATTAGTTGATGTGTCTTCAGATGTGGCGAAGGGTGGAAATGTTGGCATATTTGGGAATCAGGTTGGCTTAGTAAATGCTCAAATTAATGCTTCAGGTAAGACAGGCGGCGGTACAGTTTTAATTGGTGGTGATTTTCAAGGTGAAGGCATTGCACCCAATGCTTTACAGACTTATGTGAGTTCAAGTTCTAGCATTCTCGCTAATAGCTTATTTACTGGTAATGGCGGCAAAGTAATTGTTTGGGCGGATGATTTTACGCGCTTTTTAGGTGCTATCTCTGCTAAGGGTGGCGATATTTCAGGTGACGGCGGCTTTGTGGAAGTATCTGGCAAGCAAAATCTTGATTTTCGTGGTCAGGTGAGTACGTTAGCACCTAAAGGCGTTACTGGCAGCCTCTTGCTCGATCCTACCGACATTACAATCTCTCCGTCTACGTTTACCTCTGGCGGATCTTTTGTGGGAGGGATATTTGTTCCTAGCGCGAGTGTTGCTGATATTTCAGCCTCCACATTGCTTAGTCTACTTACTTCGTCCAATGTCACAATTTCAACAGCATCAACATTTGCCGCACCTTTGGGTGGAACAATTACAGTCAATAATGATCTTTCTTGGAGTGGTGGTACTACCCCTAATACTTCTCTGACATTAATCGCAGACAATAATATTGTGATCAATGCTGCAATTAATGTTCTTGGAAATGGGAACTTTACGGCTACGGCTACCAACAATATAAATGTTAATGGTTCTTCATTAACAACTCATGCAGGTACACTTACCCTAACGGCTACTAATGGTGATATCCAAATCCCTTCTACCACCACTCTAGGTTCATCTACAACTGGCAATATTATATTTACGGCTGGTAATGGCATATCTTTGGGCGGACAAGTTCTCAGCACTAGCGGCGGATTTATTGAGCTTGTTGCAGGGAATGGAGGTATTGCTAGTACTGCTACGAATGGGATTAACTCCACTGCTCCTTCTGGGAATTCTGGAAGAATCTCTATCGATACAACTGGTTCGCTTGCTGTTACTAATGGAATTATCTCTAGTTCTAGTATCGGTAATGGAGGAGATATTCTTATCGGCAGCACTCAGACTCCAACCTCAGTTAATATCGGATCGTTATCATCTTTTGCAAATGGAACTACTGGAAATGGTGGTAATGTCACTATCAATGCAGTGGGCAATATTCAAACAACAGGAACAACTAATGCGATCGCAAGTTTTGCAGCAAATTCAGGCAATGGCGGGAATGTTTCATTAACAAGTAGTAATGGCGCAATCGATGTCAGTTCGGGAGTCGTAAGGACATCTTCAACTAATGGAACATCTGGCGATATGTCTTTCACTACCACGGGCGACATTACTACTCAGTTGCTCGATACTAGTAATTTAACAATAGGTAACGCTGGGAATATCTCACTTCAAAGCACAAATGGGAATATAACGATCTCAGCTATAAATGCATCATCTGTATCTTCTAGCTCTGGAAATGCTGGTAATGTCACAATTCAGGCAATTGGTGATATCAAAACCGCAGGTAATGTGTTGATTGGTGGACAGAATTATGCGATCGCAAGTTTTGCAACAGGCAATGGCGGGAATGTTTCATTAACAAGTACGAACGGTGCGATCGATGTTAGCTCTGGCACAGTTAGTAGTGCTTCTATATCTGTTAATGGTGGCAATATTAATTTCATCGCCAAGAACAGTATTACAGCCGCCGATCTCAATACCAGCAGCGATCTTGCTAGTGGTGGTAATATCTTCCTCGATCCCATAGGCGACATTGTTCTCAACTCTGCGAATACGGCGGGATCTGTTCAGGGTGGTAACTTTACAGCCATTTCAACAGGTGGAAATATTAAGCTACTTGGTTTGGTTTCTAGCCCATTTGCTACCTGCGCGGGGGCTAGCATCTGTACAGCCAGTAACAGTGCTAACACGGGCGGTCAGATCTCGATTCAACATGGTGGAATCAACTCATTTACCATTGGTGACTCTAGTATTAACGGAACCGCAGGTATCATCACCACAGGCTCTTCTACCTTAGCCCTCGGCACAATCCTTCCTGTTGGCAATAGCTCTTTTACACAGGGCAATGTCATTATTTCGCCTTACGCCATTCCCTCTAATCCCACCGTATCTCCACCATTAGTTGATAAGGTGTTTACACCGCCTGTCCCTATTGGCAATTTACTTGCCGTTGATGCAGATACGCTAGCTTTATTAGAGATTAGGGAGGTAATGAAAAAAGAGGTTGATCGCTTCTTAAAAGAAGATAACTTATCAAAAGCTTATGATGCGATCGAAAAAGCTTATATCTCTGAGCTAGGAATTTTCTTGGGCGATGATCTTAAGCCTCCAGCAGTAAGCATAAATCAAGCCCAAGAAATACTAAGCGATGTGTCAAAGCGATCTGGAAGTGTTTCTGCATTGATTTATCCAATCATGTTGAATAATCGGATCGAAGTTCTCGTTATTCCTCCCAAAGAACTGGGCAAACCATTTCATCGCTATACCAACTATGCCAATGAAGATGAAATTGTTAATGTCTTGATGGAATATAGAGCCAATCTCCGCGATCCAGATTCGCAAGATTATTTGGTTCAATCCAAAAAACTTTATGACTGGGTGATGCGCCCGATTGATGCTCAACTTCAAGCGATGAAGATTGAAACAGTTATCTTTGCAATGGACTCTGGCTTACGAGTGATTCCTCCCGCCGCGCTTTATGATGGTAAGCAGTTTTTAATAGAACGCTATGCTTCGGCAAACATTCCTTCATTAAGGGTGACTAGACTAGAAGATCGCGATCGCAAAAATACGCGAGTTTTAGCAATGGGACTGACAGAAGCAAGAGGCGAATTAAGCGCCTTACCATCTGTCGAGGTTGAGATCAGAACAATTGGCACACAGGTTCTTTCTGGAACTACATTTTTGAATCAAGATTTTACTGTTGACAAGCTGCAAGAGGAACGAGGTAAAGCAAACTATGGAATTCTTCATTTAGCAACACATGGTCAATTCCTACAAGATCGGGCTAAGGATTCATATATTCAGTTTTGGGATAGTAAGCTGCGATCGGATCAAATTCCGAAGCTGAGATTCGATCAGCCTGTGATCGATATGCTAACTTTAAGTGCTTGTGAAACGGCGGTTGGTAATAATCTTGGTATTAGCGGTTTGGCAGTAGAGTCAGGCGCTAGAAGCATTCTCGCGTCTCTGTGGACGGTTTCAGATGTGGGAACAACGCCTTTGATGATTAGCTTTTATAAGGCTTTCCCCAACGCACTTAGCAAGGCTACGGCCTTAAGGCAAGCGCAACTCGAATTGTTAAAAGGAAAAGTCAAGATTGAGAATAATCAAATTGTTGGAGTTGAGGGCTTAGCGGCGATCGCCTTGCCAAAAGGTAATGAAAATATCGATCTTAGGCATCCGTTCTTTTGGTCATCTTTTATTTTGGTGGGCAATTGGCTATGAGTTATATCGCTTTGTGAGAAAACCAAACCCAATTTTTTTGTAAAAACACCGCCTCGCGGTGTTTTTACAAAAAAATTGAATTTGGTTTTATATGGAATGAATAGTCTGTAAAATTTGTACAAGTTAGTAATTTAAGGTAAGAGAGTGAGTCAAAATTTAAAAGTAATTAAGATCAGTATGAAGATGCTGATTGCCGTGATTCCAAGCTTAATCGTCGGTTTAAACGCATTGCCTAGCGAAGCCCAAGTTCCCTCGATATCTTCCCCATTAACCAGCCCACCAGTACCTCTAGCGCCAAAGCTACCAGTAAAATCGACAAGTCCAATTCTCAATCTTTCTCAAGTATCTTCTCTCAAAGCTCCCGACTCAAATCCCACAAGTTCTCCAGACCAACCAGCCCAAACACCTCAAAATGAAGTCTTGATTCCAATCAAGCGCATTGATGTCGTAGGAAGTACAATTCTCACAGCATCAGAAATTGAGCCATTAACAGCACCACTAGAAAACAAATCGGTTTCGTTCAATCAACTGCAAGAAGCTGCCGATAAAATCAGTCAGATTTATCAAGATCGTAATTACATTACGTCTCGTGCGGTGCTTGCGCCGCAAGATATTAAAGATGGCGTGGTCACAATTCAAGTGCGTGAGGGGACTTTAGAGCGCGTTGATGTGAAACGAGCAGGAGATGTATCAGGCAGATTAAACGATAACTATATCCGCGATCGCGTTTTATTAGCCGTCACCACACCTCTCAACTTTACTAGCTTAGAAGATGCGCTCCAGTTATTGCGTTCCGATCCATTAATCAGTGACATTAGAGCAAATCTAACCACAGGCAGCCAAGAAAATCAGAGTGTTTTGCAAATTACATTTAGCGAAGCGAAATCTCTTAGTATTCGTCCTTTTGTTGATAATTATGGTAGTCCTTCAACAGGAATATATCGGGCTGGGGTAAACCTCCAAGAGCTTAATGCTACAGGCGTTGGAGACTCAGTATTTGCAGGATATACGCGCTCTGGCAGTTCAGATATTTATCAATTTAATTATTTGTATCCGCACATAGTTTAAAATTTGGTGCTTTGAGAAAAAGCCAAGCAGGAAAGCATAGAATTTAGAAGCAAGAAACTGAGGATTAAGCGATGTCTAAGCCAAGTGGAAACCAAAAACGAACAGCAATCATATATTTCGGCGAAAC
>JBDNJN010000270.1:0-17122 GCA_041687725.1 Pseudanabaena sp.
GTTTCGCCGAAATATATGATTGCTGTTCGTTTTTGGTTTCCACTTGGCTTAGACATCGCTTAATCCTCAGTTTCTTGCTTCTAAATTCTATGCTTTCCTGCTTGGCTTTTTCTCAAAGCACCAAATTTTAAACTATGTGCTTAAGCTAGGACTGTCTTGTAACTCATCTCTAATTTGTTGACGAAAATTAAGAATTTCTCCCTTCCAACGCGCCTGATTTCTGACAACTTCAGACTGCCAATATTTCAGCTTTAGCAAATGCTCCAATAGTCTCCTTAACAAACTCTTGAGCTTCTTTTGATCGCGCCGACTCAAATCCCCAACCTCCTCAATTAAATTTTCTAAGTCAAGGGATTGAGAATCTCTATTTTGCAACTGCTTGACTGTCTCCAATACCCAAAGCGAATAGTCTGACTCATAAAGATCAGCAAGTTCTTTATTGGTAGTTTTTAATGAAGCAACCATTGTTTTTTCTCCTTGCCATGCTTGTCATCTTACTCAAATTAGAGCGGGATCGATGCCTTGCGATCGCAAATAAGCCTCCAGTTTTTCCCTTTGCTGACGTTCAGCCAACTTTTCTTGACGTTCAGCCAGCTTTTCTTGACGTTCTTGGACTGCCATCTCCGCATCAGTGGCATATCTCACACCATCACTGTCATACCAATAGAGCCACTCGCGCACCCAGCCAATATGCTCGCCATTCTCACAGCCCAAACCTAAGCCAATCTCAGGCAACCATGTCCAATTACCATCACCATTGACTAGCTTATACTGACCCTTGACCAGCTTATATATCTCCAACTTTTGTCTAAGTTTATAACGACCGCGTCTACCACTAAATGGATTGTAAATCGCATAATACAAGATTCCTAAATCCTGATAGTCTGCAAGTTTATCTTCATATTCACTGTTATAGCGCTCAGAAATAACTTCTAGAGCTAATATCGGTGTTACTTTCTCCGCCCAAATTACATAGCTCAGCCTTCCTCTCGTTCCATTGTCTCGTTGCACCCCGATCGCCAAAAATCCATCAGGAACAATTGCGTCCTCATCAGGATTGTAATAAACAGCCATATCCACCCCAAAGTACCAATCACCGCGCTCAGCCCAGATTGAAGCAAGCAAACTAAGTAATAGATTGGGAATGTCATTTTGGAGTTGATTGTCCACAGGAGTCTCGTCAGAAGAGGGCAATTGTTCGGCAGTGGGCAAAATCTGGGCTTGGAGATATGAAAGGTTAACCATGTCTTTGACCTGCTGACTTAGTTTGTATGATCTTAGCAAAATTTGCGATCGCCACCCAAAAACAATAAGCACCGCTTATCATTTTTGGGATTGATTTGCCTTGACTAACTAGAGCGTAGCTATAATACAAAAACTATTTGGCTTTTCTATGCAAAAATTGCGAAATCTCCTATTTACCGCCCTCGGTGGTGTACTGATGGGACTAACTCCCGATCCATTTAGTCAATGGTGGCTAGCATGGGTCGCGCTGATCCCTCTTTGGATGCTGGCCCAAAAGCTAAAAGTCAAAGACGCGATCGCTATGGGAGCAATATGGGGATTTTGCTATCACGGTATGGCGCTATTTTGGATTACCAGCGTACATCCGATGGAATGGATGGGCGTACCTTGGTGGACGAGTTTTTGGATTGCCACATTGGTTTGGGTGCTGATTACCGCATGGGGAGCCGTATTATCGGGTTTGTGGGCAGGTGGGATGTCATTGCTCACGCAGCGACTAAATGTAACCAGTCGCGTGATTATGGCATGTGCAATGTTTAGTGGATTAGAAATCATTTGGAGTTGGGGACCACTTTATTGGACAGCGATCGCCTATACCCAGAGTCCCCATGATTTGCTGATGTTGCAGATTAGTCGCCTCTCTGGACAGCAAACGATGACGACGGCGATCGTGGCGATCAATGGATTATTAGCAGAAATTTTATTACATAAAAATTGGCAGGAAAGGCGACGCTATGCGATCGCGGCTATGTCGCTGTTAATGGCGATCGCGAGTTATGGCGGATGGGAAATGCAAGGCGATCGCATGATTAGCAGCAATGGACAGGCGATCAAAGCAGGAATTATTCAGGGTAATATTCCCAATTCGCTTAGCGTCAAACCCGAAGGGAAAGGAATCGCCATTGAGAACTATACCAAGGGCTATGAGAAATTAGCAAAGTTAGGTGCAGAGATGATCGTCACTCCTGAAACTGCGATTTCTTCACTCTATCCCGACTACAATCCACTTCGCGAAAAGTTCGATCTCGCAGTAGAGAAATATCGCGTTCCTGTCTGGTTAGGCAGTTTTGGTAAAACTCGCAATCCTAATACAGAAGATCCAAATAATTATACAAATAGTCTCTTTTTAATTAATGGTTCCAATAAAATTCTGAGTCAATACGATAAAGTTCGACTTGTACCAGTCGGTGAATATATTCCCTTTAAACCGATTTTAGGAGGTTTGATTAAACGCCTATCCCCATTGCGTGGCGAAGTTGATGCTGGCTCTAGCGAACAACTTGTGGATACACCTTGGGGACGCTTTATCGTGGGTATTTGTTACGAATCCGCCTATCCCGCTACTTTCCGTTTTCAAACCGCCGCAGGTGGAAGATTAATTCTCTCTGCTTCTAATAATTCTCATTTTGCATCCTATATGTCAGCGCAACATCATGCCCAAGATGTCGCCAGAGCGATCGAAAGCGATCGCTGGGCAGTCAGAGCTACTAATACAGGTTATTCGGGGTTTGTCGATCCCAATGGGCGCACGATCTGGCTATCTGATGTGAATACCTATGAAACCCATTTAAAAACAGTTTATTTAAGAGATACCAAGACGCTATATGTCCTTTGGGGTGATTGGCTAACACCTTTACTCTGTCTTACCAGCATTGCTATTTATTTTACTAACCCTGCTCTGAGAGCGCGTACTGCCGCTTGAGTGCGATCGTCAGCGCATAGCTTGTTCAAAATATTTCGCACATGGGTTTTGACAGTGCCAACGGTGATATACAGCCGCTCTGCAATTTGTGCATTACTGTTGCCATTGACAATCTCAGATAAAACTTCTAACTCACGCTCAGTTAATGGCGTTGCCGCAAGCACTTGTTTGTAATCAGCTTCGGCAGCATCAATTTCTACAGTTGCTTCGCGGCGGCGTACCTGCTGCAAAACAATACTGGCGATCGCGGGATCGATCCATGAGTTGCCCTCAGCCGTTAGTTTCAGAGCTTGGACGAGATTTTCGGAGCTAATATCTTTGATGCAATAGGAATCTGCACCTGCGGCAAAAGCAGCGAGTACAGTCTGTTGGCTATCGGTCAGGGTCAAAATTAATACTTTAGTGGCGCGACCTGCGTTGGTAGCCGCCGCTTTAATTTGGCGGGTCACTTCCACGCCATCCATATCAGGCAAGCCCAAGTCCACGATCGCCACATCAGGTTGTTGGCTGTTTACAAGAGCAACACCTTCCGCGCCCGTAGAGGCTTCACCAACAAACACAAGATCGACCTGCTGTTGCAAAGCGATCTTCATGCCCATGCGGGTTAAGTCATGGTCTTCAATTAGGACAACACGAATCGAACTCATAAACACTTGTACATTTTATGCATGGTCTGTATTGATACCAGAATCTCACAGAAGGGGACAAAACCCATAGAGAAGAAAAAATGGCTGCGCCATTTTTTCTTCTCTATGGGTTTTGTCCAACGACAAAGGCTGAGTCGATACTTTGATTGTATTTTGCGCCACTTTTGGTAGTTTGATTAACTGCTATTCCATAGGCAGCGTTGTTATCAGCTTTTAGCCAAGGCGAACAATAACGACCGACGGGCAAAGTGTAAACATTGCCCGTCACGATCGCCCCATCACTCGGCTCTAATTTGGGCGGAACTTTAAAGGTGATAGTGCGCCGTTTGACATAATCGTTGGCGACCACACCAGTCGCTGATTGTTTACTAAAGCATTGCACCTCAATTTGCGTATCTTTAAGCAAATCGCGCACATTACCGCGATCGCTAAGGATTAACTGATTTTCAGTACCAGTGCCTGAAATTTTTTGCAATTGAAATGAACTAACGCGATCGGGTGCAAAACCGCCTGTAATCTTGATCACTTGAAGATTATTTTCAGGAATAACTTGATATTCCAATGTCCCTGCCAATTGATATTCGAGTTCAGCCGTCTCGTTGCGGACATTTACCGATGCGCCAATTTCTACGCGATCAACACCTAATTGTGTTGGTGTTTCTGATGCAGCCCAATCAAATCGATAGAATAGCCGCGCCGTATCTTTTAGATAGGTATATCGATCAGTCACATCCGAACTAGCACGCAGTAAACGCGATAAACCATTGCGATCGACCCAAATATTTTTGACTAAGCCAACTTTTTTGCCCAATGCTGCTGCCAATGGTGCGCGATCGCTCGTCACCTCCGCAGGAATATCTAAACGTGGAACGAGGGTAACTTGTCCATAGCTACCAGCCTCGCCATTGCGCCCATTATTGCTAGTCTCGCGATCGCGTCCACTCTTGCAAGTGTAGTAATCCGATCTCGCAACTTTTTTGTAAGTGCGACGGTACAGCCAATCATCACGACGATATTCTGAAATTCGCCTCAATGAATGATCGTCATCATCACCTGACCGATTACAAAGCCGAGTTTCTTTGGAATGAGATTCCCATGCAGCTTTAGGATCTTTAAAAGGTCGGCGCTCAATATCCCAAGTGCAATATTTAATCCGCCATTCTGATTCTTGACATCCGCAGCCATCGCCACCGATCGCACTTCGTCCATTACGACCACCTTTGCCACCCGCATTCCGAATTTCTAACTGCTGGAGCGCCAAAACATCAGTATAAAAAATCGTGACATTTCCACCACTGCCGCCGCGTCCACCATTACCGCCATCGCCACCGCGTCCACCCGATGCGCCTATTAGTGAATATTCAGGGCGATAGGGTTGCTGGCAACTACTAGCCGATCGCCCTGCGGTTCCATCTTCGGCATCTTCACCAATTGTCCCTGTCAGATCATAGGCAGCAGGTTTACCATCGATCACAATTTTGAGATTTTGACCATCGCGCCCATTGCGCCCATCGCGACCGCGATCGCCATCGCGTCCCGTTCTCCCAAAAGTAGTATCAGCGATCGCTGCTAAATTAACTAAAGGAAATAGCAAAATGGCGATCGGTAAAGCATAAATAAGCGACCGGGTTTTCCACATATATAAAGCCTATTAAATCACTGTATTTTGGTTGACATGATTACTGCAAACTGAGTTCCAACTATATTTTAGAAATTTGTACCCCTTAACCTAAACTCAAGATGCTCCTGTTTAACAATGGGCTTAAGCCCATTGCCTATATCTATATGATCCTTTCTAACAATGGGCTTAAGCCCATTGCCTATATCTTATGTCTATAAATCAAGGTCAACAACTAGAAATGTATAGCAGTCAGCATCCTCAAGAAGTGCTGCTCGTCAAGCTAAAAATCGATGATGAACTCGATGAAGTGATGATTTTTAAAGGTTTTTCTAGCTCATTAATGCGATCAACGGCTTTTGATCCCGATGTGCCAGTGATTAGCGATCGCGCCGAAATTTTGACCATCGATCGCCTCACTGCCCCCTACAAAGCAAATCAGCCTAACTACCTGCAACAAGCGATAACATGGAAAGAGTTTAGAGATTATTTGTAAGGAATATTTCTCACAAAAACAACCTGATTACATATGCTTGACGAGACACGACAATCGATTTATGAGAGACAAGTAAGGATCGCCTCACTACTTCTTTACCAAAATGTATTAAAGCAAAAAACATGGGAAACCTATGTGAAGTTATTGCATAGCCTTGCTAACTATGCTCTAGATGGGGATGAAAATAGCTCGCGGCGACTTAGCTATTTATTTGCCTATGGCAAATGGTTTAGGGAGATCGCGGCAACAGGCTACAACTGGCGCGATTATGTGATTTTACAAATTCTTACCTCTGACAATCCCTTTAGTCAAAAAGCTCAAACCACAGATCTCGATTCGTTGCCTGCGTCATTGCTCTCAGCCGCCAAGCAAGATCTGCAAGTTTTGGAAGAGCTAAGTCTATGGGGCGGGAACAAATTAGTAGACTTGATCGAGGGGTTTGGCGATCGCTCTGTAGTTTGGCAATTATTAGAAAGTAATATGTCAAGGCTGTCGTCAGCTAAGCGATCGCTGATGCTTAAATTTCAAGAGACCGATGACTGGACGCAGCTTTTACCAGAATTAGTCGATTATTACAAACACTCAGGCACGGGGATATTTACCGACTACGATGCATTCCGTTGGCGCAAAGGACATCTGGAAGGGATTGCCTATCCCGATCTGGTGCAACTATCTGATTTAGTTGGCTACGAGTCGCAGCGCCAAACTCTTTACAAAAATACGGAAGCTTTCCTGTCTGGCTATCACGGGTTGCATGTCTTACTCTATGGCAGTCGCGGCACGGGCAAATCTTCAATGGTCAAATCATTGATGTACGCCTATCGCGATCGCGGTTTGCGCTTAGTCGAAGTCGCCAAAAACGATCTTAAGGATCTGCCAATCATTGCCGATATTTTGCGCCAAGTCCCACAGAAATTCATCATTTTTGTCGATGACTTGTCATTTGAAGAAGAAAGCGAAGACTATAAGGCGCTGAAAGTCGTTCTTGAAGGTAATCTTTCCGCACAGCCCAATAATCTCTTGGTATACGCAACTTCTAACCGCCGCCATTTACTGCGCGAATATTTTAGCGATCGCCCTAGCCTGAGAGATCTTGGCGATCGCCAAGAAGTCAATCCTTGGGACACGATGCAGGAAAAACTATCTTTAAGCGATCGGTTTGGTTTAACCCTAACATTTCTGCAAGCTGATCAAGAAATTTACCTTAAAATCGTGCGCCATCTCGCCAAACTCGCAGGTATTGATTTACTGGACGAAGATCTCAATTTTCGAGCTTTGCAATGGGCAACTCGCCATAATGGTCAATCGGGACGCACTGCTCAACAATTTATTGATTATTTGCAAGCCGATCTAGAAATGGAAAGGTGATATACTCAGAAGCCTGTGAAAAAATGACACCCTCTGTAACTACATAAATTAAGTAACGGTTATGACAAAACGTACTCTACGCGGCAGCGTCCGCAAAAAGAAGCGCACCTCTGGATTTCGCGCCAGAATGGAAACCCCTACAGGTCGCCGAGTGATTAGAGCTCGCCGTAGCAGAGGTCGAATTCGCCTCACAACTGCATAAGCTGTCAACAAACAAGCTGTTATCAAATTTAATTCATCATCTATTTTCACTTAATTTGTCGTTGTTAATCTCTAGTGCTTCCTAACCAAAATCGTCTGCGGCGGCGTGAAGACTTCGCAAAAGTATATGCCAATGGCGATCGCTACAGAGGCAATTACCTAAATTTGCGGATTCTTATTGACAAGAATGATCCCTTAATCAGGATAGGCATAGTCGTTAGCAAAAAAGTCAGCAAGTTGGCGGTAACCCGTAACCGATTTAAGCGCCAACTTCGCGCCATTTTTCGTCAACTTCTGTCACAATTAAAAGATGGATTGCAAATTGTGGTGACAGTAATCACTGCTCAAAGCAAGCCAAGTTATCAAGAAATTTGTGACGATCTGAAGAATTTACTAGCAAGAGCGAAGGTTTTGCAGCATGGCAGTTAGCGAGGAAGTTTACTATGAAGGCGCACCTCACATCGGTGATCTCATCATTAGCTTGCTGATGAGTATTTTTGTGATCACAATTCCTTTCGGCGTTGCCGCGATCACAAGAGCGCTCTGGTTGCGCTATCGCATCACTAATCGACGCATTACTGTCATCGGTGGGTGGATGGGACAAACTCGTACAGATATTGTCTACGCCGAGATCTCGAAGATCGTCACTGTTCCTCGTGGTTTTGGCAGTTGGGGCGACATGGTACTCACCCTCAAAGATGGTTCTCGCCTTGAACTAAAGTCTTTGCCTAAATTTCGCGAAACATACGAATATATCGAATCAAAGCTAAGCATCAAAGCGCAAGACGTAAGCGGCGCAATTGGTGGTCAAGCTTAAAACATTAAGGGTCGCATATTAACGTTAAACTCATAAGAGTTAAACCTGATGCGGTCCGATTTTTCGTTAGTGATTAGTTCTCAATCTGATGCAAACCCAAGAGTAAAGTAGAAAATGGATTTCGGTGTAGGTTTTCTTTCCAACAACATCATGTTGCCTTTCCTAGATTTTTTCTACGGTCTCGTGCCGAGCTATGGATTGGCAATTATCGCATTGACTTTGGTTGTCCGTTTTGCGCTGTTTCCTGTCAGCGCCAATCAGCTTCGCAGTATGCGCCGCATGAAAATCGCCAACCCTGTGATGCAGCAAAGAATCAAAGAAGTGCAAGAGCGCTACAAAAATGATCCCGCCAAGCAGCAGGAAGAAGTCGGCAAGGTCAACTCAGCCAACTTTAAAGAATTTGGTAATCCTTTGTCGGGTTGCCTACCTGCCATAGTTCAATTGCCGATCCTGTTTGCCCTGTTTGCAACTCTAAGGGGATCGCCTTTCGCGGATATTAACTATTCCCTCAATTTTCAGATTGCAGCAGCGACTCCTGAAAGTCAGGTCGAAGTTGCACGTCAGCCTTTTACATCTCCTAGTCAAAACGTTTATTTTGCCGATCGCGTGCATTTTCCAGTCTTGGCGACCGCAGTAAATGGTACTAATTTGGCGATCGGCGAGCAATCAAAGATTGTCTTGCAAACTTCTGAAGGTAAAGATTTCAATGCTCTATCTACTGAATATCCAGATGTAGAAATGACAACCCGATGGAAAATCACCAAGGGCGAAGAATTTGCCGAGATTCTCGATGATGGCACAGTCATTGCCAAACAAGCGGGTGATATTACAGTCCAAGCCACAGTGCCAGGGCTAGCATCCAATAAGGGTTTTCTATTCATCAAGGCTCTTGGTAAAACTGGGGCGACCAATCCTGATGGCAGCGTTAACTGGGACATTGTAGCTATGGTTTTGGGATTTGGGATTAGCCTTTACGCCAACCAAAATATCTCTAGTGGATCGACACCTAAGCCCAGTAATCCTGCTCCTGAGGCTTCGCAGCAAGACACGATGAACAAACTCACGCCAATTATTTTTTCTGGCATGTTTTTGTTTTTCCCACTGCCTTCAGGTGTAATGCTTTACATGCTGATTGCAAATATCTTCCAAACTTTGCAAGCCTTTATCGTGGCGAAAGAACCACTACCTGAAAATCTGCAAAAGTTTGTCACCGCTTCCGCAAGCGCTGCTGATGCTAATACTAGCGTCAAGTCAGATGCTAAGACTAAGGCGACAACCATAGTTGAAGACAAAGACAAAGATGGTAATAGTCCAACCAAATCGGCATTACCATTTGAACCCAACTCTTCTAAGAAAAAGAAGAAAGGTTCTTAATTAAAATGGGTGGCACTTTATGCCACCCATTTTAATATTGCAATATTACAGCGTCTTACGCTGCCATAGAACCCAGATAATTTTTTGAAAGTGCCGCTTTGCGGCACTTTCAAAAAATTATTTGCACCACTCAAACTCTCAATAGGCTGTAATTGCAATTAATGTTGCAATATATTTAAAGGAAATTTAGTTAGGCAAATAACCTCTATGGAAAGTGCTTCTGCAAGTGCAAATTGGCTGCAAGAGCTTTTAGGTTTGATGGGTTATGCAACTTCAGTTGATACTCATCTTGCGGAAGCATCTCCAGAACAAGTCAAGGCTAACTCTAAAAGCTATTGGCTGCATATAAATGCCGATGGTTTGCAGGAGCAGCAAATTCAGCGATTAATTGGTCAAGATGGTGCGGTAATTGATTCTTTACAGTATCTTGCTAGTATTCTCTTGAATTATCGCGTACCGACTGATAATGCAGAGCCAGAAAGTCATGATTTTTATACAGTCGAATTAAATGGCTATCGATCGCAACGTTTAGCAGACTTGCAATCTTTGGCAGAACAAGCTGTGCAACAGGTTCGCGAAACCCAAACTGAGTTTACAATTAAAAATTTGTCAGCCGCCGATCGCCGCCATATTCATCAGCTTTTAGAAGATTTCCCAGACATTGAAACACAGAGTCAGGGTAGGGAACCACATCGTCACTTGATTGTTAAGTTAGTGCAGGTCTAATGGAAAAGTTATATATACCTCAAATTGCCAAAGCTGTAGAAGCGACTGAAACCTTTGAATTCAAAGAATTAATCGAAGGGCTTGACACTTTAACCCCTGCACAAGGGGTGATCAGTGTCCGCCATGTCGGTTCATTTATTGAGGTCAGTGCCAAAGCTTCCACGATTATGACTTTGACCTGCGATCGCACGTTGGTGCAATTTAACTATCGGTTAGTAATCGATAATTCCGAGATGATTTTGCTAGCTGTGCCTTTGCTAGAGAGCGACTATCCCAAAGAGCGCGAAATCGAAACAGATGACCTAGTTGAGTCTTTACCGCCCAATGGTTATTTCGATCCTGCGGCATGGTTATATGAGCAATTTCTCTTAGCTATTCCCTATCCAAAGATTGCACCCGATGCACCTGCTCTTGAGCTAACAGATACTAAAGCTCTTGATAATTTAGCTGCTTCTGTAGATAAGCGGTGGGAAATTTTAAACTCTTTAAAATTATCTGAATAAATAAATCAAAAAAAAGCGGCGCAATGCGCCGCTTTTTTTGTTTATGTAGCGCAAGCAAATAACTTTTCTAGCTGGGTTTTTTCGGTAGGGTTTTCGATAGTCTGAGCGATTTCTTTAGCCCGATCGCGTTGACCGATCGCCCAATAGGTACTGCTGATATCCGAGTAAGCTCTGGAGCGAATATTGACATCGGGTGCAGTTTTGGCGACTGCCAGACTTTCTTGTAAAATCGGCTCAGCTTTGTCAGTTAGCGCAAATTCACCATAAGTGCTAGCAAGAATATTCAGGGCAAAAAGGCGCTCAACGGGTTGGGGGAGATTTTGGGCGATCTCCAAGGATTGATCCCAAGTTTTAGCAGCCAGTTCAGGCGATTTGAGCGTTTGATATTGACGACCAATTTCTACTAATAAAGTAAAAATATCAATCGATGGGGTCACTGTACCTAGACCCTGTAGGCTTTGATCGAATAATTTAATCGCTTCATCGGCTTTTTTGTCCTTGGCATAGGCGATCGCGGCATTGGCGAGACTGACACCTTTCTCAACCGACTTAGGATCGAGATTACCAATTACTTCTAGGGCTTTGTCATACTGCTTAGAAACCAAATATTGGCTAGCAACTAAAAAGAGCGATCGCGTCTTCAAAAGTTCCGCATTGGCGATCGCAGCTTGTTCGACAGCTTTGGGATCGGGGGTAGCTTTTTCCTCTTTAGGTGCATCTTTTGTTAAAGCTTTATTTGCCAACTTGGGCGCAGATTCTTTGGCGTTCTTCGCGGATTCTTTAGCCGAGGCGATCGCGTTATCACGGATGGCATCAAATTCTTGGAAAACCGCATCTAAGGAAGCCACCGCCTTGGCATGATTTCCCGCCTGTGCGTAGCTACCTGCAATTTCAACTCTTGATCTGGCTTTGGCATTGCGATCTTCGATCATTGGCAACAAATCAGTTGCTGCCGAAATCGAAGCTTCAGAATTGAAGTCATCACCAATTTCAGTATAGACATTGGCGATCGCCGCAAAAGCCCGCGATCGCACATAGACCTCAATAATCTCAGGTGTTGCTTTAGTCGCATCTGCTAGTAAATTTTGAGCATTCTCCTTTTTACCAGCTTCACCATAGGCTTGGGCAATTTTGATATTCGCAAAAACTCGATCAACAGGATCGGGCAATGTCTTCGTGATCGCTAAAGCATCACTTAAAGCATCTACAGCTAACTTGGGCTGTGAAGCTTTGTTCAGACGACCTGCTGTGTCCAATAGTGCAAAAGCTTTGAGTGATGGTGTGGCGATCGTGTTGGCGGTAGTTAAGCTTTTTTCTAAAACTTTCTTGGCTTGGTCTGGACGCTGTAACTCTAAATATTTGCCTGCGATTTCAGTATAGGCAGCAACTTTGGCTTCGGGAGACGTACCCGCATCTGCCAATGACACAAAGCACTGAAGTGGTACACCCTGAAACTTGGGTTCTCCAATTTTTGTGGAACTAGCAGCCCAGACTGCACTCGTTGTTGTCAGATTGACCAATAACGCCAAACAGCCTGCCAGAAGCCTCATCCATATTTTTTGCATAGTTAATTTTGTTCTTGCTTAGTTTTTTGCATGGAATATCTCTTGGATTCTACCCAATTGATTAGCGATCGAACAAATATCAAGCTTATCTTTCTAAAGACAGAATGTGTAAAGAAAGATTGCGAGAAAACAAGTAATCTGTTACATTTTTAAATGTAGGTCAACTAACTAACAGAAAAATTCGATTATGTCTGACGAAAACCGCAATGTATGGAGTTTTGGTTTCACTGCTGGCGCTGAAAACTGGAACGGACGCTTAGCAATGATTGGATTTGTATCGGCATTAGCGATCGAATTAATTAGTGGTCAAGGCGTATTGCACTTCTGGGGCATCATGTAATCTTTGCTTTTTATCACAAAAAAATCCTCGCCTAGGCGAGGATTTTTTTATGATAAAAAGCAAAAGCGGCGCTTAGCGCCGCTTTTGCTTTTTATTCAGCAGCAGCTACAGCTACTTCAGCTACTGGTTCTTCAGCTACTGGTTCTTCAGCTACTGGTTCTTCAGCATCAGGAATAATTGCTTCAGCATCTTGTTCTTCTTCTTCAACCGCTTCTGGCTCAAGTTTAATCGTCATATAACGAATTACATCATCAGCCAGACGCATCGATTTTTCTAGGCTTTCGATGGTTTTCGGAGTTGCGGTGTAATTTACTTGAATGTAGATGCCTTCGCGGTGACCTTTAATGTCATAGGCTAATCTACGTCTGCCACGATGTTGAATGGTAATATCTTCAGATTCTTGCTGTACTAAAAAATCTTGATATTTGGCGATCGCTGCATCAGACTCCTGATCGGGAAGATCGGGACGCAAAATATACATGGTTTCATACAAACGTTTGATAGTCATTTAATTTTTTCCTTACGGTCAATATTTGGCTTCTATTAATTTAAAGCTAGAAGCAAGGATCTATTATTATATCGTGTCAAGAGGTATTGATAACGTTTTGTTTTGCGTTTTGTTTTGCACTTAATTTGCTGATTTTTATATATTAATAGTATAATTAAAATATAATCAAAATAAGGAATTGCCTATCTCTAGTTGTATTGGAGGCAAAGTGAAAAATATGGCAGTGAAAAATATGGCAGTGAAGACGAAAGCGATCGCCAACGTCTTGATTTTAGAAGACGAGCTTATTGCCGCAAATGCACTCTCGGATGTTCTGTCAGATTTGGGATACAAAGTTTTAGGAATATTTGATAGCAGTGATGGGGCGATCGCTGCGATTCATCAACAACTTCCAGATGTCATTTTGATGGACATTAAGTTAAGAGGCACAGATAACGGGATCACTGCGGCAAATGAGATTCATAAAATAGCGCCCATTCCCATAATTTATCTAACTGCTTTTAGCGATCCTGAGACTTTAGAACAGGCGATCGCCACTTCTCCGTATGGGTATCTGACAAAACCACTTCGTTACGCTGAGGTTAATGTTGCCATCATGCTCGCTTTAAAAAAACATCATGAAGAAAAATTATTACAAGAATCACTAAATAAACAAAAAGAACTGCATATTTTAAAATCTCGTTTGCTTGCGATGGCATCCCATGAATTTTCAACGCCGATGTCAGTGATTAGATTGTTAACTTGGAAGTTACAAAACTTTGAGGGACAATTAACAAAAGAGAGTAGAGCAAAAAATCTTGCTTCTATTCAATTAGCAATTAAAGATATTAATTGGTTGCTTGAAGAGGTAAAGTTTATTGCTAATTCTGAATCAGGTGAGTTTCCATTTACTCCTGCAAGTGTTGATGTAATTACATATTGCCAACAACTAGTCGAAAGTTTTAAAACCGAAAATACTGTACATAAGTGTCAAATTCAATTTCACAGTAAAGTCAAACAGCAAAAGTTAAAAATTGATAAAAAACTGCTGTGGCATATATTTATGAATTTAGTTTCTAATGCTATTAAATATTCTTATGATGGAGGTACTATTGATATAGAAGTAACTTGCGATTCACAGCAGTTTGTTCTCATGATTTCTGATCATGGTATTGGCATACCCAAAGACTATTTAGGCAATCTATTTTTACCATTTTTAAGAGCCGAGAATGTCGGTAATGTTAAAGGCTTGGGCATGGGTTTATATATAGTTCAACAAGCTGTGAAAGCACATCATGGGAAAATAGCTGTCGAGAGTGAAGTTGATATGGGTACAAAATTTACAGTGTTTTTACCTTCAGCAGATACTCTGTAAATAAGTAGTCAAAAGAAGCCTTGAAACCCAAAAAGATGTGGCGGACACGCAGCGTCCACCACATCTTTTTAGGTTTTGGGTTTAATTATGCTTTCTTACTTAGTTGTATCTTTAGGAATAACTCTTTAGACCTATTTTTTGATTTTTGATTTATGGTGACCGCTTATTAAAATTAGAATAAATAAAAGCCTAGAAAGTATATGGAGTAAGAATTTATTGCTTGGAATAAGCTACTAATATGCCATAAAAAGACATTGGAAATGTATTTAACAATACTTTACATATTAGGGAAACAGATGTAGGGTTCTAGGAATGTTAAAAGTCTGTATTAATTTCCTTTTATTACTGTATAGACCACGTTTCCTAAGGGAGGTAACGGCATGATCGAACTAGAGATGAACTGCCAAGATTAATTGTCAACTGCTACTTGTCAACTGCTACTTGTCAACTGCTTATGTGTTGTTAGCACAGTGACTAAACAAACTTTTTAAAACTCAACACATATAAAAGTTTAGTCGCCAGTTGTTAGCAAGCAGATTATTTACCGTCTCACAGAATTTACTTTGTGTAATTTTTAGTTAGCAACCTACGCTAAAGAATTTACACCAATAATTAATAGTAAAAATAGTGAGACCTCAACACTGGAGGTTTTATGAATGTTCGTGGAAAGACGGCTCTAATTACTGGAGCCTCAAGGGGTATTGGTCGAGCGATCGCTTTGGAGCTAGCTCAACAGGGTGCGAAATGTTTGATTTTGGTGGCAAGGGATCGCGATCGCTTAACTTCTGTTGCTTCAGAAGTGGAAGCTCTGGGAATAGAAGCGGTGAGTTTACCTTTAGACTTATCGCGGACTATCGAGGTAAACATTGCGATCGCTCAAGTATGGCGCGATTTTGGTCCAATCGATATTTTGATCAACTGTGCAGGTGTGGCGCATCAATCATCCTTCTTGCGATCGCGCTTCCAAGATGTGCAGTCAGAAATCGAAGTCAACTTGCTCGGCATGTACGCAATCACAAGGATGGTGGCGCGACGGATGGCGGTGCAACGCAATGGCAGAATCGTCAATGTTTCTAGTCTCATGGGTAAAGTTGCTGCACCCACGATGGCAACCTATTCCGCGACGAAGTTTGCGATCGTGGGATTTACTCAGGCTCTGCGTGGTGAGTTATCGGCTTACAACATCAAAGTAACCGCCCTACTGCCATCCCTTACCGATACTGACATGGCTCATGATTTGCAATGGTTTCGCTGGGTTTCGTTGATGACTCCCAAGCAAGTTGCTAAAGCCTTGATCTCTGGACTAGAACGTGAGACTCCTGAAATCCTTGTCGGATGGCAGAGTCATATGGCAGTCTGGTGTCATCGTCTATTTCCATTCCTAATGGAAAAGATCCTATTGATTGCTGCTCCCAAAGTTAGTTAAAACCCAAAAAGATGTGGCGCACGCTTCGCGTGCGCCACATCTTTTTGGGACTCTCATCTACTTAGTTCTCTCTGTTTTATTGGAGTTGCGACTTTATTGGATAAACGTGAACTTGCCGCTATTACCGTCAGCTTCCATTTTGATTTGCGCCACAAAAAATTGCTTCTGTACAATTTCGCCTTCGGGAGTGAAGGAGATATCACCTATGGGAGTGACGTATTTATTAATCAGTAAAGTGTCATTTAGCTGTGTCCGCAGTTGGGGCAACGCTAGAGTATTTAACTTAGTCGTCTTGTCAAGGGTTCGCAATGCTTCGACAAATACTTGCACAGCCGTAAATGCTTGGGCGCTGAACTGAGGTGGTTCTTTTTTGTTCTGCTCAGTGTACAGTTTGCGAAATTCATTATTAATCTCATTCTTGAGTTCAGGGCTATAGGCTTGAGCGATAATAATTCCATCACAAAGAGCCTTGCATACAGGTAAAAGATTGGAAGTATTTAAACCATTACCGCCAATAATTAAACCTTTGTAACCAAGCTCACGCAACTGTTTGACAAGGTTGCCGCCATCAGCAGACAAGCCTGAGATGATCACTAAATCAGGTTTGATATTAATCACATTAGTTACTTGAGATTGGAAGTCTGTATCTGTCGTTTGGAAAGTTTGCACAGTTGCAAGTTCTAATCCTTTTTGCGTGACTGTCTCTTGGAACGTACCTGTTTCTGATTTGTTAAAGGCATCATTTTGAGCGTAGAAAACAGCAACTTTTTTAATTTGAGGATTGATTTTTAGGGCAGCATCGATCGCATTAGGAGCAACGATCGCCACAGGAGCCGATACACGCGCAATGTATTTGCCGATCTGGGGAATTCCTTTGGCTGTATTCGATGCGGCTATGACTGGTACGCCTGCACGTTCGGCGATCGGGTCAGCCCCGAATGCTTGTTGCGAGAGTGTTGGCCCAACGATGCCAACGACTTTATCTTGAGAAATTAACGTATTAAAAGCATTGATTGCGCCTTGCTCATCGCCTGCGGTATCCTGAAATACTAGACGAATCGGCGTGCCATTAATGCCACCTTGCTTATTGAAACACATAGTTTAAAATTTGGTGCTTTGAGAAAAAGCCAAGCAGGAAAGCATAGAATTTAGAAGCAAGAAACTGAGGATTAAGCGATGTCTAAGCCAAGTGGAAACCAAAAACGAACAGCAATCATATATTTCGGCGAAAC
>JBDNJN010000271.1:0-5399 GCA_041687725.1 Pseudanabaena sp.
AGAGAAAACAAGCCATTTAAAATTCTTGATCAAGATTTTACAAAGATATTTTCGAGCTTCAATCGCTGGAATCCAGAAAACTCGTTCCCGAAAATGAGCTAAATTAAAATGTTAAGAAACGTGTGCGGTTGCCCTGTTGCTACGCTTTGCGCCACTGATTCTCTTTTGCTTTATATTTCGCCGTGGGCGATCGCCCAAGTTTGATCCGCCATTGAGTCAAGCTCTTCGGGATCGTGGGTAACGACAAGAATCGTCCAATCTTTTTTGAGTTCTTGCAAAATGCCTAAAATTTGCTTACGCATTGACCAGTCTAAACCTGCGGTCGGCTCATCTAGCAATAATAAACTGGGCTGACGAATTAACTGCACGGCAAGGGCTAGCCGCCTTTGCTGACCACCACTCAGCGATTGGGGTGAGTTATCAGGATTTAGATGGCTTAGACCTACGGAACTCAGTGCGCTCTCAATGCGATCGCCCTCTAGATCAATATGCCCCAATCTTAATTCTTCTAAAATCGTACTCCCACAAAAATGGCGTTCAGGAAATTGAAATACTAGCCCACATATTTGCTGTAAATTGTCGGGACTTAGTTCTTGAGATTTCCAATAAATGCCGCCGCTATTCCATTCGACAAATCCTGCCAAAATTTCTAGTAAGGTACTTTTACCAGAACCACTGGGTCCCACCATCAAGCCTAATTGTCGATCTTCTAGTTCAAAGGATATATTTTTAAGGATTGCGTCAGGTGTGGCGGGTGGGTGATAGCAAAGATTGCGGATCGAGAGCATAAAGTTTTTGAAAGTTAACTTTTCTATTTTATAGCAGTTTGTAGAAACAACTTGAACAGACAAGGGGCTTAAGCCCCTTGTTAAGCATATGGAGCGAGCGATAAAGTTGCCTAACTTTATCGCTCGCTCCATATGCTTAACTCGATAATTTTGCAAGCTCTTGGCAGGCAATTTGATATTGCTGCTCAATTTCGGCTAATAATTGGGGTAAATCCTTACTGTCTCCCTGTTTGCTCTTTAGTTCAACTTCGAGGCAAAGTTTGCCCAAGGCTTTAGCCCCCAAAATATTGCTACTTCCTTTTAAAGTATGAGCATTATAGTTGACCTCTTGGAGATCGTTGTTAGCGATCGCCTGTCGCAGATTTTGTAGTAGCACAGGCGCTTCTTCGACAGTGAATAAATTAACCATGCGTCCGACTAAGTTGGTATTAATTTGTTGGAGATTATGGATGGCGGCGGGATCGATCGCTGAAGGAATATTGGTTTTGGCGATCAAGCCTGTAGATGCGATCGCCTGATCACTTTGACTGCCCACAGCCCATTTCTCGATTGTGCGTTGCAGCGAATCCATCATGATCGGCTTACTGATGTAATCATCCATACCTGCTTGTAAACACATCTCGCGATCGCCTTGCATCGCACTAGCGGTCATCGCAATAATCGTCGGACGCTCATAGCCTGTTTGCAAATCATGCCAATGATTAACTAAATAGGTGGCAGTTTCTAATCCATCCATTTCTGGCATCTGCACATCTAGCAATAGCAAATCATAATGATTAACCTGTAAAGCTTCTAGCACGGCTAAGCCGTTATCAACGACATCGGGCTGGTAGCCGATCTTAATCAACATTGCCATAGCTAGCTCTTGGTTAATTAAGTTGTCTTCAGCAATCAAAATTTTCAGTGGAATGCGATCGCCCAGCCGACCGACAGGGCTATTATTTTGATTCTTCTTGATTGAATCTTGCAACGTATAACTTGGTTGCTCTTTAGCGATTTGGGTTGTGATTGTAAATGAAAAAGTAGAACCTTGATTAGGCTTACTTTCGACTTGGATTTTGCCCCCCATATTCTCAACCAAATTTTTACAGATCGCCAAGCCCAATCCAGTACCGCCATACTTGCGAGATGTGGCGGATGTGGCTTGCGAAAAAGGCTGAAATAGGCGCTGCATTTGTTCATTGCTAAGTCCAATGCCCGTATCACTCACTGAAAACAGCAATTGAAAGGGGCGATCGGCAATCGGCTCGCGATCGGCGACTAAACGCACTCCAATCCGCACTGATCCTGAATCCGTAAATTTAAGAGCATTAGAAACCAAATTTAAGAGAATTTGTCGCAATCGCGTCACATCACCGATAATAAATGGCGGCACAGATGACTGCATACTTACTTCAAATTTGAGGTTATTTTCCTTAGCTTTGGATAACTGCACATCATAAATATCACGCACCACAGCGCGGACATCCATCGGTACATTTTCTAATTCTAATTTACCTAATTCAATTTTAGAGAAATCTAAAATATCGTTAATCACGGAAAGCAGCATTTCACCACTGACTTGGATCGTCCGCACAAATTTGTTCTGTTCAGGATTAAGCTCAGTTCCCGCCAAAAGCTGGGTCATCCCAATCACACCATTAATCGGTGTGCGAATTTCATGACTCATCATCGCCAAAAAAGCCGCCTTCGTACTTACTGCTTCTTCAGCTTCTTCTTTGGCTTTTTGAAGATCTTCCATTAGTTGCAGTTGTCGCATTTCCGCTTGCTTTTTAGCGGTGATATCGCGAAAACACCAAATCAAGCCAAAAAACTTATTTTGTTCGGAATTTACGGGGCTGGTGTAATAGTCGAAAGTGCGATCGCGATAGACGACTTCGCCACTTCTAATCACATCAGGCTCATCGTAAGTAGTCTCTAACAAATCGGTCAAAACGCTAGGAAGAGAAGGTTTAATCAAAAATGTTCCCAATGGCGATCCATTCAGAAACTCATGCCCAATTCCATCATCCCTAAATAAATCACGGGGGATATCCCACATTTCGCAAAAACGGCGATTAAAACTAGCGATCCGACCTTGTTCATCGACTGCAAAAATGCCATCGATCACCGCTTCTTTTTGAGCATTGAGTAGCAGATTTGCGCGTTGGAGATCTTTAAGCATCCCAATTCGGTCAAAGACGGCTTGTGATAGTTCATGGTTCTTTTGCGCGAGATGCATTTGCAGATGTCGCAGTGTTAAATGTAAATGGATGCGAGCAAATAATTCTGCTAGTTGCGGCAATTTGATCACGACATAGTCAGCCCCACCGCTTTCAAAAGCTTCCAACTTTTCGGCAATATCATCTTTGCTGCTCGTAAAAATAATTGGAATCCCCTCGGTCATCGGATCGGCTTTGAGGATACGACAAAATTCATAGCCACTTATTTCGGGCATGGATATTTTCAGTACGATCAAGTCAGGCGGATGCGATCGCACATATAGCAAAGCTTCACTGCTGTCTTCAGCAGTTTTGACCGTATAGCCATGCCCTTTCAAAGCCGATACTAATTCATAGCGAATAGTTAGATCATCGTGAATAACCAGTACCGTTGATTGAAATACATCGATCGCATTTGGTTGCACAACTAGATTACCCTTTGATCGCGTTATTTAGAGAGCTTACAATGCTTTGCATTGAATAAAAACCCAAATTTTCAATAAAGCCACGCGAAGCGTGGCTTTATTGAAAATTTCACAATAACAAGGGGCTTAAGCCCCTTGCCGATTTACCGATCGCCGATTTACCGACCGCCAACGGTAATTGCATCAACTTTGATGTGGGGTTGTCCGACCGTGACATAGATACTGCCACTGACCGAGCCGCAAAAACCTGCGGCAAGTTCGAGATCGCGGGAACTCATGGAAATTTCTTGCATGATTTCTTTAGCATCGCCGATCAGGGTTGCGCCCTTGAGTGGTTTGGTGATTTTGCCATTTTCTACTAAATAAGCCTCGTCAACGGCGAAGTTAAATTGACCTGTAGGCAAGACGCTACCGCCGCCCATTTTTTTGCAATAGATACCTTTATCGACTGAGGCAAAAAGATCTTCTAAAGCAAAATCACCTGCACCGATATAAGTGTTTCGCATCCGACTGGCGGCGGCGTAGGTATAACCTTGACGGCGACCGCTACCTGTGCGTGGATGTCCTGTCCGCAACTCGCCAGCGCGATCGCTAATAAAGTTTTTGAGGATGCCATTCTCAATTAGGAGTGTGCGCTGTGTGGGCATCCCCTCATCATCCATATCGATAGTTCCAAAAGCTTCTTCAGAACGTCCTTCATCCCATGCGGTTAGATTTTCGTGGGCAATCTTTTGACCTTTCATTTCTGCAAAGGGTGTAGTTTTCGCTTCGATGCCTGTGGTTTCCAGCAAATGTCCACAAGCTTCATGGAAAATCACGCCGCCAAATTGATTTGCCATGATGATTGGATAGGAACCAGATTCGACATAATCAGCATAGAGCATTTGTCCTGCGGCTTCGACAATTTCATCGACAACGGGTTCATAGTTCCAATTGCGGAGGTAACTAGGATCGCTCGTACCGCCAACGCGCTTACCAATTGAGGAACGATTCGCACCGTCAGCACAGAGCAAGTTAGAACCAATCGATTGGGTGAGGCGAATATCTCTGGCAAATGTGCCATCACTAGCGGCCACTAAGATTTCTTGCCAATCGCGGAAATATCCCGATCGCCTTGACTGGATATGTTTACCTTTTTTGGCAATCAGTTGATTTGCGCCGAGGAGAATATCCCCCATCTCACGCATGGGGCTACACTGGGCGATCCATGATTCTTTGTTCTTTTTGGTGGCATAGTCACGAAATAGTTCTAGGTGAATCGATGGAATGATCGAATTTTGCGAAGGAAGTTGTAAGCCTAAAATCGAGAGGGCGCGTTCTAATGCTGATTTTAATCCTAAAAAAGTCAAATCATTGGTGCTGACATAGCAATCGCCTTTGCCCTTGAAGGCGCGAATCCCTGCTCCTGTAGACAAACGTGGTGAAATACTGGTAATCGTGTCATCTTCAGCAAGGCAACTAATGTAATTATTGCGCTCTAGAAAAAATTCGACAAAATCGGCTCCTGCGGCTCTTCCGAGTCCCAATAGGATCGAGAGCGGTGCTTCCCATGTTTCATCAAAGCGATCGCTAACGAGGGAATATTCTAGATTTGGTAGCTCTTTGGTCTGGAGTAGCTTACTGATCATGATGTCTCGCAATTATTTGATTACTGCTGTAAGTTTAACAAATCAGCTCATATCGGGAGTTAGGTGAAACCAAATTTCGTAAAAAAATTATACTTTACAGGTGCAAGGCTCTGAGTCAAGCTTTTTAAATGGGTTCACCTGTTTCCCCATATGAGCGGACTTGTTATATCATGATCGGCTAATGATCATGGTTGGACTTACTGGTGGAGTATATCTAGCTAGTACACGCTGGCTGAAGTAACGAAACGTAAAGATTAGAAGAGAAGCAGGAAAAAACAGGCGATAATAGAGGGAGAGTGAGTAGGAGGAAAAAGAGATGTCAGCCCCGAAAACAATAGAGATCAAAGTCAGCGAACA
>JBDNJN010000272.1:0-12566 GCA_041687725.1 Pseudanabaena sp.
GCGCACATATAACTGTGAATGTGGCTTTGTCTGCGATAGAGATGTTAATGCTGCAATAAATTTAGTACGGCTAGTTAAGTCGGATTTTAAGCCTGTGGACAAGAAGGAGCCGACTCCCTTGGTTGAATCAGGAAATAAACAGCAAACTAGGTTTGCATAGGTTTTTTATAACGGTGAAGATGTCGTTAAGCGGATGCGGCGGGCGATCGCCTTATCTCCTAACAAGCCTACTTATCAATTACTCTCAGGACATATCGGCAGTGGAAAATCAACAGAGTATTTACGTCAATTTCCATGCCACATGGTCTACACTCTGCCACTATTCGCGATCGCTCATAATGGGGACAAATTTTCAGCAACTGTTTGAGAAATACGGCAACGCACCGATTGTATTGCCGAATTTGCAGCTATGCGATCGCGATGGTGCGGTTAATTCTGAAAGTTTAAACTTACTGCATCAAATTGTTCTAGCGAGAATGTCGCTAAATATTCATCTAGACCAACGGTTAGCGCAGGTTACTGATTGCTTCGAGCATTTAGAAACTCTCGATCAGCTATGTCTAGCCAGTCATGGTCATCTGTCCTATCTACTATCACTCTTACAAGGTTGCTTACAACAGCAAGATCCGCCAATTGACCTTAAGACACTCCAACAAGTTTTGGAAAGCGATCGCGCAATGCGACTATCAACAATTAGCGATCGCGATCGGCAAGCCTTACAGGAATGTCTAACTAGCGATCATGCACTCACTCCCGAAGCGCTCAATTTATGCCGCCGTCTCTTACTTTTTGAGCATCGGGATGCTTTTGGCTATTGGTTTAGCAGTCCTTTTGCCACAGAATGAAAAAGGGCGCTTTGCGCCCTTTTTGCTGATTTCACTTAAACCTTGCTGCTAAGGATGTCACGGCTTAGAGCATTTTGAAAATCTTCTAAATGAGACTTATGCTGTGGCAGCCAAATATTCCCTGTTTCGGTGTTTATCGGTGGCAAAACATCGTAAATTGGCTCTTGCAAAAAGTAAGTTTCTTTTAACTTGACTAGCCAAGCTGACTGACCTTGATCTTCTATTCGCGTCTGGATATCAGGGAGGCTAGTCGGCGCAATGTCGCTCCATTTCTCGGCATAATTCTTATCAAAGTTAATATCAAAAAAATCGTCGTGATCGTAGGGACAAATCGAAGCGATCGTGGCTAGTCCTTGCAAGGCAAGAGCAGGAAAAGTATCAGCATCAAAACCAAATTCGTCCATTAGTTGCTTGCAAATTCGAGCAAATTCGGGATTATCAGGATATCCAAGCGAATGAATTAATACTCTACTACCAACAGATGTCTTGATAAATTCAGGTGGGTTGAAGACCACCAAAGTTGTATAAACCCTTGCTAAGTAGCAAACTGCTTCTTCTGGACATAGGGAGATAGCTACAGTTACCGAAGCGCGATCGAGCATGATGCGAAATTGCAAGTACTTTTGATGTTTCGATTAGCATACAACGACTTATCGTTCTAGGCTTTGCTGCAAATGACTTAGATCGCAAATCATCAAACTAGGGTCGTGATACGCCCTTCCCATCCAAGAATTGGTAGTGCGGCGCTTCGCGCCACACTACCAATTCTTGGGTCTTAATGTCTATTTTTTGGGTGGGAAGGACGTAGGAAGGATCGCAATGTCCTCCTTTTTTTATTCAGTAAAGATTTTTGGCGAAATTGCCATATACTAGATAGGCTGTCAAGTTTTCAACAGTAATAAGGAAGGAGCTATGTCCCGTTATAGAGGTCCGCGCCTCAGAATCGTCAGAAGACTCGGAGAGCTTCCCGGTCTAAGTCGCAAACAACCTAAGCACGCTTATCCACCTGGACAACATGGTCAAGATCGCAAAAAGCGCTCTGAATATGCTGTTCGTCTTGAAGAAAAGCAAAAGCTACGTTTTAACTACGGGCTCACTGAAACTCAAATGCTGCGCTATGTGCTTCGAGCCAGACGAGTTAAGGGTTCTACAGGACTGGTATTGTTACAACTGCTAGAAATGCGTCTAGACAATACCGTTTTCCGTATGGGATTTGCACCGACGATCCCTGCTGCGCGTCAACTGGTTAATCATGGACATATCACCATTAATGGTAAGAGCGTAACTATTCCTAGTTATGGTTGCCGTCCTGGTGAAGTAATTAGTGTTAAAGACAGCGAAAAATCCAAGAAAATCGTCGAGCGAAATCTCGAATTTCCTGGTCTTTCCAATGTTCCTAGCCATTTAGAATTTGATAAGGCGAAAATGACTGGTAAGGTCAATGGCGTTGTCGAACGCGAATGGGTAGCACTGCAAGTGAACGAACTGCTGGTTATTGAGTACTACTCACGCCAAGCTTAAGGTTGAAGCACTCAGCTACGGGCTTTGTTGATCTTAAGAGTTGTTGTCTTGGACAAGCCGCTTGTAGCTGAACGCCTTCCAACTGGGTAAACTGAGTAAATTCTATTAGGTTCAACTTCACTGCGAATTATGCAGTTAAATATTTCTGCCCCAGAAACCCTCGATTTACACGTTCCTAAGGACTTTGTTCGGGGTTGTCCCCGCAGTGTCCGCATGGATATCGACCATCTGCTTCTAGCGATCGAGGCGCTGGATTTAGAAGCAGTTGAAGTAATGCTGGTCTTAATCGAGCAGTTAGGCTTAGAAAAAACGATTCCTAGTCGTGTGGCTTTTTGGCGACTACGAAATACTAATCCGCTTCGACGCAATTATCAGCGTGCGAGCCTTAGCTGGGATGAGTTAAAGGCTTTAGTGAAGATGGTCTGCACGATCGCCAAGCAGTTAGATACGGGTTTGCGGATGCTGCTAAGCACCCATCAGCAAATGATTGAGGGCAAGATCGAAGCGTTAGGTTTACAGCAAAATCAAGCTTATTTAGAAAATTATATTGATCGCTTTACGTCTTTATATATCGGGCGGATGCGATCGCCTTCACCCTTAAGTAAAGAAGAAATTCGCGAGCTTGCCTTGCAATTGTTGACGCGAATATTATTGTGTAGCGGTGTCGCTGGTGAGTTTCGTCTGTGGAATAGTCTGTTTGATGGAGCGATCGCCTAATGATTCAGCGTAGCTACAGTTCGCCAAGTTGTACTTTGCTGATCGAGGGGATCAGCACGGGTGGCGATGTCCTATCAATTTTGACCAGTTTTGCCTGTCGGTTTAGCCATGAGACTGAGCCAGTTGTGGGTGGTCTTGATCTGCTTAGTGCTTTAGTTAAGGTTGTGGGCGCTTATGCTCAGGCTTTAAAAAGTAATACATTGGTCGCCATTCCTGAAAAACAAGTTCGTTTGGAACCAGAAGGACATCTGCATAAGCTTTCAGTATTGTTAAATGAAGCCGATGCCCATAGCCCTAAACAGTTACAAATTAAATTAAATACGATCCAGCTTTTTGATTTGATGGAGAGCCTAGATCGTCTATGTTGCGATCCGACGACTTTGCCCGATCTGAAACTGGTAACGCAGATTTCTGACTATCGATCGCAGTCTCAGTTAAATAGTCAGGCTGTACCAGCGGTCGCTGGGGTGATTAGTTTAGCGATCGCGGCTACAGTTTTGTACTTTATCCCCATACCCAAGCCACAACCGAAGCCAGCCCAGACAGTTCCTGTGCCAACTAAACCACTGCCCAAAGTCTCAACTCCACCAACGCCATCGGCAAGTCCTGAGAGTTCACCGACTTCTACCGCTAGCCCAAATTAAAAAAAGAGATGTGCATTGCACATCTCTTTTTTTGTAGTTGATGTAAAAAGTTTTATATTACGCACATCGACCACAACTCAGCGATCGCATTATGTTTATTGGTAGGGCGATCGCGATTTGCGTGTTAATATGTATATACAAAATGTATTTTAGACTTCATGGAATTTGAATGAGACGGAAATAAAAATCGGCAAAACCAGCAAAAACATGGTGTTAGCTTTGAAGAGGCTCAAGAAATTTTCTTGGGAGTAGTTTTTACTTCTGTTAGTAACAAATTGGATTATGGCGAAATCCGAGAGGTGAGTATTGGTGCAATTCAGAAGGTGGCGATCGCTGCGGTAGTGCATACTGATCGCAATGGGAAAGTACGGATTATTTCAGCTCGGAAGGCAACTCAAAAAGAGAGGAGAAAGTACGATGAGTATCTCGCGCAAACGTCTTGAGGAGATTGAAAATATTCCTGATGAGGATATTGATACTTCCGATATTCCTGAACTGGACGATCGCTTTTGGGAAACGGCAAAAATGGTAACGCCTATCTCGAAAAAGGCAGTTTCAATTCGATTGGATAGTGATATTTTGGATTGGTTTAAAGGTCAGGGTCAGGGCTATCAATCAGTAATTAATAATGTCTTACGTTCTTATGTTAATCATCAACAGAAAAATTTATAAAGAGTTTTTCCTTGAAGGAATGCCGCACATCGATCGCAACTCATTGATCGCATTTTGTTTATTGGTAATGCGATCGCTATTTCATGAATTATTTTTGATAATTTCTAGCTTGGGCGGTACAATCGATATTCATCCCACCGAATTACAAATTGCGATCGCCATTCCCTTTGGAAAACCGCTAAACCCTTTATCTGAAAGCGAGATGATAAAGCTATTAACTCAAGGATTACGCGATCGGGATATTGCTCAGCAATTAATAATCAGTGAAAGTGCAGTCAAATTTCACATCAATAATATTCTGCCTAAGCTTAAAGCTAGAACTCGCTTTCAGTCTCTGAACTTAGCAATAGCCAATGGATGGCTACATTAATTAGCCTTATTTAGATAGATTTTATTGGTTTTGCTTGAATTTGCAACAATTCTCTAAGAGCTGCCTCTATCGAGGTTGAGAACTATTGGGAGATGATCTTTCTTGAATCGGCGGCGAAGGGTTTTTCTTAAAAAGATTTTGTTTTATCTCATCATTAAACAATCCGTTTGCGAATATGCCTACTATGGCAAGAAATATACTTAACAGGGTAAGTATGAGCGTCCAATTGATTTGCTTCTTTTTTGCTGATTCTCTGGTTTGATCGTCATTTTGTCTAGCGCTATCGTTGATCCTTTGATCCGCAGTGCCGCTATTGCTAGCATTAATATTTAAAGGTGCATTAATTTGCGAATTAGAAAAATCAATTTTTTTTGGCTCGTCTGACATACGCTTTACGTCCTCATGATATTCATCAATTTTACCTGAGATTTCAGGATTTGACACTGTTTTTGGAGCTAAAAGTTGAAGAATCTCCTCTGGCTTCATGGGTTGCCAGCTTTTTTGGTGCATATTTTTTTTAGCTTTAAGTAAGGTCTTGTTTAGCCAAGCTATATTAGGCAATTCTTTAATAAGTCGCTCTATTTCAGTACACGCTTCACAAGTTCCTGCTTCGGTCAGTCGCGACAAAACATGATCTCTTAAATTAGCTACAGATTCCCTATCAGTAACAGAGTGAGCAAGCACCTGATTACTATAGTCTGGATCTCCACTGAAAGGATATTGCTGTACAAGCCAAACATACAAGTCAGCTAACTGTTTTTCAGTCAAATGTAGATCGATACTATACGAATAACGATAGGAAGCTAATTCAAAAACTTTCCGACCAAATGATGTATCTTGCTGAATGAAACTCCATAAATATGACCAACTAGAAGAATCTGAGTTTTCGACTAATAATCTAGAAGCAATCAGAGTCTTTTTATTCTCATGCTCTAGTGGAGATAATGGGAATAAAATTAAAGACTGTGCATAATCTCTAGCTTCTTTAGATCCATGTTTTAAGAGTTCTTCAAGCAACTGGTCAATGCATTTAGTTTTCAAAGAACTATCTTTAACTTTCTTTAATAACACATCTTTAAGCTGTTGATCCCAACACTTCTCAAAGCTATGAATTATTGGTATGTATTCGTATTGCTCGTTTTCTTTATCAATAAGTCTTAGCAGCGTGTCAATAGATTCTTGGGGAGCATATAGATAGGTAAGCCTGATGGCTTCTAGATAAGAATCTTTGGATGGATTATTCCATTGAGTAGAAATCATAGCAGATGCAAACTTTTTCCATATTTCAGATGAACAAGCATCTAAAAAATCTGGGCTTTCTTTTACCAGTAAATATAGTGCTTTACAATCTGCTATTTCAGGCTGGATACAAGCATTTGTGTCTATCCATTTTTGTTGGATATAATTCTTTGCACCTTTAATCATTCTTATACGAGTGATTTCTTCCGCTTCTTGCCATCCAGAAAGCTTAGTCAAATCTAATTCAAGATTGTTGTCATGGTATAGGCTGTCAGGTTTATGCGTCATTTCAATATTGAGTTGCCCCCAAACTTCTAAGTCGCCAGTCTCTAATTGATCTAGAAGCTCAATAATTTTTTGCTTTGGGAGAGGATCTAGAGTTGTAGGAATTGGTTTTTTATTTTGAAATGACTGCATTTTAATATAATCGGCTCTCATAGTTTCAGCCCTGTCAGAGTTTAGCTCTACTGCTTCAAACCAGAGTGCAAACTCTTTGGGAAATGCATCGTTATTTTGAATAGCCGTGACAATTGCATCTATGTGCTTGGCATCATTTCTGTTAAAACGCCGCTGAATGAGACGCATCCAAATTGACTGAAGAGTTTGAGAATCAGTGTTTTGAAACCTCTCAATTATCCACAAAAAATCTTCTGGTACTAGAATATTTTCTGTGAGAGAAGAGAATATAAAATCTAGATCTCCTCCATCTCCTAAAGCAGTTACAACTACCTGCTCAATGAGTTTGCGACGTTTATTAGTATCCGTAATGAGTGAAGAGATAAATTGAGCTTGAAGATCAATATCATAGTCAGTTACAATTGGCTGATACTTTTTCCACTGTACTAGAGCTGCTTCAGCAAAAAATTCTACTATTTTAGGCAAATCGAAGTTTTCCCATGCTTTTAGCATAATGGAATTTCCAAGTTTTTCAAAGGGATGTCCAAAACATCTCGCACCTTGTTTTTTAAGCCAATTAAGGGCAATTACTAAATCATCTGGCTGAAGCTTTGGTACTAGATAATGACCGATAAAAAATTGGTATGAGCCGATAAGATTTCTCTTTTTAGGTTGAGTAAGAACATTAAACAAATCATCTGCTGATAGATGATTTGACCAAAGTGCTTGCATTGCAACTCCCTTAAGCTCATCATCCTCATCTTCTGGGAGTTGATTAATTGCCAAAGGCATTAATTTTAGTTTTGTGTCTGAATCGCCAATAGAAAGAATAGCACTTGCAGCATTTACTCTTAAATGAATAATCTGTGATGAATCAAGAGCCAGATTCACTAGTTCTTCCTGAAGTTCAGAAACTTCACAGACGTTAGCAATATCAATTGCTAAATTGCGTGCATCAATCTGCTTGCTTGAGTTTGAGATATAAAGACGTAGTTGGGATGCTAATTCAGGATGTTTTAGCTTTACATATCTGTAATAACTTTCACTATATCTATCAAATATTTTTTCCTGCTCATATAGTTTTAATAGGTTATCGACAATCGCTGCTCTCACTTTTGCATCGGTCGTTGCATCACTTCGCAATATAATATCAGGATCGGTTTTGATGATTTCCTGAAGAAAGTCTTCTCTCATGCTAGCTAACCAAGCAGCAGTTTCATGAAGTTGAGGAATTAGTTTATGCTCTGAACCTTCAGAAGAAAAGAATAATTTCGATATTAGAGATAGAGATATTTTGTGCTGTACCAAATACCATGCAGCTAAGCATTCAGAATAAGTTTGGTGCGCCCATCCCATACGATGCTGACCACGAGAGGAAAATAAACCAGTGTCCAAAGTTTCTTTAATAACTTCTCTGGTAATCTCAAAGCTTTTGCCATTAGCATTTTCGCAACCATGAGTCAGCTTTTGAAGAACTACATCTTCATTGGGTACATTACCCAGATCTATTCCATCCCATACAGCAAATCTGTTAGCAAAAATTGTAACAGATGCAATTCTAGCTGCTACAACTAGTCGTTGATCACTATCAAGATTACCTATTCTTTTGGAAGCACGACGGCTTAGACTAACTTCGCTACCAAGAATCTTACATCCCTCAAGATAAAGCTCATAAAGTCTTTGATTTAATGGGAATCGACCCTTATTTTGATGATAGATGTTTAGTAGGAATCTTAGCGTGATTGGTTTTATGGCTAGAGGTACAAGATATTTATCTCCAACCTCTTTAACAAAATCATTGGGATCAAGCCCCTCATTTTTTGCTGCTTCTATAACATCTATTCGACGAAGTGGAATTAACTCATAAATTCCTAGATTTTTCTTTTGCCACAGTTCTTCCAATCCGTTTTCTAGGATCTCTGGAAACACAAATGTTCTGCAAGCAATACGCAGATAAAGCCGATCTAGCTTGCCATTGTATTTACTCTTCGCAAATTCGTCTACTAATTGTGTTGCGAGGTTTCTAATTTCTAGTAGTCCTTCGTCTAAACTATCTAAAAATAAATATAGACGGTAGCTTCCATTAATCCAATCAATAAAAACTTGTCCCTGAATAAGATCTGCTAAACTACACGAACGAAGATTCAGTTCTAAAGTTAAATTAGATAGATTGAGATTTTTTTTAGTAAGTTTTACTAAATTTTGCATCTCTTGAGACTTACCAATACCAAGCTCTCCAAGTAAAATAAGACACGGGATTTCAGCAATCTGGTCTAAAGTCACTACATCTGGGTTACATATTCTACTTCTACCCTGTTCTGAATCTGGATCTGGATCATCTAGATATCCGCCATCGTTAAGACTAATTGTGCCTGTTGGATGAGACCAAAATCGTTTCCAGTTGTAAATTTGTTGCGACATATTCAATATTGATTAAGGTAAGACTGTTGTTTAAATATAACTTTAATTTTATTCAAAAATCTTGGCTCAATAGGCGTTTCGGGGAGGTGTTTTGAATAAAGCTTCTAAAATGCTTGCTAGGCAAAGGTTTCAGTCTCGGAGGTCTTGAAGATTTGAAACCCTTGGCATTAAAAGCTTTGGGACAATTATTATGTTCGCTCTCCCCGAAACGCCTATTGAGCCTAATTAATTAGGGTTTGTTGGTTGGATTGCAAGTAGCCTCCTGTGGTTCACAACGCCTGTCTTAGCAGTGTTTGTTTTTTGCTAGTAAGATCTTCTATGTAAAATCTCATTTAAGAGGTCTTCTATATGACTCAAAAGATTGCTTTTCTTGGTTTAGGCTTAATGGGTGGGGCAATGTCTGCCAACTTGATTAAGCATGGTTATTCGGTGATTGGGTGGAATCGCTCCAAAAATCGTCCCACGATCGCGACATTTACCAGTGCGGGTGGCACTCTAGCTAAATCCCTGCAAGAAGCAGTCAGTGATGCTGATGTTGTATTTTCTTGCTTGGGTGATGTTCCTGATGTCAGAGAGGTGTTAATTGGTGAAGGTGGAGCGATCAATTTTGCTAAAAAAAATGCCTTGTTTATTGATACCAGTACGATCGGCTGTGATGCTGCGAAGACAATTGGTGAAGTTTTGATGTATAAAGGTTTACGCTTCCTAGATGCGCCAGTGTCGGGTGGTGATGTGGGCGCACGCAATGGCACATTGACATTTATGGTTGGCGGCAATTCTGAAGATTTACAAGAATGCTTGCTCTTATTTGAAGCGATGGGTAGCAATATTAAACATTGTGGGGCGATCGGTAGCGGTCAAGCTGTGAAGCTTTGCAATCAAACTCTGGTTTCAGTGTATATGCTGGCTCTCTGCGAAACGATGCAGATGGCGGAGAAAATGGGGATCGATCCGCAGCTAGTTGTCGATGTTTGTGGGAATGGCGCGGCTGGTTCGTGGGCTTTGACTAATTTGGGGATGAAAGTTGCCACGGGAGATTATCAGGCAGGTTTTGCGATTAAGCATATGCTGAAGGATTTGCGGCTCGTTCAAGAAATTAGTCAGGAAATTAATGCGCCAAAAGCTCTTTTCTTAGATTTACCCGCGATCGCCTTGGCTATCCAAAAATTCCAAAAAGTGAGCCAACTTGATGATGGACAAGGCGCAGAGCAAGGCACACAGGCTATGATACGGGCTTATAAATCATAAAGAAATCACGCAAAGTGTGAATCCCGAAGACAAAGGCGGCGCAGAGCGCCGCCTTTGTCTTCGGGATTTAACGAACGGAGCGAAATTCCCCTTCCTCGCCGACTCGCGAAGCAGGGAGGGGATGAAAGCGACCAGAAAATAAATTGAGCGATAGCGAATCAATGATACAATAAGTATGGCTGTTGCCCCCAGACCGACTATTAGGCTACCGAAGTGGTGCATAAAAGTACTTGGCGGAGATCTGGTTAAAGAGCAAGACCACTGGTTGCTATCGCATAAATCCAAGTTTTGCTGTACGAGTAGTATTTAGATCCCTCTTGCGGAAGGTGAGAGGCTGGCTGGTGACGCGATGTAAGTCCGACTGCTTAAACGGCTAAGATGAAGGCAAACGCGATTGAAACGGCAAACTCCGAAGACGAATAAGACCGTCATTGTTAGTTAAGTTGGAATCCCCAACTTCGCGAAGCAAGTTGGGGTACTTCACATCGTAAATTGTTAAAAATCTAGCAAACTCAAGCAAGTATGCTTTGATATAATACAAAGTTAATCCTGTAATGCTGCTTCCGCTCCTCCAGAAAAAATGCAACTGGCAAAAAGACTTCGTAATATTCAGCCCTCCTTAACTCTAGCGATCGACGCAAAAGCTAAGGCAATGAAGGCTAGTGGAATTGATGTTTGTAGCTTTAGTGCTGGCGAACCAGACTTTGATACACCCGACCATATCAAAGCCGCCGCCAAACTCGCACTCGATCAAGGTAAAACCCGCTATACCGCCGCCGCAGGTATACCTGAACTCAAACAGGCGATCGCCGCCAAACTCCTGCGCGACAACCAAGTCTCTTACAAGCCCGAACAAATCATTGTCACCAATGGCGGTAAGCATTCGCTTTACAACCTGATGATGGCAATCCTTGACGCTGATGATGAAGTAATTATTCCTGTGCCGTTTTGGGTGAGCTATCCTGAAATGGCAAAACTTGCCGATGCAACCCCAGTATTCGTAATCACGACTGAAGAAACTGGCTACAAAATCACACCTGAACAATTAGAAGCAGCGATTAATCCCAAAACCAAGCTCTTTGTTCTCAACTCTCCTTCTAATCCCACGGGCATGGTCTATTCTCCTGCGGAAATTAAAGCCCTAGCCGAAGTCTTAGATCGACATCCCCATGTTTACATTGTCTCTGATGAGATTTATGAAAAGATTCTCTACGATGGTGCAACCCATCTGAGTATCGCCGCCGTTAGTCAGTCCATGTACGATCGCACTTTGATCAGTAGCGGATTTGCTAAGGCTTATTCGATGACGGGTTGGCGAGTTGGCTATTTGGCAGGAGCGCCCGAAATCATCAAGGCTGCCACGATGATTCAAGGACATAGCACCTCGAATATCTGTACTTTTGCTCAATACGGTGCGGTTACGGCGCTTAATGATTCCCAAGAATGTGTGGAAACGATGCGGAAAGCTTTCGCCGAACGCCGCGATGTCATGTATGACCTGTTAACTTCCATTTCAGGATTTACCTGCCCAAAACCCGACGGTGCATTCTATCTATTCCCTAGCATCAAATCCTTTGGAATTCCCTCTCTAGAATTTTGCGATAAATTGCTAGAAGAATATAAAGTTGCAGTGATTCCAGGGATTGCTTTTGGTTTAGATAATTGCATTCGTCTGTCCTACGCCACCAATTTGGAAACAATTCGCGAAGGTTGCGATCGCATTCGCCAATTCGCTGAGAAGTTGTAAAATTTCAAGGTTGCCAAGTATATTTGGCAACCTTGAACAAAAAGCTTATCCAGCGATCGCCCGATAAGTTTCTGCCGTGATTGAAAGGCGATCGCAAAAGCGAGTAATTTTGGGTTTCTCATTCGTAATGAGACCAAACAGAAACAAATCTAATTGTTTTAGAATCCTCGTCAACTGAATAGACTAGGCGATGTTTGATGTTGATTCGTCTTGAATAATAGCCCTTTAAATTGCCTGAAAGCCGCTCGTAAGGAGGCTCAAAGGGATTACGCTTAATAATTTCTAGCAATGACTTGATATTAGATTCCAAGTTGGCAGACTTCAACTTTTTCGCATCTTTGAGTGCATTACGACTAAATTCAATCTGCCAATCCATTCAATGCTCCCATAAATTCTTCTTCAGAAACCCAAGCATCTGCTTGTTCGGCATCTCTAATTGATGCAACTAAATTAGGAATGGATTGGAGATAGAGTGTTTCCTGTATACTTTCCCAGTCTTTTTTGGATAGCAATACAGCATCACCTTTGAGGCTAGTGATAAATCTTGGTAAATGGTCTTTATTAACTTGCTCGACTAAGCTAAATAATTTGGCTCTCGCTTCACTCGCCACATAGTTTAAAATTTGGTGCTTTGAGAAAAAGCCAAGCAGGAAAGCATAGAATTTAGAAGCAAGAAACTGAGGATTAAGCGATGTCTAAGCCAAGTGGAAACCAAAAACGAACAGCAATCATATATTTCGGCGAAA
>JBDNJN010000273.1:0-5926 GCA_041687725.1 Pseudanabaena sp.
AAAGAATCGCTGATATGCAAAATCGACTCGTTTTAAGGTTGCTTGCAAAGCGTGAGAGCCAAGCTCTTTGTACTCTGACCATACCTCCTTAAATGCTGGTAAACGGTTCTGTTGGTCAAAATAGTTAACCGACACACCTTCTTTCTGGTAGCTGTCTCTACGATCCGCAAGTGCAGAATTATAAAGATAGCCGTGCAATCTTCGCCACGCATAAAGAGTCTTCTCTTGTGCGCGAGTTGGATAGAGGCGGAAAGTGGTGCGTCGTGTTACCATGCCAATTATTATATCGAGTAAACCTGTTTTTGGGATGTGCTATCTTCGATGTGCTTCTTGAAGCCCTAAAACAGTACATCCAAAGCCAAGATAGTCCTAAAAGCGAAAATCCCGACCGTTCTTAACCCCGCTCTGCTTCGCGAGGACGGGGAATGCATCACGGAATCTGTTCAATTTGTAGCTAGTTGAGCAAGCACTTTTTTATATTTTTCGAGACGCTGAAAATCTTTGTCGGTGGGATTAGCAATTCGGCTGATATCCATATTGTGGGTAATATCAGCGATTTTGACTTTCAGCGCGATCGCATTAGACTGCACTCGCAAAATATAATTTTCATACAGTTCACCATCGAGCTTAGTAATCGCCACGATCGCCTCAGTAATAAACTCAGGAAAGCCTTGCTTTACTAAATCGGCAATCGTCAGGTCAGAATCCTCGATCGCATCATGCAAAACCGCCACAATTTTGCTCTCAACCGTATCCATCTGCGCCATCACTGTTAACGGATGCGAAATATAGGGCTTACCTGCTTTATCAATCTGTCCATCGTGAGCTTGATAGGCGATCGCGATCGCCAACGCTAACAGACTTTCAAAATCTAACTCAAGGTTTTGCATCTCAAGGCTTTGCATAATATCGAACACAAGTTAAAGCGATCGCCGACTCATCTGCACATTGCTGAATTACGGTAATATCATCAAGGCTGACTGCATTTGCTGTTTGCCAACGCATCGACAATATACCTAAAACTTCTTCACGAAAAGTAATCGCGATCGCCAAATTAGTTTTAAATTCTAAAGAGTCTGAATCTAAACAAATTTGTGATTTTCTGGACGCGATCGCCTGCTGCACCAATGGATCATCTGCCAAATCCCAAGTATAGTCGCCACATATAGCTTGAGTATCAACCAAAGCACCCTGCTCAACTAACTGCAAGATCGCCCCATTTGCTCCAAAGGTTTGTAAAAATTCACTGGCTAAAAGTGAGACGCAATCAGATAGCTGATGAGAATTTTGGGCGATAGCCACAATTGCCGACAGTAGATTATTCTGAGACTGCGATCGGCTTAGTTCCTCAGAGCGTTGTTTAAGAATGGCGTAGTTTTGGGTTGCTTCTGATATAACGAACTTAAGTTGATCTGGCTCCCAAGGCTTCGTAATATATTTATGGACTTGTCCTGAATTAATCGCATCGATTAGGTCATTAATATCCGTAAATCCCGTTAGCACAATCCGCATCGTATCAGGAAAATCCGAGACAGTCCGACTAAGAAACTCAGTTCCCTTCATCTCTGGCATTCGCTGATCGGAAATAATCGCCGCCATCTCGCCCTCTTTGGCAAGAACCTCTAGCGCCTTGATTCCACCATCAGCGCGAAATACGGTAAAGTCTTTGCGAAAGGTGCGATATAGCAAATCAAGATTATCTTGCTCATCATCAACTACCAATAGCTTAGGCTTTTTGGATGAACTTACTTTACTTGGCTCGGCAGCAGGAAATGAAGAAGAAATCATGAGCAAAATTTGAATGATTATCGCAACTACAGAAATACTACTCCCTTCTCAGCATTAAAATTCAAAGATTCAGCGTTGTGGCGCTCCGCGCCGCAACGCTAATCTTTCACTGGAAGGGAGTATCAAAATAAATTTCACCCAAAATATAAGGAGCGCACTGCGCCCCTTATATTTTGGGTGAAATTTGGGTGAAAATCGTTACAAACAAGCGTTGCTTGTTAATGCTTATGCTTTAACAACTTCACGGCTAACTTGCTTCAGTTCGCCCTTAGCGTACTTAGGCACGAAATCATAAATGCTAACTTGCTTGATCTTGCTAGCTTGACCAGCAGCTTCAAACTGGGTATAGCGATCGGCACATACCGCTTGCATGTACTTGATCGAAGGCTTCAAGAAGTGGCGAGGATCGAATTCTTTAGGATTCTTAAACAAAGCTTCACGAACCGCAGCCGTGATTGCTAAGCGACAGTCGGTGTCGATGTTAACTTTACGCACACCGCACTTGATGCCCTTTTGAATTTCTTCAACAGGTACACCGTAGGTCTCAGGAATTGCGCCGCCATACTGATTGATCAAAGCAAGCAAATCTTCAGGAACTGAAGAAGAGCCATGCATGACAAGGTGAGTATTGGGTAAGCGGTTGTGAATTTCTTCGATGCGGCTGATGGCAAGGATTTCGCCAGTAGGCTTGCGAGTGAACTTATAAGCACCGTGGCTAGTGCCGATCGCTACAGCAAGAGCGTCAACTTGAGTGCGCTCAACGAAGTCAGCCGCTTCATCAGGATCGGTCAAAAGTTGCGAATGATCTAAAGCGCCTTCAAAACCGTGACCATCTTCAGCTTCACCCTTACCAGTTTCGAGGGAGCCTAAGCAACCAAGTTCGCCTTCGACGCTTGCGCCGAATGCATGGGCAACTTTAACAACTTCAGAGGTAACAGCAACGTTGTACTCATAGCTAGCAGGTGTTTTAGCATCAGCTTCTAAGGAGCCGTCCATCATCACACTGGTAAAACCATTTTGGATTGCGGAATAGCAAGTTGCAGGGGCATTACCGTGATCTTGGTGCATCACGATCGGCAGATGAGGATAAGTTTCGGTAGCAGCCAAAATTAAATGACGTAGAAAATTTTCGCCTGCATAATTGCGAGCGCCACGAGAAGCTTGCAAAATTACAGGGCTGTTGGTTTCATTAGCAGCCTGCATGATCGACTGGATCTGCTCCATGTTGTTGACATTAAATGCAGGGATGCCATACCCGTTCTCAGCCGCATGATCGAGCAGCAGACGCATTGGTACTAAAGCCATATATAAAATCTCTCCTAGACTAGATCGAGCTTGTGCGATTGTAGATAATCTTAATTCATTTTGAAGACCAAAATCTAGCTAAAAAAAGAGCGCAACGCGCCCTTTTTTAGCTAGATTTTCGATTAGATATTTTTTTCGCTGAGTTCACGACTCATGTAGTCAAAAGGTGATGCTAACCAGTCAGCCTCTGTACCGACTAGGTTCATGACCGCTTGTTTCATGATTTGGATACCTTGCACCGTTGGTCCAATTGGCACGCCGAGCGAGTTATAAGTTTCACGCAAACCTTGCAATACTCTCTCGTTGAGGACATCATTATTGCCAGCAACCAAAGCATAGGATGCATAGCGCAAATAATAGTCCATGTCGCGCAAGCAAGCTGCAAAACGGCGGGTTGTGTAAGCGTTACCACCTGGACGGATCAAGTCTGGGACTTCTTCAAATAACTGAGAGCCAGCCTTACGCACAATCGAGGCGGCATTAGCCGTGATCGCTGAAGAAGCGGCTAAGCGGGCGTTGCCTGTTGCAAAATAGGATTTAAGGGTATCGAGTGCATCGCGATCAAAATATTTACCAGTTGCATCATAAGCGCCGATTAGGCTGGCAATTGCATCTTGCATGTTGTTTTCTCCGTTAATTTGTCTTTATATAAATGTATCGGTAAGATATTTGTAAAATTTGTAAACTATATATAACTTTAGATTTGCTAACTTATGCCTTGATTATAGTTAGCGTAATTATTTTACTGTGCTTTCAGCGCCTACTCCCTTCCCAGTAGAAAAATAGACATTAAAACCCAAGAATTAGCGGTGCGCCGCCTAATCTTTCACTGGAAGGGAGTAACCAAATTTTGGCAAATCAAATTGCAGAGATAGAGAATGTCAGAATTAGGTCGCTGCAAGGTAAGCTTAGATACTATGCTTAAGGATTAAGCGCAAAAAAAGCTCAAATACAAAAACTAAATATTTGGGTTTTTCTAAAGCCCTTGTAAGCAATTTATAAAGAAATGTCTGGAATTGAAGCTGGTGTAGGGCTAGATTTATGAAGTGGGTTACTAGTCTTTCGACAAAAATATCTTTGGAAGCGGCGGTGCAAGACTTGTCACAGCAGGTGTTTGGGTTGCTTGGCGATCGCTCGCTTGATTTAGGCTTTTTGTTTGTGTCCACCGCTTTTGCCAGCGACTATCCGCGTTTGTTACCTTTGCTTGCGGAGAAATTGCCAATCCGAAAATTAATTGGTTGCTCTGGTGGGGGGATTGTGGGCAATGGTCAAGAATTTGAAGATAAACCTGCGATCGCCTTATTGGTTGGTCATTTACCCGATGCTGAAGTAAAAGTATTTCACCTCAATGATAATCAACTGCCAGATCTTGATGGCTCTCCCGATCGCTGGCAAAGACTAACAGATGTCGATCCATCGGTTGCACCTAATTTTGTATTGGTTGGCGATCCGTTTTCATTTCCGATTAATGACTTAATCCAAGGGCTAGATTATGCTTACCCCAATTCTGTAAAAGTCGGCGGATTGGCGAGTAGTGGCGGCATGGGCGCAAATGCGCTGTTTTGCTTCCACGAAGCAGGTAACTATAAACTTTATCGCACAGGGCTACTAGGTGTAGCGTTGTGGGGTGATGTCACCATTGATCCTGTAGTCGCGCAGGGTTGCCGACCGATTGGTAAGATTTTGCAAGTTTCTGAATGTGAGCGCAATTTGATTTTGGGCTTAGAAGGTAAGGCTCCACTTGGTTTATTACAAGATACTGTGGGTGAGTTGAGTCAAAGCGATCGCGAACTAGCCCAACATTCACTATTTATCGGGGTGGTGATGAATGAGTTTAAGGCAAATCCATCACAGGGTGACTTCTTGATTCGGAATATTTTGGGTGTCGATCCCAGATCTGGGGCGATCGCTGTCGGCGACAGAATCCGTCCTGGTCAGAGAATTCAACTACATTTACGCGATGGTAAAGCCTCATCCGAAGACTTAGAAGAAGCTTTGATCAATTACACCAATCAGTTGAGATTAGAAGCTCCGAATGTATCGCCTACGGCGGCCTTAATGTTTTCTTGTATGGGACGCGGCGAGAGGCTATATGGCAAGCCAAATTTTGACTCTGAGATTTTGCAAAAGCATCTTGGCTTAATTCCACTTGGTGGCTTTTTCTGCTCAGGTGAAATTGGTCCTGTTGCTGGTACGACATTTCTACATGGCTACACCTCAGTATTTGGAATTGTTAGGGCAAAAAATTAAATAGGAATTAATTAAATGTTTGATTTGCATTGTTTTGGTGACTTGTTAGGTGATTTTTCGCGATCGCACTGTATCGGAATCTGTGCGTTCCTCGTCCCTGCGAACTTAATCGCCACTTCACAAACCATATTGTTTACGATCTTGAAGCGATCGTCGATCCAGATTTTCACGATTACCACCAGTGCGATTATTTACGCATTGCTAATGATTTTTCATGTGATTAGCTGGTTTATCGTTGGTGTGGTCATGGCTCCCACATTTATCTTGATGTTTTTGGGGACTGTATGCCTAGCAGTTAATGTTATGGCTGTTTGGCTAAAAATTAATCGCATTGAAATTGATTACTTAGGCTTTTTACGAAAATTTGTCTCTAAGTCGGCATTCTCTTCTTAATAAAAAAGGCGGCGCTAAGCGCCGCCTTTTTTTAATTACCGATGTTACATGGAAAGAAAATGCACCACATCCCCCAACCCCTTCTCCTTGCAAGGAGAAGGGGAGCCAGAGTTGTTTCTTGTTCCCCTCTCCTTTGCAAGGAGAGCAGGGTGGTTTCATTTTCGGAAAGGGTTAGAGGGTAAAGATTGTA
>JBDNJN010000274.1:0-6789 GCA_041687725.1 Pseudanabaena sp.
AAACTGGTGCAGTGAGTCCAAAAGACGATGACCTGTATCTTCGGACGTAAAGCTCAAAGTACGAGTCTCCTGTAAAAGAGCTTTCTTCGGGAAGCCCGCGCTCTAACTGTACTCAGTTGAGCGTCGGGAGGATGTCACTAGATTTGCTCCAGCACGAATAGGAATAGCAATATACATTCCTTCTCTAGCCATTACCGCCCCCGCAAACTTCTCTTGAGCTAACCGACCAACCTCATCTAACTGATCGTCACTATGTAAAGGATCGTGATGGAAAATTACCAGAGTTTTGACATTAGCAGCCTTGGCAACTTTGATCGCTTCCTGCCATGTCGAATGTCCCCAACCAGTCTTTGGACTTACATCTGACCAATATTCCTCATCAGAATAAGTAGCATCCATGATCAACACATCAGCATCGCGAGCTAGATATACAAGATTCTCATCAATGCGATCGCCAAAATGCTCAGTATCAGTGGCATAAACTGCCACGCGATCGCCACAACTAACTCGATAGCCCGTCGCCTCGCCAGGGTGATTGAGCATTCCCGCCTCAACCGTCACGCCGTTACCAAGCTCGATCACACTAGGAACTTCAACATCAAAAAATTCCAAACATGAAGCCATCACTCGCAATGGCACTGGAAAGTTGGGATGATGCATCTGCTCCTCTAGCCGATCCTGCATCGTTTGACCTGTCGGAGCAACCTTTCCGTAAATTTTAAACAGATTCCCTTTCACAAAAGCAGGGGTGAAAAAAGGAAATCCCTGAACGTGATCCCAATGGCTATGCGTAAAGAAAATACTCGCTTCGACAGGCATCTGATTCAGCAAATGCTGACCTAAAACCCTAATCCCTGTTCCCCCGTCAAAAATAATACGCTCGCCTTGACAACGCATTTCTACACAAGGAGTATTGCCACCGTAGCGTACTGTGGTAGGTCCAGGTGTGGCGATACTGCCGCGCACACCCCAAAAATGAATAGAAAAATCGCTGTCAGAAATGGACATTAGCTAACTCATTGTCAGGGAATTTTGAACCATAATAGTAAGCATCAAAACTTAGAAGATTTTGAGAAACTTCTGCTTTCAGTCTAATTTTAGCAGTTACATAAAAGCAATAAAGCTGATAGGCAACGATTAAAATGTCACAACGCTTTATCAGAATAGTTACTTATTTACTTAGTTACTTAGCTTAATCAAATTAGATTTGGGTATATGCTAACCCTATGTATAGCTTTGTGACTATCAGCTTTTAGTACTAGCTAGCGATTGATCGACATCGTAATAATAGCTTGACAAGTCAAATTCTAGATTTTTTATAGACTTTTTATAAATTGTGGATACAAGTTTGTGACAGTGACCCAATCAATAGCAACGGTAAAACCCATCTCCCGACCTAACTCCTTAGCCCTAGAGATCGCGGGTATGAAGTGCGCGGGTTGTGTGGCAACAGTCGAAAAGCGTTTGCTAGCCTGTGATGGGGTAAAGGCAGCAAGTGTAAATTTGCTAACTGAAAGAGCCACTGTGGTTTATGGCAGCGAAAGTTTGGCAGAGGATTTTGCGCCGCAGTTAATTGAGGCGATCGCTAAAGCAGGTTTTGCGGCTGAGTTTATTGATAAAGGCGATCGCCATTCTCCAAGAAAGCCTGTATCGACAAGCTCTAACTCTTGGTTGGGGATCAGTCAAGAAATTGCCATTCCTGCATCGCTAGTAATTTTAGCGATCGTCGGACATTTGGGCTTAATCGGCGTAACTGATTTGCCACTATTGGGGAATATGTACGCCCATTGGCTTGTTTCCACTGTGGCATTAGGCTGGATCGGTCGCCCGATTTGGTGGGATGGATTGAAATCACTGTGGTATCGCGCCCCGAATATGAACTCATTGGTGGGTTTAGGGACAATTTCCGCATATTTGGCAAGTACGATCGCCTTATTTGTACCCGCGTTAAATTGGCAATGCTTTTTTGAAGAACCTGTGATGCTATTGGGTTTTGTGCTGCTCGGACAAGCCTTATTAGAACGCGCCAAGGGTAAAGCCTCGAATGCAATTCACGCCTTGATGGAGTTACAACCCGCTAGCGCCAGACTGTTAGTAAGTAGCGCTGACGGCGATCTGCAAATACCGATGGCAGTGGAAGATTTGCAAGTAGGCGATCGCATCGTCGTCTTACCAGGTGAAAAAATTCCTGTCGATGGCGAAATTATATTCGGTAGTTCTAGCGTCGATGAGTCGATGCTAACTGGGGAATCGATCCCTGTGACTAAGCAATTAGGGGCGCGAGTAACGGGTGCAACTCTGAATTTGACAGGGGCGATTACAGTCCAAGTTTTGCAAACTGGCTCAGAAACAACTTTGGCGCGGATTGTCTCCCTCGTAGAATCAGCGCAAGCAAGTAAAGCCCCAATTCAGTTTTTAGCCGATCGCGTGGCAGGTTATTTTGCCTACTCAGTCATGGCGATCGCTGCCTCGACATTTTTGATTTGGTACGGATTACTTCATGCGGAAATTGTGTTTAGTTTGCGATTGGCGATCGCGGTTTTGGTAGTAGCTTGTCCCTGTGCGCTAGGTTTAGCCACACCGACAGCGATCATGGTCGGTACAGGGATCGGCGCAGAAAAGGGAATTTTAATCAAAGGTGGGGCAAGCCTAGAAAAGATCGATCAACTATCGGCGGTGATTTTTGATAAAACAGGCACTTTGACGACAGGTAAACCCGAAGTGACTGATGTTGTCACCCATGATTTGATCATTTTTGGGCGCAAACTGATCGAGCAAACTACTTTCAAAAGTTTGGCTGAAGAGCGCGAAGTCCCAACATCCGCTTTACGAGTTTTACAAATAGCCGCCAGTGCCGAAGTTGGCGCAAATCATATTCTCGGTGCAGCGACGATCGCTAAAGCTCAAGAATTAAACATCAAGTTATTACCAACCCAATCTTCGCAAATCGTAGCGGGTTGCGGCGTGGAGGCGATGCTTAGCACTGGCGAAGAAATTCTTGTCGGTAATGGTGCATGGTTGCGCGATCGCCATGTGGAAATTTCGAGCGAAATGTTAGAGCGGTCGCAGAATTTAGCAGAATTTGGCAAGACTCCAATATTTGTCGCTGTCAATTCCCAGCTAGTTGGCATGATCGCCATACGCGATCGCCTCAAACCTGAAGCCCCCGAAGTCGTCCGCCAAATCGAAGCGATGGGTTTACAAGTGTGGATGCTGACAGGCGATCGGCAAGAGACTGCTAATGCGATCGCTAACCAATTAGGTATTCCACCAGAAAGGGCGATCGCCGAAGTTAAACCTGATGGCAAAGCCGCCGCCGTGATGAAATTATTAGCCGAAGGTCAGCGCGTGGCAATGATTGGGGATGGTGTGAACGATGCCCCCGCCCTCGCCAGTGCCACTGTCGGCATCGCCCTCAGTTCAGGAACCGATGTGGCAATGGAAACTGCCGATATTGTGCTGATGCGTCATGACATTAGCGATGTCGTCCCTGCGATTCAACTTAGTCGCGCCACCTTCAGCAAAATTCGCCAAAATTTATTCTGGGCTTTTGCCTATAACACTCTAGCGATACCAGTCGCCGCAGGAGTTCTCTATCCCAGTTTTGGGATCTCGCTCAATCCGACGATCGCAGGTTTGGCAATGGCACTAAGTTCTGTAAGTGTGGTTTTAAGTTCGCTATCCTTACGAAACCATAAAACCAAATAGCTTTTGGCTGCTGCTTTGCGGGCTATTTGATAAAGGCAAGGGGCTTAAGCCCCTTGTTCTAGGCTTTTGCAATGCAAAATAGGGAAGTGAGATGCTCTCACAGCGAAAGGCTATTTGGTTTTGACTAGGATCAAGATTGCAACAGGAATACATAATGGATTGGATTTTTTTGACGATCGCGGGAATATTGGAAGTTGTCTGGGCAAGCAGCCTGAAATATACCGATGGCTTTACCAGACCATTACCAAGTCTGCTCACCCTTTCAGCCATGACCACGAGCTTCATTCTGCTTGCCCAAGCCCTAAAAACTATACCAGTTGGCACGGGCTATGTAGTTTGGACTGGGATCGGCGTAATAGGAACGGCGATCGTTGGCGCAGTATTTCTTGGAGAGTCACGGGACTTATCGAAATTTATCTGCATCAGTTTGATTATCATAGGCATAGTCGGTTTGCGGTTTACAGGATCGAAGTGAGTGTACTCTTACAGCACTTTGCGATGAAACCAAATCAAAGTTTTTTGTAAAAGCCTTGCAAAGAGGGGCTTTTACAAAAAATATTGTGGTTCATTTGTTCGCGATTTACTGTACAGATGGTTAAATTTGGTACAATGTTGACTTTACAAACCTAAAAAAATTTTCCTCGCTAAATAGAACTATGGATCAAGATCTACTCAAAAAATTTCAACAAGCTTACCAAGATTTGGATTTGTTTCCATTGGTTGAGCCTGAGGATATTGAGAAGTTTCGCGTGGACTATGGGCAGGATGTCAAGGTACGGCTAAAGAGCGAAATTGAAGCATCGGTTCCTAATGGCAAGTTTGTATTTGCGGGACATCGTGGCTGTGGCAAATCGACACTCCTAAAACGCTTAGCCTTAGACATGGGCGAAAAGCATTATGTTGTGTTTTTCTCGATCGCAGATTTGATCGAGATGTCGGCGGTAACCCATGTCAATATTTTGTATGCGATCGCCTTATTATTGATGAGTCATGGCAAAAAAATAGGCGCGACTTCATCTGAAGATATTGAGAACACAATTTTAGGTTGGAACAATACTACTCACAAGCAAATAGCTTCTCAATCTGTCAAAGGAGAATTGAGTGTTAAGGGTGATTTCCTGCAAGTAGTAACGGCTAAGCTTCAGCAAGAGAAAAGCTTTCGGGATGAACTAGAAATTACTTTTGCGAAAAAGATTTCTGACTTAGTGGGTAAGATTGATCGCCTTGCTACGGCAATTCAAATTAAGACGAAGAAGCAAGTCTTGGTAATCATTGACGATCTCGATAAGCTGGATTTGCCATTAGTAGAAGCGATTTATCGTAACAATATCAAAGCTCTATTTTCACCACAGATTCGGATTATCTTCACGATTCCTGTTTCGGCAATTCAAGAGCCGCAGGTAATGGGTGCGCTCAACTTGGAAGGGGTGGTGCGTCCGCATCTGTTTCCTCTGGCTAAGTTTTTCGCCAAGAGTGATCGCCATAATCCAGAAGTGGAGCCAATTGCTAAAAATCTGAATGTATTCTTGAAGGTATTGGAAAAACGCATTCCTGAAGAATTGATCGAGCCGCAAACTGCGCGTGCGATTGTCTTAAAAAGTGGTGGGGTGATGCGGGAATTGGTAAGGATTGCGAGGGAATGTTGTACAGAATGTATGGTGCAAATCGAGATTGAGCCAGATCGCGAAGATATCATTATTGATCAAGAGATTCTCAACGCTGTCTTGCAGAATTTGCGCCATGATTTTGCTCGCCAGATTGGGAGCAGTCTTTATGAATTGCTAGTGGAGGTGTATGAAACATCAGAAGCAGAAAATCTAAATGATACAGATTTTGTTAAGCTGTTGCATAGTTTGGTGATATTAGAGTATGAGAATGCTTCTCTTTGGTATGACCTCCATCCCATTGTGGCTGATCTACTGAGACAAAAAAAACTCATTGATGATTCTAAACCCAGTAAAGTAAGTTTCAACTTTAATATCGATCACGATCCAAATCGCAAAAAAGAAGCTCTAATAGAAAGAATACATAAAGAACTAGCAAAGCTTGAGGAATAGAGCTAATGAGTAAAATCCATAAGCGCTTTGCAAAATTCAAAAAACTGAGAGTCAAACAAATTCAAAGTCTTTCTGGGGTTTTATCTGAACAATTCGTTATGATTTTTGACAATGAAATTACGAGGGTCAAAGAGGAGATATCTGAACAGATTACAGAAATTGCTGAGGACATCAACGACAACCAATCTATGACAGTTCCAGAGTTAAAACGTCTAAAACAGAAGCTTTTACTGTTAGCAGTAGACATTGTTTATGAACCAGAAGAAGACCAGTCTATTAGAGGGACAACCTATAATATCAACGCCCCTCTTGGCCAACTAAATACTGGTAAAGTTGATATTCAGGGAGATAGTATAGGTAGAAAAGAATAAATTTTAATCACAGAAAATATAAATCAAAATGTCAGAATCTACTTTCAACTTTAATGGTATGGTTGGTCAGATAATTACGGGTGACATTAGTGTCAATGGTGAAAACATTGGTATTCAAAATAATTATCTTGAAGCAGATCAAGAACTTACAGAACTAGCCAATCAACTCGAAAATATTATCAAAAATATTCAGGAACAAATGAATCTTGATCCAATTAAACAAGCAGATCAAATCATTACTGTTCAAGTTGCCCAACAGGAAATCGAACAGCAAACTAATCTTAAGGATCGCCTTGTTGCTGCTATAAAAGCTGGTACTTTTGAAACTATTAAGCAATTTACTCAACATCCCTTAGTTCAGATTTTACTTGAAGCCTTTAAAGCAGGGATTGAAATTTAAGTACTAATCACAGGTAGTTTGATAGTAAGAATAAGTACACAAAAATGATTCGCAAGGGAAATACAGCGAAGCCAAACCTCTTTATTTGCGATCGCTCGACATCTGTGAACGGCAACTAGTACACGCTGGCTGAAGTAACAAGACGCTAACCACGGAACTTCCATTTAAAAGGTTTGGATAAAAGCTCATTGAAATAGTTGATAAAAGCGATAATTTTCTGACGCAAATGGTCAACAGATAAAAAGCTACTGCG
>JBDNJN010000275.1:0-29244 GCA_041687725.1 Pseudanabaena sp.
CGCAGTAGCTTTTTATCTGTTGACCATTTGCGTCAGAAAATTATCGCTTTTATCAACTATTTCAATGAGCTTTTATCCAAACCTTTTAAATGGAAGTTCCGTGGTTAGCGTCTTGTTACTTCAGCCAGCGTGTACTAGTTGAATAATCTGCGCGGCAAGCACTGTCCACACAAATACAGGCATCTTGAACCAAGTCATGCCCGTAGTACGCATTCGGAAGATCGTAGTCACAAAGTTAATTGCGCCCATAATCGAAGCAACGCCCGAAATCGCGACCGCCAGCAACCAAAGGAACTGACCGTTAACGATATTGCCTGTGGGATTTTGCAAACTCACGGGTGGATAAGCCCACCATCCCGATTGCGAAGATCCTCCAGGGACGAAAAAGCTTGCTATCAGAATAATCCCAAATACAGGAACCATCCAAAAGGCAACGGCATTTAACCTTGGGAAAGCCATGTCACGAGCGCCGATCATCAATGGCACAAGGTAGTTAGACATCCCTAGCAGCGCGGGAAATGTCCAGAGAAACAGCATGATCGTGCCGTGCATAGTGAACATGGAGTTATAAACGGCGCGATCGACTAAATCCGATTCAGGTGTAATCAGTTCACCTCGAATCACCATTGCCAATACGCCACCAATGAGAAAGAAGAAAAAGGCAGTAACGAGATATTGAATGCCAATTACTTTATGGTCAGTGCTAAAGCCAAAAAACCGCCGCCAATCTTCAGGCTTTTCTGGTGGTTTAGTGTTAGCGATCGCATCAATAGATATATTTGCCATGATTTATTTAAGTTGAAAAAGCTAACGGTGGAGTTAAGTCTATGCAGTAATACATTGGCTTTTAAAGATTGCTATTTGATTGGAGCTACACTGTCCAATCTTCGATTATTAAACTTGGAACTTTGCTAAAGTCGCCAGTATTTCGAGTAAGCAATACCAAATTTTTGGAAATGGCGATCGCTGCAATTCTCAAGTCCATCGTAGATACACGAACTTTTTGGCTCCTCATCTCATCAAATATTTTGATCGCTTCAGCATCGAATGGCAAAACTGGAGCCTTTGCAAAACCGTTAAGAGTTTCTAGCAACAGCTTATATCCACGAGCTAAATCTATATTTGTCTGGGCGCGATTGATGAAGCTATGAGCGCCAATTACTTGCTCATGGTAACTAATAACCGATAAAGCAAAGTCTGAGATTGGATGTTGTGATATTCGCAAAGTTAATCGACTAAACTCTAAACCAGAACGGCGCTGTATGAGACTGATATGGTCGGTATCGAGCAAATATTTCACGATTACTTGCCATTGTTATCAATCGGTTTGTCAGACTGCCGAAAAGTGCGTCCATATTCTAGGGCTTCAATAAAAGCTGAGTCATCAGAGATTGAGCCTCTGAGTTTATCGAGCCAATTGTCAGAGCTAGGCTTGTTGTCAAATCTATGCTGGAGATCAAAAACTACTTGTTCAAGGTTTATCAAGCGTCGCTCAAGTGTTGCAGTGTCTAGCATGGCTGCTCCTAGATTGAAAGTTATAATTTAGTTGAGTGGCGGAAGAATCTACTACAGTCTAACCAAAAAAATTGTAACTGTATTCAAGTCAGTGTCGGTACAATCACAAATGAGGTTCGTTACACTTTCTAGGGATCAATTGGAATAATTAACCACAGGCGCAGGCGCAGGAATAACTGTTTCCCAATTGCCCTTAGGCGATCGCACGGCATACTCACTAGCTGCACGATTGTAGGCAGGAGCAGGAGTAGCACTAGCGGCATCGGCTAACCATTGCTGATAGTCGGCAGGCGACTCCACAACAACATCGGTTTGCATTGCCGCGAAATAAGTGCCGCTATATTGGGAATCTCGCAGTCGATACTTACCTTCGCGAATGGGCGTAAATTCAAAATCAATTGTCCGTCCAGGAATAATATCTTGCTTCAATCGGAAGGCAGGAATATAAAAGCCATGCAAGACATCTTCAGAATGTAAAGTCAATTTCACCCGCTTATTATTCGGCAAATGCAACTCGGTACTGCTGATATCTGCGATCGCTTGATTACGATAGCGAAATTCCCAAGACCATTGACGTGAAAATACTTCAATATTTTCTGTATCTTGAGAATCTGCCATATTTGCGATCGGTGCAGCCTCTGCCGAGGCGATCATGTGGACATGTTCCATTGGCCCCAGCACCGACATTTGATCGTAGATTTGATAGCTATAGGTCGCAATCCAAATTACTAAGGCAAAGGGAATCGCTGTCCAGATAATTTCTAGCTTAACGTTCCCTTCAATGGGGGGTCCATCGCTGTAGTCATATTTAGCGGCTCGCTGAAACAGAACCGAATAGGTGAGAGTGCCAACCACACCGAGAAAAATGAAAGTTCCGAGGGTGACTAAAAAGCTAAATAAATTATCAACCAACACCGATTCGGCTGAGGCTTGCGGCGGAAACCATGTATAGGCAGCCTGCCCCATCCAGAGACTAATTAAGGCGATCGCGATCGTCGTCCCAATCAAAATTAAAACCGTGCGAAGTTTCATAGATCTCCCTATTGCAATAATTGATTGAGATCGATATCTTTACCAATCCGTAACAGGCGATCGGCGGTGATATGCACCCCAAACTCTGAGGCAAGCTGAGCGCCCAAAGTCCCATGGGCAAACATAATCGCAAAAATAAATAATCCCGCTAACAAATAGCTCCATTGCACCTGTTGCGCCAGATTTTTACGCCAGAGAAAACGCTGAAAGCCTCGCCAAACCGTCATGCCGACAATTAGCGTCAATAACAACACACCGCCCACCCCATGCCAAATCATCGTATCCATGGCCTGAAAGCCCCAAGCACTTTTGACATTCTGATCGGGGTTAGCCAGTAAGATTTCATAAAATCCTGCGGCAACTGTAAAGAAGGTGATGATCGCGGCGGCGACCATGTTGTACCAACCGACATCAAAGAAATTAGAACGGGCGGCGGGAATCGCTAAAAACTTGAATACTGGCTTTTCTAAAACAAAAAACACACCGACAAAATCAAAGCCGATCGCCACAATAAACAAACCCAAAGTTAAATGCACTAAATTTGGATGAATCGGGATCGCATAGGGCAAGCCATTTGCGCCTAATTGATTACCTAATTGACTACCTAATTGATTGATTAATGTTGCGATCATTTTAAATTAGCCTCTCTTAAAGCTTCAACAACAGGAACCGTATGCAATCCATACACCCAAACCAATAAATCACCAAGATAAACTTGAAACAGAACTATACCCGTCAATAATACTCCTGCTCCCAAAAACGAGAGTGGTAACACCTTGGGATTTCTTACCCGCAAGACATAGCGCCATCCCGTAATTGCGGCAATGATCGCTGAAAGCGACCAACCGATAATCGTATGTAAGTTCAGCGTTGATGTCACCGCCGCGTATGGTTCCGCTAGTCCTGCTTCAATTTGTCCAAAGATAATGGCGATAAAAATGGAAATCGTGGCAAAAAATAAATTCCACCAACTAACTTCGTATAGGCGAGGATTGCGAGTGAAGTAGCCGATCGCGTCGCACACTACCGCAAACAACACCATCGCAATCACAAAATGCACCACAATCGGATGAATTGTATCGGGGTAGGGCAAATTATGGTCGTTTAAGGGCGGAAGGTATTCCAACATAGTTATTTGTTAATACTCAACAAGATGATTGATCAACACTTATATATTGTATTAAAAACATTTTATTAAAATTTGATAGTGCGTCGATGGGCGGCGACTGACTCGACTACGCCGATCGCTATAAAATTAGCAAGCATCGCCGATCGCCCATAGCTGAGCCAAGGTAAAGGAATCCCCGTCACAGGTGCAACGTTGATATTCATGCCGATATTCACAAAGGTTTGAAACAGCACGAACGAAAATACACCGATCGCCAATAGTGAACCGAAATTATCTCGTGCATTCACGGCAATCACCAGTAAGCGCCAGCAAATTCCCACAAACAGCAACAACACGCACATACAACCGAAAAAGCCAAACTCTTCACCGATCGCCGAAAATATAAAATCGGTATGCTGCTCAGGAATAAAATTTAACTGCGTTTGTGTACCCTTGAGCAAACCCTGACCCATTAATTTTCCTGCACCGATCGCGATTTTGGACTGGATAACGTGATAGCCCGCACCTAAAGGATCTTGATTTGGATCGATGAATAGTAACAATCGCTTTTTTTGGTAATCATGGAGAACATTCCAGAGGATTACTCCCGCTTGACCTGAGACTAAATTCACAACTACGGCGATTACTGTACTCACAATCCGAAACCAAGGCAGTGATACCCAAGCCGCGATACCCATCAGGATCACCCAGACAATCCAAGCGGGTAAATAGATTGAAAATAGTGCCGCCGACACAACTGGCGAAAATATCAGCAATATCCAGCCCAAACTTGCCCCTGCCCAATAGAGCATCCCAATTGTGATCGCCGCAAATACCAACGCCGTCCCTAAGTTTGGTTGTAAAAAGATCAAAATCCAAGGTGGTACTGTCACCCACGCACATTTAAGTACATCGAGCGGACTCTGAATGGGGCGATCGTGCAACACAGCGGCTAAGGAAATAATGATCCCCACCTTGGCAAATTCTGATGGCTGAATGTTAAACCCACCAATCGTAATCCAGCGCTCAGCACCGAGCGCCGTTGTGCCGATCGCCAGTACCAAAATCAAAGAAATATTCGTAATCGCATAGGTGACCCAATGCAATCGCAGCAAATTATCGTAGTGAGAACGGGCGATCGCAAACATCGCCGTCAATCCCACTGCACCAGTTACCCAATGTTGCCACCATTCAGCACGCTGGGCGCGAAAGTCTGAACTATAGATGGCAATGCCACCTAAAATCGTCAATAAAATCGGGAAAACAAGCAATAGCGCATCAGCATCGCGCCACTCGCGTTTAATACTTTCCCAACTTGGCAGTTCTAAACCTTTTACGATCATATATTCGGGTGATTTGATAGATCTAGCGCGAAGCTCTAGATCTAATTTTCGGATTTTTGTAAAACTAATATCCCCATCATGCCATTGGCGATCGCATAATGTGTCGCTTGGCTAAATCCTGCGGCTTTGGCTAGTTTAACTTGTTCAGCCCCAATCGGAAATCTGGCTAAACTGGGTGCAATATAGGCATATTCATCGGTCATCTCAAAGCGATCGGCTAATGGCACAACCACGCGCTCTAAATAAAAATCTTGAAAAGTTTGCATCAGGCGATCGCTAGGGCGATGAAAATCTAAAATTGCAGCGCTTGCCCCGTTTTTTAAAACGCGATGCAGTTCTGATAAGCATCTGTGAATATTTGCAACATTTCGTAACCCATAGGCTAAGGTCGCCCCATCAAAACTATTGTCGGCAAAAGGCAAGCTCAAGACGTTGCCCTCTTGCCATGTTAGACATTTTTGAATTTTGGGTAAATAATTTTTGGCTTTATCCGCCGCGATCGCTAATAGCTCCTTAGAAAAATCAACACCGATCGCGTGACCATTAGGCGCAACTTGTTGAGCAACCAAAGCGGTCATATCACCAGAACCACAACAAAGATCGAGCCATTTTTCGCCCTGTTGCGGTTCACACCAACGCAGCGCCATTTTTTTCCAGATCCGATGTTGACCTAGGCTCAGAAGATCATTAAAGCGATCGTACACGGGAGCAATGCGATCAAAAATCTGTTGAATATCAGTTTCCGAAGGTTGAGACATAATATTTCCTAAAATCTACTGGCTAAGTATGTAGGGCGCTAAACATTTTGTCCATTGCTAAGCATAATCGCTGACTGGAGTAATTCGCACGAGTTTTATTAACATGCGAAAATGTAATAACCTAGATATTAATAACAATAGATATTGGCATAATCAGATTTGCCCTAACTATGCAAAAACTTTGGTCTAGTAAAAGCAAGCGATCATTGCCACCCGACGAAGATGAATCGGCAACAGAATCAGCAGAGGAAATATCTCAAGAAGTCGATCAACCGATCAAAAAATCGTTTGAATGGGAATTGGCTGCTTCTTGGTTGTTTTTGGCAATGGCAGTTGGTGGAGTCACGATCGTGGCAATATTGGGATTGCGGTATCTCACCGCCCCTGACGCAACTCCAGATAGTAATCTTGCTTGCAAATCTAAAATCAGTGGCGACTGGCAAACCCCTTTTGGCAAAGTGACTTTACAAGAAAAACAGGACAATCTAGTTTCAGGAAAATATGAATATACAAATTTTGAGCGGGGTAAAATTGTCGGTGAATTAACAGGTAAAATTAGTAACAATGTAATTAACTTTGACTGGAAAGAAACTCCTAACCAGCAACCACAGCAACAAGGCAAAGGAATTCTAGTTTTTGGGGAAGGCTGCAAAGAGTTTTATGGCAGCTATGGCACTGGCGACAATACCAATAACTTTGGTAACTGGCAAGGTTTACATCTGTCCAAATAAATTGCGTGTTTTATGTATGATTCTCCTTACTTATTGCTAGTAGAAACTAGCGCTATTGTTGAAACCGATCCTAATACTTGGCAGGCGATCGCTAAATTAGGCGAATGTTTGCTGCCTGAAATTGTGGCGATCGAAATTAGAAACGTCGCTGACGGTAAAGTTGCTGATAGTGACGATTCAGTTGCAAAACGATTTCAGAATTTATTACCAAAACTAAACTGGCAAATTACGTCGCTAACTGCCAAACATCCAGACTTATTAATCAGAACTACCCAAAATCTGAGCCATAAGGCAAAATTGATGATGAATGTTGCTCAAAGTGCGGTCGGTGTGGCTAATGCCCATTCCCAGAAATGTGTAGTTTTAATCTCTAATGAAATATCCTTACGCGATCGCATTGCCAAACTGGGCTATAAAAATCTCTGTGCTATTCCCTCCGCGATCGCCCGACAATGGTCGAGAACCGATCAAGCACCGCCAATTGTACAGCAGCTAATCAAACAGTTGCAGGAACAAGCAGAGCAAACAGTTCTTCAATCCTCGCTGCAACCCGCTCTAAATTTAAAGCCTGAAATAAAGCCCACAATAAATACTGAAAAATCTAAATCTTCGCATCTAAACACAAATACTCAAATCTCTAGCCCAAATTATAGACAAACTGCGATAAGTATTGTGAAATTTGGTTTAACAACAACATTTTTAGCTACGATTTTATTGTTTGGGTGGCGGCTAGCTCAGCCCCAACAATTTCAACAATTCTGGGGAAAAACTGGGTTGCCATCTTTACCGAAGATATTAATTGACTCCAATCAACCGAAGAAAAATTAACAAATTCACTCCTTCATAACATTAAATAAAGACATTGCTGATAGCTAGGGATAAAAACTATGGACACAGGCGACACCAAAATAGAATCCTTTGAACTAATCGAAAAGCTGAATGAGATTGGGATCGCTCTGTCAACTGAAAAAAATACGCCGAAGCTACTAGAGATGATTTTGAAGGGGGCAAAAGCGATGTTAAATGCGGATGGTGGAACGCTCTATTTAGCGACGGAGGATAAGAGACATCTCCAGTTTGAAATCATCATGAATGACTCTCTGGGGATCATGATGGGTGCAAATTTGGGCGAGTCGATTCCTTTTGACCCACTGCCTCTTTATGACAATCTGGGTAACCCTAATAACACAATGGTGGCTGCCCATGCTGCCATACACAAAAAAACGATTAATATTCCTGATGCTTATATTGCTGAAGGTTTTGACTTTGCAGGAACTAGAGCTTTTGATATCAAAACAGGCTATCGATCTCAGTCATTTTTAACTCTACCGATGCTCAATCATGAAAATGAATTGATTGGAGTCTTACAACTAATCAATGCCAAAAGTCTTTACGGCAATCAAATCATTGAATTTTCTAAGGTTTCCCAACGCATCGCCGAATCCTTAGCATCTCAAGCCGCGATCGCCTTAACCAACAACAAACTGATCGGTCAGTTCCGCCAACTATTTGAGTCGTTTATTAATCTCATGTCTGAGGCGATCGACAAAAAATCGCCTTACAATGGCGCTCACTGTCGCCGCGTGCCTAGTTTGACGATGATGATTGCCGATGCTGCTTGCAAAGCTGACTATGGCATTTTCAAAGGTTTTGAATTGAATGAGGATGAGTTGTACGAACTGCGAATTGCTGGACTGCTTCACGACTGTGGTAAAGTCACTACGCCTGTGCATGTGATCGACAAGGCTACGAAGCTGGAAACAATTTTTGATCGGATTCACTTAGTCAATACTCGCTTTGAAGTGCTGAAACGGGATGCAGAAATCAATTTTCTCAACCAAAAAATTGCCGCGATCGAGTCTGGAAATCTCAGTGTTATTCCTGAATTAGAAGCTAACCTACAACAAAAAATTTCCCAATATTCTAGCGATCAGACCTTCTTAAGCCTCTGCAATATCGGCGGTGAATTTATGCGCGATGAATATAAAGAACGCTTACAACTAATTGCTACCTATCGCTGGATCGATCCTGAGGGAGTCGAAACAAATTTCTTAACTGAAAACGAAGTCTATAACTTGAATATTACGAGGGGAACTCTTACTGCTGAAGAGCGCAAAATCATTAACGATCATATTGTAGTTACGATTGAAATGCTTGAGCAATTGCCCTATCCCCGCAATCTCCGTCGTGTACCTGAATACGCAGGCGGTCATCATGAACGCATGGATGGTAAAGGCTATCCGAAGGGACTAACCCGCGATCAAATGTCTTTACCTGCGCGGATGATGGGGATTGCGGATATTTTTGAGGCTCTTAGCGCTAAGGATCGCCCTTACAAAAAAGGTAAAACTTTAACCGAATGTTTAAAGATTCTCGGTAATATGAGGTTGAATGGTCACATTGATCCCGATCTCTTCGATCTATTTGTCAGCGAAAAAATTTATCTGCGCTATGCCAATGAATATCTTGATCCCGATCAGATCGATGAAGTCGATGAAGATAAGATCATTGGGTACACACCACCTTTAGTTACAGCCTGTTGAGGCTTTGAGTAGTACAGAAAATTTTTAAAAGTGCCGCTTCGCGACACTTTTAAAAAATTTTCTGGGTTTTATAACAGCGCAAAGCGCGGTAATGTTTGATAAAAGCCTAATAAAAGTCTAATAAAAGTTTGATTCCGTACTTATTTTCGTATTTATTTATGTTTGCTCAGTTTCGCTCTCAATATCCACAAGGTCGCATCCAGACTGAGATGCTTCCAAAAATCGATGGTCTCCATGCTTTTAGGGCGATCGTCTCTGAAGGAGATGCGATCATGGGGACTGCCACTGCTATCGATAGCGATCTCGAAATAGCTGAAGATCGGGCGATAAAACGCGCTCTGGCGATCGCAGGGCTTGCTTTTGACAATGGCTTTGACCATAACTATGCCAACTATGCAGGGCGATCGCCGATACTCGCGCAAGTTTCCCGCGAACCATCAACTATCAACTCACTACCATCTGCCAACTTTAACCAGTTAGGGAGCGCAGGATCGGGCAATTTGGCTGGACGCAGTGATTCACATCCCGTAACGCATACGACGCAGACAATTCAATCTAAACCAGCCCCAGACTACACCAGTGAGTATATCCCTGAAGATAATGCATACTATGCGCCTAGTGAATATGCACCTAGTGAAGCGGTGACAATACCCCCTCAAACTACTAACACCTCACCCAAATCCTCAGTACCCCAAATTGCGCCTGAACCTGTTGATCTATCCGATGCGATTTCTAAAATCGATGTGGAGATGGAGCGTCTAAGCTGGCCAAAAACACAGGGGCGTGATTATTTGGTAAGGACTTTTGAGAAAAAGTCACGTCAGCAATTAACTAGTGATGAACTGTTACAGTTTCTCAGTCATTTAAAATCGCAGCCCACACCACATCGAGAGTCAGTAAGCGACGATTTCTTCTAGAGGCGTATCTGATCTGTATTTATCATCGGGATTATCACAAAGTCTGCTCAGATATCCTGTAATCTAGACAAAGTGAGTTTCAGAAAAAAGGTATACAGTCAATGATAGACTCAGAAACGCCAGAATCGCCTGACATGATGGTGCGATTTATGCGATCGGGACAGGTTTTTACTCCGAGCGCCCCAATTAACAATCAGGATTTATTTGCTGGCAGAGTCAACCAACTCAATAGAATTATGGGTGCGGTCAGTCAGCGCGGACAACACGCGATTTTGTTTGGAGAGCGAGGCGTGGGTAAAACATCCCTTGCAAATGTATTACTGAACATACTCAGAGGTTCTCAAGAACCGTTCAAATCAGTTATTGTCAATTGTGATACTGAAGATAGATTTGATCAATTGTGGTGCAAGATTTTTTTAGAGCTTGAAAACGTACAGACTTTGGACTTTGAAGCACATCAAGTCAATCCAGAGTTCATTCGGGTGCGGCTACAACGTCAAATAACTGGTTCAGCAGTGATTATTGTTGACGAGATGGATAGACTTAATCGCGATCCCTACTTCACAGCTTTTATGGCTGATACTATTAAGACCCTCTCGGATCATTCTGCTAACATAACACTCATATTAGTTGGAGTTGCCAACCATGTAGAAGAGTTGATCGCCCAACATTTGTCAATTGAGAGAGCGCTTATCCAGATCCAAATACCAAGAATGTCTTCTGATGAACTCAAGGAAATTATTCGTAAAGGACTAGATCGTTTGTCCATGACGATGGAGCAGACAGTAATCCAAGCGATCGTTTTTCTTTCGCAGGGACTACCCAATTATGTGCATTTATTGGCTTTACATGCATCGCAATCAGCAATACGCGAAAACAACCCAAATATTAATGTAAATCATCTATCTAAAGCAATTAAACAAGCCTGCGAGAATGCTCAACATAGCATTATGAGTGCTTATTCAACCTCAATTTTTAGTTCTCGGCAAGAGACCATCTATCCTAAAGTCTTACTAGCTTGCGCTTTGGCAAGAAAAGATGAAACAGGTTGCTTTCGTGCGGTAGATGTTAGAGAGCCATTGTCCAGAATTATAGGGAAAGAATACACCACAACTTCTGCTTTTAATCGACATCTTAATCAGTTTTGCGAAGATTCCAGAGGTAATATTCTCGAAAAAAAAGGGGTTGAGCGCCACTATAGATTTCGCTTTATTAACGCAATGATGCCTCCCTACATCATTATGGAGGGTTTAAGAACAGAAATGATTAAATTGGAGCAATTTGAGGGATACCCAACTTAAAAACTTGAGCGACTGCTGGTTTCAGCATTGGTTTGGCATGAGCAAAAAGCACAAACAGTTATTAGAATGAAATCTTTCAATTTTAAAGAAGAACTTAGTCTGCTGATCCGTGCTAAATGTCCGATTATTTATATCGTGACATGGGAAGAAGAACGGGCAGAAAAGGCGATCGCCCAAGTCGCGCAGGAATGTGGTCCGCCACGTCAAATGCTTTATTACGATCTAGTCCGAGGTTTTGAGCATAATCAAGAAGGTAAAAATAATTTATTGCAAGCTTTGCAAATTGTCGAAAATAGCGATCGCAATACAGCGACTATTTATGTATTTCGCGATTTGCATCGGCGTTTAGCTACTCAACGACTAGATGAGATTTTTGTGCGCCAACTTCGCAATCTTTATCGCAGTTTTCGTAATTCGCGCAAAACCTTGATTTTGCTGAGTCCTTTGCTAGAGCTACCATCGGAACTTGAGGAGCAGGTCGCGGTTCTATATTTTCCATTGCCTGAAAATATAGAAATTCGCCAGATTATCGAACAGATGATTCCACCTGAGCAGTTGCGGATGGAAGGAAATAGTCTCGAACAATTGATTAAAGCTTGTATGGGGATGACACGCGATCGCATTTGTCATACTCTATCTAAATCAATAGTTCAAAAACATTTTTTGAATGAATCAGATATCGATCGCGTATTGCTGGAGAAACAAAAAAGAATTCGTCAAACTGAGTTTTTAGAATTTTTTACTCCAAATGAAACCCTAGATAGCATCGGCGGTTTGGATAATTTCAAGCTCTGGTTGATGCAGCGTCAGCAAGCCTTTTCTGATGAAGCAAGGGCGTTTGGATTACCGAATCCACGCGGCGTTTTGCTGTTGGGTATTCAAGGAACGGGTAAAAGTCTTTGTGCTAAGGCGATCGCTAATCTTTGGCGCTTACCATTATTACGCCTAGATGTGGGACGTTTATTTGGAAGTTTAGTCGGACAGTCCGAAAGCCGCACCCGTCAAACAATTCAGCTAGCCGAAGCCCTTGCACCTTGCATTCTCTGGATCGATGAAATCGATAAAGCTTTTGGAGGAATTGCTAATAGTATGGGCGATTCGGGAACGAGTCAGCGCGTATTAGGAACGCTATTGACATGGATGCAAGAAAAATCTAGTCCAGTATTTGTGGTGGCAACCGCGAATAATATTAATGCTTTGCCGCCCGAACTACTACGCAAAGGACGATTTGATGAATTGTTCTTTATTAATTTACCGACTTATGAAGAACGCAAAGAAATCTTTTTACTCCATTTAAAACGTTTTCGTCCGATGGAACTACGCACTTTTAACATTGAGCAAATGGCAGCGATTTCCAAAGAGTTTAGTGGTGCAGAAATAGAACAGGCGATCGTGGAAGGGATGTATCGCGCTTTTCATGAACAACGCGATGTTTGTACTGAAGATATTTTAGGGGCGATCGCGGAAACCTATCCCTTGGCTAGCACCGCTAGGGAGCAAATTAGTTCCATGCAAGCATGGGCAAATCAAGGCAGGGCGCGAAGTGCTTCGCGTGGTGAAGTGATTGGTATATCAAATGATCAATCAGGTAACAAAGTAAGCGATATTAGTGTGATTAGTAAAGCAACTAAAGATATAGCTGAGCAGTCAAGAGTTATGCATCGTCCTTTACCTCTACCACCTTTACCGCAAATTAAATCTAATTCTGACTCATGACATCCCATTCTGCTACTTCCTTTGACAATTCAGATTTGCCTCAGTTACAGGCGATGAAAGCGCATTTGGATTTGGTGCTGCTTGCCCTAGAAGCATTAACGGGGCTTGGCTCCGATCAAATGTTGGCGGTTGCGGAAAAGTTGGGTTTAGAAGAGATTTTAAGCGATCGCCTTACATTGTGGCGATTGCGACAGGCTAGCCCCTTACGCAAAGGCAAAGGGCGTAAAAAGTTGGATGTGGATGAGGCGCGGGCGATGACCTTAATCAGTTGTACGCTTGCCGCGCAACAACAATTTGCAATCCGTAATGCGGTCGCTCAGTTAGAAAAATCCACTGCCCTCAAGCGTCCACCTTATCGCGAACCAATTTTGGGTGATTATCTCGATCGCTTTAATAGTCTGTATCAGGAGCGCATGGCAGAAGAGGAACAAGCTAAGCCTGATGCGATTCAGCGTTTAGCTTTAAAGCTATTAATTGACTTATTGTTTTATAGTTCTCAAATTGGATCGCGCCGTTTGTGGGTTGCTTTGTTTGAGCGATCGCAATGAAATGGTTAATTCACTTGGCGATCGCTATAATAATTTGTTAGAGTCACTTTGTTAGCTTAGGTATAGATCATATGAGTCTGTTTCTGGAACGTCTTCACAGCAGCGATCGCCCCGTCATTGTTTTTGATGGTGCGATGGGTACAAACTTGCAGGTGCAAAACCTCACCGCCGAGGACTTTGGCGGCGCAGAGTACGAGGGTTGCAACGAGTATCTGGTGATGACTAAACCCGAAGCAGTTGCCAAAGTGCATCGCGACTTCTTGGCAGCAGGGGCAGATGTAATCGAGACCGATACCTTTGGCGGGACATCGATCGTGCTGAATGAGTATGACCTCGGACACATGGCATATGAACTCAGCAAAAAAGCCACGGAGCTAGCCAAGTCCATCGCCGCCGAATTTTCGACACCTGAAAAGCCGCGTTTTGTGGCTGGCTCGATTGGACCGACTACCAAGTTACCAACTTTGCTACATATTGATTTTGACAGCATGAAGCAGTCATTTATCGAGCAGATCGAAGGTCTGTATGATGGCGGCGCAGATTTGCTGCTGGTCGAAACTTGTCAGGATGTGCTGCAAATTAAAGTTACGTTAAGTGCGATCGAAGAATTTTTTACGGAGAAATCTAAACAGGGAAAACCACGAATTCCTGTCATGGTATCGGTGACAATCGAAGCCACAGGGACAATGCTGGTTGGTTCAGATATTTCGGCAGTAGTTACGATTTTAGAACCATATCCCATTGACATTTTAGGGCTGAACTGTGCAACGGGTCCCGATTTGATGAAGGAGCATATGCGCTACTTGAGCGAGCATTCTCCTTTTGTCGTGTCCTGTGTGCCAAATGCTGGCTTACCTGAAAACGTCGGTGGTCATGCTTTTTATCGCCTCACGCCTCAAGACTTAGGCGACCATCTTCAGCACTTTGTGGAAGATTTGGGGGTACAGGTGATCGGCGGTTGCTGTGGGACGACTCCCGCACATATTCAAGCTCTTTCAGAGATTTCAAAAAACTTTAAACCAAAGCAGCGTCATCCCCTTGTCGTTCCATCGGCTGCTTCTATTTATAGTTCTCAACCCTATATTCAGGATAATTCTTTCCTAATTGTCGGCGAACGGCTTAATGCGAGTGGCTCGAAGAAAACTCGCGATTTATTGAATGCCGAAGATTGGGATGGGCTGGTGGCGATCGCGCGATCGCAAGTCAAGGAAGGCGCACATATTCTTGATGTGAATGTGGATTATGTGGGACGTGATGGCGTGCGGGATATGCATGAGCTAGTATCACGGCTTGTTACTAATGTGACTTTACCTTTGATGCTGGACTCCACCGAATGGGAAAAGATGGAAGCAGGGTTAAAAGTGGCAGGTGGGAAATGTATTCTCAATTCCACCAATTATGAAGATGGCGAAGAGCGCTTCTGTAAAGTCGTCAAACTTGCCAAGCAATACGGAGCAGGAATCGTCATCGGTATGATTGATGAAGATGGCATGGCCCGAACTGCGGATAAGAAGTTTGAAATTGCTTCCCGTGCTTATAAACAAGCAACCGAAGAACTAGGAATGCCAGCCAGTGAGATCTTTTTCGATACTTTAGCTTTGCCAATTTCGACAGGTATTGCCGAAGATCGCCAGAATGCGTCGGCGACTATCGAATCGATTAGCCGCATTAAAAAAGCCATGCCTGAAACCCATATACTGCTCGGTGTTTCCAATGTTTCCTTTGGCTTAAATCCTGCTTCGCGTGTGGTTCTCAACTCGGTATTCTTAGATGAAGCGATCAAAGCGGGAATGGATTCATCGATTGTCCATGCGAGTAAAATTGTGCCGCTCAATCGCATTCCTGAACGACAATTAGAAGTGTCTCGACAATTGATTTACGATCAGCGTCAGTTTGATGGCGATATCTGCACTTACGATCCTCTTGGTGAGTTCACGACATTATTTGAAGGCGTTTCAACCAAGCGCGTTAAGGTTGATAAAGCCGATACACCCATTGAAGAGCAACTCAAAAATCATATTATTGACGGCGATCGCATTGGTTTAGATGATGCTCTTGCGATCGCAATGCAACAATATGAGCCGCTTGTGATCATCAATCAATTTTTGCTAGATGGCATGAAAGTCGTCGGCGAACTATTTGGTTCTGGACAAATGCAACTTCCCTTTGTGTTGCAATCAGCCGAAACGATGAAGTCTGCTGTTGCTTTTCTAGAGAAGTTTATGGAGAAAGCGGAAGGCTCTAATAAAGGCGTATTCCTGATTGCGACCGTGAAAGGTGATGTGCATGATATCGGCAAGAATCTTGTTGATATCATTCTCTCTAATAACGGCTACAAAGTTGTCAATATCGGCATCAAGCAATCAGTAGAGAATATTGTCAAAGCCTATGAAGAGCATAATGCGGATTGTATTGCCATGAGTGGATTGCTAGTCAAATCCACTGCTTTTATGAAAGATAACCTTCAAGAATTTAATAATCGCGGCATTACGGTTCCTGTGATCTTAGGCGGTGCAGCGTTGACTCCCAAGTTTGTCTATACTGATTGTCAAAATGTCTATAAAGGCAGAGTCGTCTATGGCAAAGATGCTTTCTCTGACCTTAATTTTATGGATAAGTATATGCCCGCTAAAGTGGAAGGGAAATGGGAGAATTTCACAGGTTTCTTGGATGAGAATCTAGTGATTGATGAGGCGGCAACAGCCAATGATACTAACGCCATAAGCGCGGCTGACGAAAAAGCTAAAAGTGAAGCATTACTAGCAGAACGCTATCTCGATATCGAGCGCTCTGGATCTATTGATACAAATATCCCTCGTCCCACTCCTCCTTTCTGGGGAACAAAGATTTTCCAAGCTGAAGATATTCCCTATGAAGATCTATTCTGGAACCTCGATTTGCAAGCGTTAATCGCAGGTCAATGGCAATTCCGCAAACCTCAAGACCAATCTCGCGAAGAGTATGATGCATTTTTGCAAGAGACTGTCTATCCAATTCTAGAAACTTGGAAAGAGCGGATCATTAATGAGAAGTTATTAGCGCCGACTTCTGTTTATGGCTATTTCCCTGTACTTGCTGAAGGGAATACGGTCTATGTGTACGATCCTCAAGATCTTGATAACATCAAAGCAGCCGTGCCAATTCACTCATTTGTATTCCCGCGCCAAAAGTCACTACGTCGTCTCTGTATCGCTGATTTCTTCTCACCTAAAGAGTCTGGAATTATTGATGTACTACCGCTCCAAGTCGTGACTGTCGGACATATTGCGACTGAGTTCGCGCAAGGGTTGTTTAAAGCTAATCAATACACCGATTATCTCTATTTTCACGGGCTAGCTGTACAGATGGCAGAAGCGATCGCTGAATGGACACATACCCGCATTCGTCTTGAACTAGGCTTTGCCTCTGAAGATCCTGATAATATTCGCGATATTTTGGCGCAACGCTATCATGGCTCTCGCTATAGCTTTGGCTATCCTGCCTGTCCAAATATGCAGGATCAGTACAAGCTATTGGATTTGCTAGATGCAAAGCGTGTTGATTTGGTGATGGATGAGAGCGAACAACTCTATCCTGAGCAATCAACTACTGCGTTAATTGTGCATCATGCGATCGCTAAATACTTCAGCGCTTAAAAACATTGGTAATCAACTATGTTAAAATCACTAAAAATTGAAAACTTTCGCTGCTTTCCATCATTCGAGATGCAACAGCTTGGCAGATTAAATCTCCTCGTTGGCACTAACAACAGTGGCAAAACTTCTATTTTAGAAGCAATTCAATTACTCACCGCTCAATCTAGTTTTGAAATATTGCAAATATTAAAGAATGTGATGATTGGTCGAGGTGAGTATATCAGTGATGATAGTGGGAATCGAGAACTAGATATTCGTCACATTTTTTACGGTCATGAAATCCCATTTGGATGTAAATTTTTGATCGCGGGAGAAAATGAATATTCTCTAGAAGAAATTTCTATATCTATAGAATTTAACGGTGAGCAGTCTAAACTCTCAGATGATTGGTCTGAGAAGTTTCTTTCTATTAATCGTTCGGGTCAAAGGAATGAAAGCGATAAGATACCAATATCTAGTAACGAAGCAATTCCCGTCGAATATACAAGAAGGAATAATCGTAAATCTCCAAAAGATTCTGAAGTAAAAATGCAGTTTGTATCATCTTCTTCACTGACAACTGAAAGAATGATTGAATTGTTTGATCGAATAGTTTTAACTCCTGACGAAGATCTAATTATAAAAGCACTTCAGACCATAGAAGAAAACATTCAGCGGATCGCAACTGTCGGAAGAGGTAGGATAGTGAAATATCGAGAATCAGAATTTCGGACTGGTTTTGCTGTTCTCTTCTCTAGTAATAATCAACGCATCCCAATTGGTAGCATGGGCGATGGCATATGGCGAATATTAGGGCTGGCGTTAGCAATAGTAAATGCGAAAGACGGTGTTTTATTAGTTGATGAGATTGATACAGGGCTTCACTTTACTGCTATGTCTGATATGTGGAAGATGCTCTGGGAGACTGCCAAGCGCTTGAATGTACAGATTTTTGCGACTACCCATAGCAAGGATTGCTGGACAAGTTTAGAAGATATTGCTAATGCTGAACATCCAAGTGAGGATGGAATTACAATTCATAGAATTGAAAAAGGTAAAACGAATAGCATTGTCTTTACTGAGAATGAAATTGGGATTGCTGCTGAAGAAGGAATTGAGGTACGCTAAGCCATGAATAAAAAGCTAAAACTATTGCTCGTAGAAGGGGAAGATGATAAGCGAGTAATCCCCGAACTAATTGAAAAAAATGGCACGATATGGATTAAAGACGATCCTTCTATTCCTCATATTCATGCATGCGGGGGGTACACAAAATTATTGACTCAGATTTCAATTCGATTAAGAGAAACTTCCCTTTCTCAACTTGGCATAATCGTTGATGCTGATGACAGCCCTCTTGGGCGTTGGGAAAGTATCAAAAATGTCTGTCAAAGAAGCATTCCTAGTTTGCCAGAAGAACTACCCGAAAATGGTTTGATTTGCGAAGCTGCTAATGGAGTTAAATTTGGAGTTTGGGTTATGCCTGATAATTTTCAGCGCGGTATGCTTGAAACTTTTTTGGCATATATGATCCCGACCGAAAACGAACTGTTATGGCAGTTTGCTCAAGAATCGGTTACAGAAGCAAAAACAAAAGGTGCAGGTTTTACAGAATTCCAGATTGATAAAGCTAATATTTACACTTGGTTAGCTTGGCAAAATCCATCGGGACGGCAGTTACATCAAGCAGTTATGGAGAAAATTCTTGATCCAAAACATCCACGCGCTGAGAAGTTTGTGAATTGGTTTAAGGATTTGTATGAGTTGTAAGTAGCTACGCCAATTCAATTATGAAGTTGTCAAGCAACTTCATAATTGAAACTAAAAGTTGCCCATTGCTGCACATCTAGCATCCATGTATCACTGACATTAGCTGCATTACCAAAATCTGAAGGCTTGCCTGTGCGATCGAGATCGGCGAGTAGGGCTTGGGCAACTTCTAATGGATTGGGAATAGAAATTAACCCATTCAAAGATAAAGCTTGACGTTGTGAGGCTTCTAGGATTTTGGTAACTTGAAAAAGTGGCGATCGGCTAATTATGACATAGACATCGACCATCCCTTTGGGGGCAGAGACAGTCCAGTTCATTGGCGTTTTGGGGTAGGGAATAGTTAGTGTTTCCAATGGTGGAATAATGCCGTCATTGGCGTAGGGAGTGACGATAAAGTTGGGAGTAAGAATCTTGCTACGCGGATCGAGACAAAAAATTCTGGTATACAAAGGATATTCGCTGAAGTTCTCGATCTGGATTTCAAGGCGATCGCCAATATTTATTGGTTTAGTCCGAACTGTATTAATGGCTGCGTTCTTAGGAACAAGAAGCGCACGGGCGGCAGATTTACTTGCCATGGTGACAGAGCGTTCATCGACACCAATAATCGCTTTGAAAGTGATGTGAGTATCGAGATGGGTTGAAGCTTGATTTTCAGTAGTACGGATTAGTTTGGCGGCTAATAGATTTTCGAGAAATGGTTGTAAGCGTTTAATCGCTACGCCGACAGATTCACCAACGGAACCAAAGGAACCAAGGATCGGTGTATGTCCAACCGTAAATAAACCATAGCTAGCAGACTGTACTCCAAATAGACAATCAGCACATTGTTCATTGGAATTTACACCAAACATGTTTGGCAAAGTCGAGAAGGCACTGGTGGCATCAACGCGCTCGATTTTGCTTAGGTCAATATCAAGGGCGATCGCTAATTTAAGATTATGCGAAATTCCTCGCACTGCTTCTTGGAGTAATTGACCTGCTTCTAGTTTCGGATTGCTACTGCGATCGCTTAAAACTTCAACTTTGCCATTAAAACCATCGCGTGATTTAAGTTGAACTGTTCCTGAAACACTCGCCGCCGTCATGACATGCAAGATTGTCCCAGCCGCATAATTGCTCAAAACAGCGATCGGTAAACCTGCTAGATGCACATCTGCTGTATAGCGATCGCCCGTACTACTAACAATCGCCCCATCAGAACTAAAGTCAGGGATTGGTAACAGTGCGGCGAAGGTACTGCGGCCAGTCGCGATCGCCTTTTGTTTAGCGTCATCCACAATATTCGCAACTTGCTTATCGATAGTGAGGTTGTCATTGTGCAGAGCTTGGCGATCGAGTGTGGTTGCCAAATCGCTCATCACCACATGAATAGTGCTTGCAGGAGTAATTTGCCACAATTGCTGCACTAAGGCATAGGTAAATGCGCCACTACTAAAACCCGACCATTGAGCATCAGCACAGAGCATATCGCCTGATGCTGCGCGTAAAGTTGTGCCGAGAGGTTTTAAATTGATTGGTTGATTATTAGATGCTTCTATTACAGGTTGCCATTTCTTCAATCCAACTCGCGATCGCAATCGAAAGTTACCGATCACTGACATATTCGGATAGTAAAAACCTGCATCGATGATATTCAAAAGCCGATCTGTGGCGATCGCTTGCAGCCAGCTTTGCCATTCCTGTTCTGTAATATCGCGCAGACTTTCGAGATTCTGGGGCAGTCCACTATCGACAGGCACAAGCGTATTGTAATTACCAAGCCGCGAACCATGTCCGCTAAAATGAACGATTACCAAGTCATCGGGCAGGGTTTGAGCAACTAAATGTTCAGTAATCGCACTGGCAATATTCGATCGCGTAGCTTCGCGATCGGTCAAAGTGACGATATCCTGTGGGGCAAAGCCGAAGCGATAAATCAATAACTCTTTTTGCAATTCCACATCATTGACGCAACCATGCAAAGGTAGCCAGCCGCTTGCAGGATTTTGGGAATTACTGTCCTCTTTCGCATCATATTGATTAATTCCAATCAATAGCGCTCGTTTGCGTTGTGTCCCATTTGCCTGACGCACAAACTGTTCGGCGGCAAATGCCACGCGATCGCGGGTCAAAAACTGCCATCCGATCAGACTGGTCAGACCCGCCTGCAAGAATTGTCGCCTTGCAATTCCCATGTTTACGCCGTAATTCCCTTTGTTTTTTGCCAACAGTACCTTTAATTAAAACCGATTAATAGCCGCTCTTTTTAGTTATTTTGGTAAATTTCTAATTGATTTTTTAAATAAGTAGAATTACTCATTTACTTTTTGCGATAATAAACCGACAACCGCATTACTGATTATTAATCGCCTTGAGCCAAATCTTTCCCAAATCTCTGTATCTGCATATTCCATTTTGCAAACGACGCTGTTTTTATTGTGACTTTGCCATTACCACGGGCGGCGAAAATCTAAAGCAGCAATATGTTGATGTCCTATGTCAAGAAATTGCGCTCACAGTCGCGGCGATTCCACCTGTCGAGGCTTTGCAAACGATCTTTTTTGGTGGTGGAACACCGTCTTTGCTGAGTGTGTCTCAGGTCGCGCAAATTTTAGATACGATCGCTAAATACTTCGTGATCGCCCCTGATGCCGAAATATCCCTCGAAGCCAATGCAGGGACAGTTAGCCTTGAGAGTTTACAAGGTTATCGAAGCTTGGGAATCAATCGGATTAGCTTAGGCGCACAGGCTTTTCAACAAGAACTATTGGATGTTTGCGGTCGTGGTCATACGGTTGCCGAGATTTATGAAGCAGTAGAGCTGTTTAAACTTGCTGGTTTTGAGAACTTCAACTTAGATTTAATCGCAGGGCTTCCCCATCAATCTATGGCAGATTGGCAAGATTCGATTCATCAGGCGATCGCTTTACAACCAAATCATTTAGCAGTTTATGACCTCACCATTGAAGAGGGAACTGCCTTTGCTAAGCGCTATCGGGCAGGTGATACACCATTACCGACCGACTCGCTAACCGTCGAGATGTATCTCGCCGCCCATGAGCTATTACCAGCAGCAGGTTATGCACATTATGAGATTTCTAATTATGCGCGATCGGGTTATCAAGTACAGCACAATTTGACCTACTGGCATAACCAGCCATTTTACGGAATGGGCATGGGCGCGACCAGTTACCTCGATCGCCAAAGAATCGATCGCCCTCAAAAAATGCGGGCATATTTAGATGCAATTACGCGATGGCAATCTGAAGGAATTGGTTTTACTGCACCGATTCTTTCCGATTCAGAAGCATTAATGGATTCTTTAATGCAGGGCTTACGATTAGCGGAAGGTTTGAGCTTAAATTCTTTGCGGCAAAATTATGGTGATTTGCTTTGCGATCGCGCCTTGCAAATTCTAGAAAAGTATATAGATAGAGGTTGGGTAAAATTTATAGATTTGGGAAATGATTCACAAATATTCTTAACTGCTCCCGATGGTTGGTTATTTTCAGATGTGGCGATCGCTGATCTATATGAAAATCTATGAGAATTGCTACGATTTGTGAGAAAAAGAGATTATAATTTAACTTATACGAATTACATAGCCAATGTTATTTCATACCTCTCATCGATCTAAGTCTATTGTATCTGCTGCATTTCTTAGCACTACATTTATCCATACGGATTTTTCTTTATCACAAACATCGAATAACTCTAGCCCTATTGACTGGATTCTCATAGTTGATACATCTGCTTCTATGGTAGGGGAAGGGGGAACGAAAAACATCTTTGCTCGAGTCAAGGAAACAGTCACAGAATTTATAAATAAGGCTAAAGTTGGCGATTCTATCACTCTGTTTACTTTTGATAGCAATACAATATTGCGAAATAGCTTAAAAATTAGTACCAATCTTGATCGAGAATCTTCTAAGCAGATTGTCCAAAATCTAGAAGCGACTGGGCAAAATACCCATATAGGTAAAGCCTTACAAGACGCACTAAATTATGCAATTCAAATAGAAAAGCGTCCCGATGGAACAAATCGGACGGTGAGCGTTGTCCTATTTACTGATGGAATTGAAGATACGGTTGGCATCCAAAATCCAGTTTCTATCCCAAGCAATTTGACATTAATCAATAACCTGAATCGTAAACCTTACGTCTTTCTTGTTTCGTTGGGAGAAGGAGTGCATGAAAGTCAATTAGATCAATTTGCTAACAACCCCGCTCTTAATGGTCGTGGCTCAGTATTACGATCGCCAGGAGCAAACAACTTATTGCAAGCAGGAGAGCGTATTCGGGATGCAGCAGCAGCCATCACACCGCCGCCACCGAAGATCATCGCTGAACCTCAACCGATCCAAACAAGCATTAACTTCGGTGAAGTTGCATCAGGAGAAGAAACGTTGCCGCAAAATTTCCAAGTTCGTAATAATGTTCCTGTCAAGATTGCCATTCAATTAGAGAGTGCTGGCAGTAAAGATATTTCCCTAATCGAACCAAATGCACCGATCGCCGCCGCCGCTAACGTCAATACCGATATCCCAATCCGTCTCAAAATCAATAACACAGCTATTGCTGGTTCTAGAGAACTAAAATTCACTCTAATTCCAGAGGTTAATCAGCCTAATACTGAACCACGCAATGCTTCAGTCATCGGTACGGTAACTATTAGTCCACGCCTTTCCCTTAGCACTCAGACCCTTGATTTTGATAAGGTTGAACGAGGACAAACCACACTGCCCAAAAATATCACGATTCAAAGTAATGGCGAGTTTACGATCAAACCAATCATTGCTTCTACAAGTTCCAGCGAAATTTCTGTGCCTGAAAATCTGCGATCGCTTGCCATATCACCTAACAAGCCCATAGAAGTCCCGATTCAACTTAATCTTGCGGAATCTCTCAAAACTGGTTTAAATGAAGTGGAGATTAAATTTGTCGAGAGTCAAAGTGATAAACCTCTTGCTATTATTAAAGCGCGGGTTGAAGTGCTTGACCCGTTATGGTTACGTTTGTTACCAATTGTTTTGTCAGTTTTGTTTTTTTTGCTACTGCTCGGTTGGATTTGGATAATTCTTAATGCACCTAACAACTTAGAAGGTGAGTTAGAAATTGAAGATCATGAAAGTATTGATCTTGCTAGATTGCGTACCAAGAAACTCGATTTATCGAAGGAATTGGCAGCAAGATTAGGAGACGATAAAATCTTGGATGAGGCAAAAGCTGAGCTACGCACAGTTAAGCAAGATGGCAAAACCCAGATCATGTTATATCCACACAAAGGTAATGTAGAAATCAATGGATTGGGGATCGCTAGTCAGGAAACAATCTATGATGACGATATTTTGACTATTGGCACTATTAAGGCAACGTTTAAGGCGATCGACCATCCACGACCAACTATTTCTGAAGAATCCTAAGTTATAGTGCGACTGTTTAAGCTCTATATGCTAAAATCATCGGTAATAATTAGGCAAAGCTTGATTTACAGCAATTATTTTAGGTAATGAATATTGGCTACTACAACTGTATTTCGTCCAACAGTAATCATCGGCTTAGGAGGAACAGGGTATGGAGTCTTGCTAAAACTGAAGCAACGTCTTGTGGAAATATATGGTAAAGTTCCACCCGTGATTCGTCTACTATCAATTGATACAACGGAAAATTCTCAAAGCCGAGAAGATACAGCCCAAGGAATCTCTGTATCGTTAGATCAAAGTGAGCTTTATCAAATATCGATTACTAATCCCAGCAATATTGTTAGGAACAGAAATATTCAAGAATGGTGGCCGACTCAAGTTAACTCAAATTTAGGAATTGAAAGAGGCGCAGGACAAGTACGAGCGCGGGGGCGATTAGGACTATTCGCGAAGAGTAGCGATATTTTTTCCTTGATTGGTCAGGCGATCGCTAGTGTTCGAGATCTTAAAAACAATAAACAGGCTTTCCAAGACGAATTTACCGTTTCTAGTACAGGGGGCGTTGAAGTTTTTATCGTTGGCAGTATTGCTGGCGGTACTGGTAGCGGCACTTTTTTAGATGTAGCTTTTATGGCTCGTAATGGAGATCCACAAGTATCGATTACAGGTATTTTGGCATTGCCTCGTGTCTTTGCCAATAAGCCGATCACCGAAATGGTCAAGTCCAATGCCTATGGAGCGCTCAAGGAGATCGAAAGTCTTTGGCAACCACAGTCGATGGAAATTGACTATGGTTTGCGTAAAGTTACAGTAGATCGTGCGCCGTTTGATTTATTGTTTTTAATTGATGGCATCAATGAAGCTGGACGGATGATCGGTGATCCTAAAGATCTACAAAACTTGATTGCTGATGGCTTGTATGTGCAGGTTGCTTCTCAAATTGGCGTAGACAGCAATAACGCTAACGATAATATTAAAGGAATGCTCTCTGAGCGTAAAGTCTGTAACAATAAATTTTGGGTCAGTTATTGTAGTTTTGGGGTAGCTTCCTTAACCTTACCTATTCGTGATGTTCAACGACTCCAATGGCAGGATAGTTGTCAGTTGATTGAGCAGAACCTTTTAGGGGAATCAACATTACCAGCCGATGTAAGTGATGAATTGGAATCTCTAATCCAAAGCTTTGGACTACAAGATCGCGCAGTGGTTGATACATTAAGTGAAAGAGAAACAGGAGTTCAATTAAATTTTCCTTTCTCTCTAGCGGGCTTTGCTTATAATGCTGGTGCTGATCGTCGGATCAAAGAAAAATTTACTCAACACTTGAGTACGATGGAAACATCTGTAGCGAAGCGGCTACGAGAAAATTATACTGCTTTGTCCAAGCGTGTCATTCAGGCAATTGAGGAGTGGTGGGAAAACAACATTAACCGTGCCAATGGACTGAGTTACTGTCATCAACTGCTTGAATCCATGTTGGAACGTATTGATGAATCACAACGCAATTATCAATCTAAATCAAGAGATTTTGAAGGGCAACAAAGAAGTGTCCGTCTGGAAGATCGGGAGGCAAAAATCCGTGAAGCTGCTAGCTCTTTCATGAACAAAGAGACTAAAGTTACCACCGCATGTCAAGACTACGGTAAGTTGGTAACTCAGATGGGGCAGTACTATCTCAACTATAAACGCTACGACAAAGCGGCTGAGTTGATGGGAGAAATTGCTGTTTTGATTCGTAAGTTGTTAGATCAGCAGCTAGAAATCCAAAGCGCACTCAGTCAAGTTTTAAGAACTTTTGAACAAAAGCTAAAGACAAGCGGTAATACAGCAGATAGTTCTAATCTGTTCATTCATACTATTCAGCGCCTCGATATTTCTAACATGAAGCCCAAAATCGTTTACGAAGATCTTTTGCTTTGGCAGAGGGAAAGAAACTGTCGTGTATCTGACTGGCGAGGCTTAGCGATTAATGACTTACAAGAAGAACTTACAGGATTCATTAGAGATAAATATAGTGTTCTAGCAAATCTCTCTGTAGAAGAGGCATTACGTCAAAGCAGTTTAGAAGAGGCGGGTGAAGACTTAAAACAGTTGTGGGATTTGGCTTGTCCGCTTTGGCGATATGATGAGGCGCGTATACCCATTGAAGATGCGGGGACAATTCATGAGTCTTGTTACTACGGCACGGCAGACAGCAACACTTCAATTCTGAATGAGCCGTCTATTCAACAAAAATTACCTAGCGGTGGTAATAAGCCCTCAATAGTTTCTACGGGCGATCCATCGCGGATTACCCTTTTCCGCGTGCGAATTGGTGTGCCTTTGTTTGCCCTTGATGGTATTGAAGAAATGAAGCAGCATTATGATGATCCAGGTCGCGCTTTTAAGCATCTCCACAAAAATTGGGTAAACTTGCCCGATTTAATTCCAACAGATGATAATGATGACGCTTTGGAATGTTTTGCGCTAGGGTTAGCACTCAACGTCATCGAGAAAAAGCTCCAAATCTATCAGGTTTCTGCTAAGTTGCCTAATTCTCGAACTGCGAAGTTGATCGAACTATCCAAGGATCGTGTAAAAGCTTATGACGAGTTGAAGCATAAGAAAAATCAGGATTTGGTCACAGCAGTACGATCGCAGATTGATCAACGCTTAGAGCAGATAGTAGCTGATGGAGGGGAAGAGAAAGTCAGCGAATTTCTCGATTCCTACGTTAACAATTTGAGTGAACAACTAGAAAAGCAGTTAGAGCAGAGAAGGCAACCAGACCCTTCTTTGCAACAGCAAGTTCAATCAGAAATTAGGATTATCGAGGAATACATCCATAAAATTACTACTATTTTTTAAGGGGATAATGCTATGAATTTCATTCCTGCGATCATTATTGCCCTTGATCCTTACAGTACAGCTTTACTTGTTGCCATGCGCTTAAATTTACAGCGACGGTTTCCGCAAATTGCGCCTCTAATCCAATTTCGAGCCTTGGTGGTAAATGAAGGTAAGCTATCTGAAGATATTGATACCTATGCTAGTAAAGATTTTGACTTGGTTAGCGATCGCCTTAAATCTACTCTAGAGCAAAGTGCGCTACTCGCCACTCTAGAGCAAGAAACAATTACTTTATTACGAAGTGGACGCGATCCAGAGATGATTGCTACGGCAGAAAAAGCAGGTATCAATATAGGTACGCGAAGACGGATCTACTGCTTAGCCACAGCCGCTTATGCAGCCAATCGAGACATTGTGCCTCGTTATGCTAAATTGATACGGTTTTTGTTAGGACGACTATTTGTAGGCGATTCTAATGGCTTGGAATTAATCGCATTATTACCATCCCTATTTGAGAATGAAACAACTCAGGCTTGTGCTGATACTTATGGATTTCTCAAGGTTCTAGATCACCACTTAACCCAGAGCCAGCGCAATCATGAGATCATGCTTTTTGATAACCACTGGCTGATCGATCGCACAAACAGCGAAAAGGTGCAAATGCCATCCCTACAAAATGGGTTAGAAGTATATGCTGAAGCGCTATCTATGTTTTTAGTTCGAGAGATAGAAGCATTAGGGATATCGGTTGGCGATGCGATTGTAAAGAATAAGGTAGCCGCGTTTAGTAGTTTTGGGTGTAGCGAAGCTATTTTTCCAATTAACGAAATTATCGAACGTCTAAAAATGACCTTGGCTAGTAATTTGCTAAATACAGGTTTTCTGCCTAGTTTTGAAGATACTTCTGAAAATTATCGCCGTTTGCTATTGGATGCGAAATCATTTGTCCTTCAACAATCATTTAGTGAAGCCTTTGATGAAATCGAACAGCCGAGAGGAAAACGGATTTGGCAAGACTTTATGCCTTCTAATTCTGAACCAAGTGTGGGTATGGTTCAAGCTTTTATCCAAAGTCTCAACAATCAGAAGCAGACATTCCGTGAGCGGAAGCTTTTGGGCTTTAAGAAAATTGCCGAAGAAGCGAGTGCTTTAGCGAAGTCAAAGATTGAAAAACTGTTGGAAGCAGAAATTAAACAACAGGCAGATTATTTGTCATCAGGACTAGATCGAGCTTCTCAGTTCTTAAAAGTTTTGGTGGAAACAACAATTGCGGGAAACGCGGATATCTTGGGAGAAGAACCACAAAACTTAGTCACAAATAGGCGAAAGTTAGCCGCAAAACTAGACCCTATTTTGGGGCTTGAGGTAAATCGAGAGCAGTCTCAAAAACGGTTGCAACGGATTGCGGAGCTAAGAGTTGAGCTTAGTTCTTTAGAAGAAGCAGAGAAGAATATTTTCTTTACTGATCCACTCGCTGAGACTGTCATGGGTATTGGAGCAACTGAGAAGCAATCTGTCGATCAAAATGATTTTCAACTGAATGATCTCAGTGATCAAGACTTAGATGAAGAAATAGAACAACAACCATCTAATGAGTTGAGTTTGTCTCAAAAAATCTTGCTGAAACGTGCAGAATTTTTAGAAGCTTGGCAACAGTTACAAATTGCCTTAGAGTCAGAAGAATTTACGACAAGGCGGACTCGACAAAGCGCGATTGCGGATAAAGAAGATCGATTAAAGCTGGATATTGTCAATGCAGAGAAAGACTTACAACTAAAAGAAAAAGAATGGGAAAGATGTCGTGAACGCTTAGCTGATGCTTTAGAACACCAACGCAATTTTTTGTTGCTTTACTTAACTGTTTATCTAGGAAGCATTGTGATAATTACGGGCGTAATAGCCTCAATTGTGGCTGTATCTGGAATATTAGGAGCGATCGGTGGAATCGTCTGGGCTGGACTAGGAATTGCTCTAGTACACGCTGGCTGAAGTAACAAGACGCTAACCACGGAACTTCCATTTAAAAGGTTTGGATAAAAGCTCATTGAAATAGTTGATAAAAGCGATAATTTTCTGACGCAAATGGTCAACAGATAAAAAGCTACTGCGAC
>JBDNJN010000276.1:0-7200 GCA_041687725.1 Pseudanabaena sp.
CGCAGTAGCTTTTTATCTGTTGACCATTTGCGTCAGAAAATTATCGCTTTTATCAACTATTTCAATGAGCTTTTATCCAAACCTTTTAAATGGAAGTTCCGTGGTTAGCGTCTTGTTACTTCAGCCAGCGTGTACTAGTCCCATCCAATCCTCTGTCTGAAATGTCGCGTTCTTGACTTTGCAGTTCTGATTTTAAATTTTCCAGTATGGAATTTACATCCCTATGTATAACGCCCCAGAAGTAAGTAAACCATTCTTGCATATCCATCTTCTTATTATCTAATATTCCAGAGCTCCCTGGCAGCTTTTTAATATCCTCGCACATTTTCATGAAGACACCTTCCCAGATGTCACGATCTAATCGAACTGCGTTGTAATCATCTAAGCAACGTGGCATTTTATCAGCTTCTACTCCAAACAGTAAAACATAAGTGTTTATTTCTCGCTCTTGTCTGCTTATGGCATGTATTGCACCAGCTTCGTAAGCCATCCACTCCGAGCTGGTGGAGTCTGGAGAAATTATGAAGAAGTAATAACTAGACCTGAATAGAGCATTATCTAATCCGTCCTTCCAACTCTTGGATCCACCAATTAATGACAGGTCTATATCAGACATAAATACCGTTACACCAAGGAAATTTCCAAATGCTTTTTTTAATATTTTGGCAATTTCACAGCTTGCTGTACCCGTCCACCCTAAAAAAATATCCATATTGCCTAAAACTCTCCTGTCTAGGGGCATGATTACACGGCTTAATTTTATAAAATGCGACAGTTCTTTTTGCTACCTTTGAATTCCCATAGTTGCTAGCGAATTTAGCAGCAGTTCCAAATTCAAACGGTAACATACATTACAAATACAAGAGCTTTATTGTGAAGTTTAGAATCGTTAAATCTATCTCTGGTATTTTTAGCATTGATTGATCGAATTTCATCTTCTCGCAGTAGCAAGAAGCGTCAAGATGTTAGAAATAAATTTGATCTGCGACTTAACAAAAAGTTACAATAGATCTAGCTGTTAGAATCCAAATCCTTTGTCAATAGGTGTTCTACACTCGTTGTATCATTAATCACATTTTGAATTTAGAACTGCTGTGAATTTAGTGCGCCAAAACGAGATTTATCGTTTCAGACACACTAGATGTGGAGGCTTTTACGTGTAGATATGGTAGAGCCGAATTTTTTTTGATCTGATTGTAACAGTCAACCCTGAATCCGCCGCCGTCCAAAGCTACCTCAACATCTTCCAATGTGTCATCACCCGCATGGACACTGTCCCAACAGATCCAACTGCAAAACTTGGTGTATCACCATTGTCTCCGCGATCATCGTTGCGATCGCCCCCTTGCAACTCGTAAGTCTTCTCGCCATTACTTTCCCACCGCCAAGCAGGATTGCCACTTCGCCAAGACAAAGTTTCCACCACCACCCGATCCGCCACAATAAACGCCGACAGCAAACCGATCCCAAACTGCCCGATCACCGTCACCTCCGCTTGACGACCCTTTGCGACTAGATCTTGGCGAAACGCATCCGTGCCACTGCGCCCAATCGTTGAGAGATATTCCCGAACCTCCGTTTCCGTCATCCCCGCCCCATTGTCCGTAAATGCGATCGTGCCAGCCATGCGATCGACCTGCACCCGAATTTCCCCAGGTGGCGCACCATCTCCCTGTAACTCGCGACGACGCTTCACCGAGTCATGCCCGTTTTGCAGCATCTCCCGCACAAACACATCCGCCTCGGCATACAAATTTTTTGCCAGCAGCTTAATTAACCCCTGTAAATCAATCTGAAATTCACTTTGCTGAGGTACAGAATCAAGCGATCGCGACTCTAAGCCAACTTGGTCAGGTTCTTGAGACATAGGATTGGGTAACAGGTAATTTCTAGTACAAATACGCACAAAAACAAGCTTTTTAGTATTCTACCTGAATTTCTTCTAACCAATCAATTTTACAATCTTAGTACTTAAATCCACATATAGTGTTTTGATTGCATATAGTTGATATTTTAACACTATATGTATAGAATAACTTATAGATTCCACCTTTGGCATTGACTATGGCAAGAAGTGTCTTTTTCAGCTTTCACTACCAACGCGACATTTTTAGGGTAAACGTAGTTCGTAATCACTTTCTTACAAAGCAAGGCTATATATCCGCAGGTTACTGGGATCACTCGCTTTGGGAAAAATTTAAACGAGATGGCGATCTTGCCCTCAAACGACTGATTAATAAGGGCTTAGAAAATACATCTGTAACTGTTGTTCTGATTGGTGCAGCAACGGCTAACCGCAAATGGGTGGACTATGAAATCGAAAAAAGTTATGAGCGCGGCAATGCGATGCTAGGAATTTATATCCACAATATACCTAGCATTAATGGTTTTAGAGATAGCAAAGGTCTCAACCCTTTTGACTACTACACTGTTGAACAAAAAGGCAAATACTCTCATTTTACAAGTAATCATGTCCCTTTATCTAATTACTATCCCACTTACGATTGGGTACAGGATAACGGTTACAATAATTTCAATAAATGGGTAGAATATGCAGCAAGGGCAGTTGGCAAATGAATAGTCCACACAAATCACCACAAGCCATAGATACAGATGCACTTGAGTCTAGCTCGGTGCAAAGTTATCTAAATATTTTACAAACAATTGTTTCAAGAATGGCTGGGAATAGTGCCAACTGCAAAACATGGTGCATCACTCTCGTGTCAGGCATTCTCGTAGTCATTGCCGATAAAGCCAAACCTAATTACGGATGGTTAGCGTTAATTCCTACCGTTCTATTTCTTTTTCTAGATGCTTATTATTTAGGGCAAGAAAGAGCTTTTCGGGATACCTATAACAACTTCGTTCGCCGAATGCACACGGGTACAGCAGAAACCAAAGATTTATTCATCGTCGCCCCCCTAAAAGGATTTAACGTCATCACCGCAACACTGCAATCAACTTTATCCTTCGCAATCTATCCTTTTTACTTGACTCTCATCGCAATGATCATAATAGCCAGATTATTTATACTTTGATGCTAGTTAGGATCGCAGATCAAATAAATCCTGAATCATATCTGGGCTTTGAAATCTATAAGTTATTTCATTTGCGATCCTTACCAAATATTTAATCCCAGTTCTCGAAATCACAACGCGATTTCGAGAACTTAAAACCCAGATTGGGTTTTGATTTGGCAAAGTTTAGTCACACTTTGCCAAATTTGGTATAAAAGGCTATAAACATTAATGAACTACCGAATAATTTAATAAGATCTAGCCTATGATTTGGGCATATTTGGTAAACAAACATGGCGCATGACAAATCTATGACACCGCAAGAACTTCCCCCTCCGATTAGTCCCCGTCAAATGGACATGCTTCGGGCAGTAGCTGCTATGGCTTGGGCTGATGGCAAGCTGGAACCTGATGAAATTCGGGTGATGCTTGATGAATTTGCAGTACTATTTGCTAAAACTGATGCAGAGCGCAGCACTCTAAAAACCCATCTTAGAGACTACTTGGGACAAAATATTTCTCTGGAAGAAGTCATTCCCAACATCAAAAGTATTGAAGATCGGAAAATGACCCTAAGACTTGGCTATCAAGTCATCCAAGCCAGTCGCCGCAATCCTGACGAACCAATGGTTAATCTTGATGAATCCGCCGCTTATCAAAGATTGGTCAGAATCCTCGATCTCCCGTCAGAAGTTGTCGCCGACATTGAGACAGCGATCGCCCCTTCTGAGGAGTCTTATCCCAATGGCATCATCAAAGCCCTAGCATCAAGACTACATAAATTACTTGGAAGCGCAAATTAATATGCGGCATGAAACTGATCTTCAGCAAAAAATTATGTCTGCCCCATTTTTTATGGGGTTGCCAGATGCAGCCGTAATAAGAGCTACGGCCCATATGGTTACACGCAGTCATCCAGCCGATCAAGTAATTTTGCTAGAAAATGATTGGGGTAACTCGGTTTATTTCATTTTGGATGGCTGGGTAAAAATTCGGACTTATAACCTTGATGGTAAAGAAATCACTCTGAATATTCTTGGTTTTGGCGAAATGTTTGGCGAAATGGCTCCCCTCGATCAAGTACCGCGATCGACCGATGTGATTACGCTCACACCAACAACTATTGGCAGTCTTCCTGCATCAGACTTTGTCTACCTGATTGAAACAGAGCCAACCGCAGGTATTCACCTAGCCAGATTAATGGCAAAGCGATTGCGTCAAGTCAATCGCCGTTTGCGTTTACGCGAAGCTGATAGTACTTCTCGTGTTGCTGATGTCCTCCTATTTCTTGCCGAAGGTCAAGGCACAAAAGGACTTGCTGGGGTAGAAATTCCTAACTTACCGCATCGAGAGCTTAGCAGTCTTAGCGGTTTGGCAAGGGAAACTGTCACTCGCGTACTTGGCAAATTGGAGCGCAAGAACTTGATTCAGCGTATTCCCGATCGCGATGTTTTATGCATCCTCGATCCTGAAGGCTTAGAGACTTTGATGGTTTAACTGAAAAGGTGACGCAAATCGATACCTTTCGATCTGTTATTATTAGGCTCGTTATTTGGTAGGTAAAAAGTATAAATGCTGAGTCCAGTTGATTTCAGCGGTAGACCGTTTCATTTTGTGGGTATTGGCGGGATCGGCATGTCAGCGATCGCCTATATTCTGGCAAAGCAAGGCTTTACGGTTTCTGGCTCTGATCTTAGTAGCAATCGCATCACTCAAAAGCTACAGGATCTCGGCGTAAAAGTTTTTGAAGGGCATCATGCCGATAATATCGATCTAGCAAGTGCGCCTCAAGTTGTTTGTTCGACCGCGATCAATCAACAAAATCCTGAATTTCAAATCGCTCTGGCTAACGACTTACCAGTTTTGCATCGTTCCGATCTATTAGCGGCTTTGATCGAACAGTTTCAGGCGATCGCCGTTGCGGGCACACATGGCAAAACTACAACTAGCAGCTTAGTCGGCTTTTTGCTACTCAAAGCGGGACTTGACCCCAGTATCGTCATCGGCGGCGAAGTCAGCGCATGGAATGGAAACGCTCGCTTAGGTAGTGGCAAATATTTAGTTGCCGAAGCTGACGAATCTGATGGCACTTTGGTTAAATTTTTGTCGCATATCGGCATTATCACCAATATTGAGCTAGATCATCCCGATCATTACCAAAACCTTGAGCAAGTAGTTGAGATCTTTCAAGCTTTTGCTAAACGTTGCGAAGTTGTGATTGGCTGTATTGATTGCCCAAACGTGAAAGCAAATATTCATGCAGATATCACCTATAGTTTGAGCGATCGCACCGCCGACTATACCGTTAGCGATGTGCAGTACACACCATCGGATACACAAGCCGTAGTGATCGAACGCGGCAAAACTTTAGGTCAAATTTCATTAGGCTTACTTGGCAAGCACAACCTTAGCAATGCTTTAGCCGCGATCGCCGTAGCGCGTTATGTTGGTATTGAATGGCAGGCGATCGCCGATGCGTTGCCAGATTGTATCGGTGCTAGTCGCCGCTTCGAGATTAAAGGCGTGCATAACGGCATTACTTTTGTCGATGACTACGCCCATCACCCTAGCGAAATTATTGCGACTCTCGCCTCAGCAAGACAGCAAAACACCACCAGTCGCGTCGTTGCCATCTTCCAGCCCCATCGTTACAGCCGCACGCTCAGATTTTTAGAAGAATTTAGTCATTCCTTTACAGATTCTGACATGGTAATCGTCACTGATATCTATGCCGCCAGTGAAACCAATGATGGCAAGATTACAGGCGCACAAGTTGCCGAGGCGATCGCCGCAGTTCATGCCCTAAGCTCTCAAGTACATTATTTGCCAACCCTCAAAGATGTGCAAGCATTTTTAGTAAAAAATCTACAGGCTGGTGATCTAGCCGTATTTCTTGGCGCTGGCAATCTCAATCAGGCGATCGCGCCAACTATGCAAGAAATCACTCAAAACTAGCTTTGTTCTTAATTTAATGTCAGTCGGTCTTAAAACTCCAGTTCAAATACGCTCAAATGTATCTCTTGCAGGTTTAACTTCGATGCGCGTTGGGGGCGCGGCTGAATATTTCATTTCGCCACACTCATCTACAGAGTTAGCTGAAAGTCTCGCATGGGCAAGCGATCGCCAATCACCGATCACGATTATCGGCGCGGGTAGCAATCTTTTAATCAGTGATCAAGGCTTAGCAGGTTTAGTAGTTTGCACACGACATTTGCGCGGGATTGAGTTTGACCAAGAATCAGGACAAGTCACCGCCGCAGCAGGTGAACCCGTAGCACGTTTAGCGATGCAAATTGCCCATCATGGTTGGACTGGCTTTGAGTGGGCGATCGGTATTCCGGGAACTGTGGGCGGATTAGTGGTGATGAACGCAGGAGCGCAGGGCGGATCGGCGGCTGATTGTTTAGTGTCAGCCCAAACCGTGAGCCTAACTGGTGAAACCAAGCTACTTTATCCTCAAGACTTAAATTTCAGCTATCGCACATCAGCTTTGCAAAATTCATCGCAATTAGTTACCAGCTCAACTTTTAAATTTCAGACAGGCGGCGACCCAGATGCGATCGCCTCTAACACCGAGTCAAAACTTAAAGCAAGACATACTACACAGCCTTACCACTTGCCCAACTGCGGCAGTGTCTTTCGTAATCCTTTACCCGAATTTGCCGCAAAATTAATTCAAGATGCAGGGCTAAAGGGCTATCAAATCGGCAATGCTCAAGTCTCAGAATTACACGCTAATTTCATCGTCAATCTCGGCAATGCAAAAGCCCAAGATATTTCCAGTCTCATAGAACACATTAAAGCGGTGATCAGCGATCGCGATCGCGTAGTGTTGGAAACCGAAGTGAAAATGCTCGGTCATTTCTAAACTATTGGGGCTTGTAGGCGATCGCATCCGACTATAGATAGATTTAACATTTGATCTATTTACATTACGCAACAATTGGCTTAATGTAATTAACAAGCGAAAGCTTAATTATAAATTTTCATAACTCATACATTCCCACAAGGATTATTTGCAATCATGACAACAGCAGTACAGAGACGCGAAAGCGCATCTATCTGGGACCAGTTTTGTAACTGGATCACCAGCACCAACAACCGCCTTTATATCGGCTGGTTCGGCGTAATTATGATCCCTTGCCTCTTGGCAGCGACAACTTGCTTCGTAATCGCATTCGTA
>JBDNJN010000277.1:0-5854 GCA_041687725.1 Pseudanabaena sp.
CGACGTAAACCTTCTACCTCCGTGTCTGGGGTATTTGTTTCGACTAGGTTAGTGTTGCTGTTAATACTCATCTCTTTCTTAAACCAGATTTTGACTCTTTTGGCAACCCCCTATTTTACCAGTGGTTATTGAGACGTTACCATATTAGTTCCGCCTATGCGCTTGCAAATATCTTGAGTACGGTTTGGCAATATGACTCTGAGATAATTAACTTGGTTAAGTGTGTTCCTTCAGGGCTAGTTGATATAAATTTGACTGATAACTGTAAACCTACAGATAGATTAGACTTAAATAATCTTAAAGATTTACTTAGTTCATGTGAGTGGAAATTGGCAAATCAACAGACTATTCACTTGCTTTGTAAACTCTCAGACAGACAGGATAGAGGATGGTTAGATCTAGAAGATTTTGAAAGAATTAGTTGTATAGAACTTCAAGCTATTGACAACCTGTGGACAAAGTATAGTTGCGGTAAATTTGGATTTAGTGTTCAAAATCAAATCTGGAATGAACTTGATTTTATCCAATTTGAAGAAAATTGCTTAGTGAAATTTTTTGATGCTTTAGGATGGAAAGATGAAACTAAGGATTTAACATATGATCAAATATATTGTCTGCAGTATACATATGCTCCGCGAGGAATGCTACCTTATGGAAGAGGAAGATGGTTTTGCCAGGATATTTTCTCTAAGCTATCAAGCTGCATCTTATGAACTTAGTTTTATTTCTACTAATCCCAAAAAGCAATAAAAATCTGAATTAAGATTCTGACTTAGGTTTACTCTTACATTTCTCAGAATTAACAGTCAATGGGCTACAACATCCATCATCACCACATTTACCATGTAGTAAGTAATTATCACAAAATTTCTTATTGATTTTCTTGCTTTTCTTGTGCATGATTTAAATAACCCCAGAATTAAGTAATTATTAAAACTAGTATTATCGTAGCACACACAATAAAGATTCGGTAGTAATAGGTAGTAAAAGGCAATTAAGGCTAGACTTAACCTGCATTATTCACAAGAGAGGAAAAGAGGATGAAATTTAAGTGGCAAAGGTACGTTTTGGAAATTAACAGAAAAGTGTTAATTGGTTAATATTTTTTCGCCACCAGCAAAACTTCCCTTTCTTAAGCCTTACAGCAAAAGCATTTCAAAATTTCAAGATTTAGGTTGCGAAAAGTTAAATAAAGTAACACAACATCTTCCCGTCTGCTCGCATTACTCCCTCAAAACAGCAATTCTCATTATGACCTTTTTGCATCACTGAACTTTGAAATTTTGGACGAAAGATTATGCTTTTCAAGCCTAACTATTGAGAATAGTCTCAATAGTTAAAGCCAAATCGAGTCAAAATTTCCATAATGAGAATTGGCTGCCCTCGAAATTCCAGCAGGACTGAAATCGAATTGTTTCACAGTTGGGCTCACCTGCTTGCTTCTCCTCCAACCCGTGGTCAAACCCTCTGGTCGTAAATTAGGGCAATCTCCTAATCCTCCAACTCAAGTAGTTGCTTGGCTTCTAGCAATAACCGCTTTTATCCCTATCTACTTACTTGTTGTTACTAAGTGAGTAAGTCTTATTTGTTCAAAGTCCAAAACCGAACCGATAGGTGTTGTTGTTGAGAAGCACGCGCTGTAAGCCTAAGCGTCAGCGTCGGGAGTCGTCACAATTCAAGTAAACTATAAAAATAATTAACACCTTTATACAAAATATGGTCACAGCAGCACCCGATATCAAATTTGACACGAATGCCCGTGATTTATTTCAGGCGGCTTACGAAAATCGTTATACATGGGACAGCAATTTCTCAGGGCTGACTGCCAATGTGTCTGTCGCGATCGATGGCGTGGCGCGTACTGGCAAAGCCAAGATTGCTCCAGATTTGACCGTGGAAGTGAGTATGGACGAGCCACAACTGATCGATCGCACCACGCGCACCCCTAGCGGTGAAGAAAAAACGGTTTCCGTTGATGAAGGTCAAGAATGGCTATATAACCAACTGCGCGATGTGGTCACTCACCGCAAGCGCAAAACCTTTGAAGAAGCTCATGGCAAATCATCGTTTAATCTTGGTGCAGCCGATGAGTCTGGAGCCGTAGAAATTTTGGTTACTGGTGACTCGATGGGCTCGAACTACAAAGTTCGTGGTAAGGAGATCGCGATGGTCAGCCGTGTGATGGGACGGATTGGCTTTGTGATCAATCACCTCGGACATTTGGATACTGGTGAAGGCTATATTTCTTCGCTCTATACGGCAGTTTTCCGTAACCCAATGAACGATGAGATTGTGCGTCAAGCTCGTTTTGAAGATGTCTACGAAAAGTTTGGTAATTACTATGTGATGACCAAACAAATCGTGCAGTCTAACGAGCAAGGTACAACGAAAAACTACGAAATTATCTTTAGTGATATTCAGCTAAGTAGCTAGGCATAAACCCAAAGCCCAAAAAGCTGTGGCGAACGCTGCGCGTTCGCCACAGCTTTTTGGGCTAGAGTTTTCTTTTGTGATGCAAAGTTCACAAAAAGATTAAAGAACAAGGGGCTTAAGCCCCTTGCCTTTTTTGATAACAAAGAAAATGGCGAATACTATGAGAGCCGATCTCGAACGGTTATTAATTTCGGAGGCGGATCTGTTGGAATTGACAGGTTTTGATCGCCAAAAGATCTGGCAATCAACGAAGTTGACACCACAACATCAAAAGTTCCAAAAAGCGATCGCCTTGGCAGTTTTTACGATCGCCTTTGTGACATTTGCGAGTATCTTTTTACCAGCATTACGAACTGCGGGAATGATCTTTTTGATTAGCTTGACTTTAGGGGCTTTGGGGATCGCGATTGAATTGGCGGAAGTAGCTGTATTGTGTTTTTTTGTGGCGATCGCCTCAGCTATTTATTCGATTTATGTGTTGACCAGCGCCACATTAGGCGTGATTTTATTATGTCTAGGACTAGCGATCGCGAGTGGTGGTTTCGCTTTATTGCTTAGTACATTGATTAATCGGCAATGGAAGCGATCAAAATCTACTCACTCTAAAAATGAAATTCCACGAGTTATCATCCGTCTATTTGCAGAAGTTGATAAATGCAACAAGAGTATCCGTGATATTGATATATTCGATCAATTACAAGATGCGGGAAATCCGATTAAATTAGAGTCTAGAGAAGCGGCGATCGCGGCTTTACGAATGACCCGCAATGATATTGTGAGAGCGCTAAAAACTGAACGAATTTTACGAGAACATCCTGAATTTCATCCCGATCGCTTTGATATTGATTTAAATGCTTTTGAAGCAATCCAAATGAACGATCGCGCTAAAGAATATGGACGTATTTTTGATACGACTTTACAAATTGCGATCGACGTTCAGAAAGCGATGGCTGAATTACAGGAGTTTAATTAGTCGCATTGTGGTAATTGCGATAGACTTAAAGCTAGAGTAGGAAAATATATGAACGACCACAGAAGCGAAAATGACACTTTAAAAGAAAGTGAGTTATTCCGATTGGGAGGGAAAACATCAAACTTTGTAATTATGCCTGCGGAAATTCGATATCAACATATTAAGATTGAAGATTTGGATAAACCCGTAGCCGCGCTCAATTATAACGGTTACACTTACAGCCTATTTCGCACAAGTACTGACTGGGCAGAAATAGAGAAATTAACTAGCCGTCTTTCCGCAGCCTATGTAATTACGGTAATGCCAAAAGGTTGGGCAATTTGGGTATTTGAATATTAAGACTGCTATTGTCGCTGTTCAGAAATTTCTGCAAAAGCTTGTTCAAAATCTTCATTGGTAATCCGTAAATTTTCAAGCAGATTGGAGTCATCGCGCTGATGACGACGAATTGCGAAAATAGCAGCGCGATTACTGAGAAAAGCAAGATCGGCTCCATTCCAATCTTCTGTGCGTTCTGCCCAAATATCTAAATTGAGATTATCCACAAGGGGGCGATCGCGGTTATGTACTTCTAAAATAGAACCGCGACTATCGCGATCGGGTAAATCCACCATCATATGCAGTTCGATTCGCCCCGATCGCAATAAAGCAGGATCGATAGATTCACGCCGATTAGTTGCCCCAATCACCAATAATCCTTCGGCAGATTGCAATCCATCTAGTTCGGTTAGTAACTGACCGATTACGCGATCGCTTACGCCACTATCGCCTTGATAGCTGCCCCGCGCAGGTGCAAGCGTATCGATCTCATCGATAAAAATCACGCAGGGAGCCGCCTGACGCGCTTGGGAAAATAGTTGTCTAATTGATTGTTCGGAAGCGCCTACCCATTTTGTCAGCAATTCGGAACCTGCAACGGAAATGAAATTTGCTTGAGCTTGAGTGGCGATCGCCTTAGCTAACAAAGTTTTGCCAGTACCGGGGGGGCCATAGAGCAGCACACCGCGTGGAGCTTTGGCGCGAGTGTGGGCATAGAGCGCGGGATCAACTAATGCACCTGCCACCGCTTCTTGCAGAGTTTGTTTAACTTTGGTGAGTCCGCCAATTTCTGACCATTGCACTTTGGGAACTTGAATTTGCAGCGATCGCAAGACGGCGGGTTGCACTTGCTTAAGTGCAAATTCAAAATCTTCACGATTCACATCTAGATTGTCAGGAATCTCTGCCAAGCTTGCCACTTGACGGCGCAAAGCATTCGTTGCCGCCACTTGACAAAGCCCCTTAATGTCGGCTCCGACATAGCCATGAGCGCGATCGGCAATATCTTCCAAATCGACATCGCTGGTCAAAGGCATTGATCGCGTATGGATTGTTAAAATCTCACGACGAGATTGGCGATTGGGGATTGGGAAAATAATCTCGCGATCAAATCTGCCTGGCCGACGCAGGGCAGGATCGATCGCATCAGGGCGATTGGTTGCTGCTAGCACAATCACGCCCTTAGTTTCCGTAAATCCATCCATTAAGCCCAATAACTGCGCCACTAGACGCTTCTCAACTTCTCCTTCCACATTGGCACGATTGGGAACAAGAGCATCAATCTCATCAATAAAAATCAAACAGGGTGCAGATTTTACTGCTTTCTCGAAAACCTGTCGCAAGCGAGTTTCGGCTTCGCCATAATATTTACTAATGATTTCAGGGCCGACGATCGCGATGTAGTTCACACCCAACACATTGGCAAGCGATCGCGCTGTGAGTGTTTTGCCTGTTCCAGATGGCCCAATTAGCAGCACGCCTTTAGTTGGTTCTAGTCCTAATTTTGCCAAAATATCAGGACGCTTGAGGGGGATTTCTACCAAATCGCGTAACTGTGCCAAGGTATCGCCCAAACCGCCGACTAATTCCGCGATCGCCGCAGGTTGATCATCTTTAGGAATTTCCGCTTTTTTGACATCGGGCGAAGTAACTTCGCGATCGCCGTTTGTCGTAGTTGCAGCACGAGGCGATCGGGGAACATTTCCGCGTCGAGGAATGCTCGATAATGGACGCGAGCTGATATTTACCTCTGTATGAATTTCACCTGACTTTTGCTTCTCATCCAATTTTTGCGCCAGATCGATGAGTTGATCGAGGTTTAGCAACTGCTTGACATCATCGACTAAAGACTCTAAGCCTTCGACTTTAAAAGCAAATTTGTCTTTAAAACTATCATTACTCATCGCTGATTCCTATTGATCATCTTCTGTGCGGCTATAACCATCTATATTAGCCGTGATTAACTGGCGATCGCATCAGCATAAAGTAGAAGCAGGGTGGTTTCATTTTCGGAAAGGGTTAGAGGGTAAAGATTGTAGAAAAAGGCAAGAGATAAATATTGGGAGAGAAAATAAGATTGAACTAAGGAGCAAAGATCAGGAAAAATGGTCTGATTAAAGCTAAAGCAAA
>JBDNJN010000278.1:0-7805 GCA_041687725.1 Pseudanabaena sp.
AACGTGTTCTCGCTAATCAGGTTCATCAAGCTTTTGATATTCTCTCCTGCTCTTCCTGATTTCTCTCCATTCATTTCCTCTGGCGCAACCTGAAAGTTCTTACCCTCTAACCCTTTCCGAAAATGAAACCACCCTGCCCTTGCAAGGGGGGCTGGGGGGGTATGCCTCAATATCAAACAATCATCCTCAGTCAATTCTGCTTCCCAATTTGGCTCGATCGCATTAGTCCCCGTCGCATCAATAATCAATGCTCCTCCCGCAATGCGATCGCCTACTCGCAAATCTTCACGCCGAAAAATGGAAGTTTCTCGCCATTCACCATCCATATAAACTTGAGCAAAAGCGATCGCCTCTCCCGTCCCCACATTTACCTTTGTTCTTTTAACTTGCTCTTTTTTTCTGGAAATAATAACTTCAACAGCGATCGCCTCAACCATCAAAACTTTGTTAGCAAAAATAAACCCATATCGCTCTTTATGCAAAGCTTCAAAATCAGTTCTTAAAGCTTCTAAATTACTTGGCGAAAAGTCTGAAATAGCGATCGTTAATGATGAATCTGTCCCAGCATAGCGCAACCGCAAACTTATCTCAATCTGCAAATCACCATCAGGATCATCACCATGCAAAAGTTCTATTTTGGCATTTTCAATCAATTTTTTCGCAATAATTTCTAATTTAGCAAGTAATTCTAAACTTAGTTCTGACTCAACCGTGCGATCGCGGATCGTGCGAATATCTGCCAAACCAATACCATAGGCAGATAGAACTCCTGCATAGGGATGAATAAAAACTTGGGTCATGCCTAATACATCGGCGATCGCGCAAGCATGTTGTCCACCCGCGCCACCAAAACAACACAGCACATATTCTGATACATCGTAACCACGCTGCACCGATATTTTTTTGATCGCCATCGCCATCTTTTCGACCGCAATCTCTAAAAAGCCCTGTGCAACTGCTTCAGGTGCAATAGACTGACCTGTAACTTGGCTAATTTCTAGAGCAAGATCCCTAAATTTCTGCCGTACAACTTCGACATCAAGCGGTAAATCTCCATCTTTTCCAAATACCTTTGGAAAGAAATCAGGCTGTAACTTCCCTAACATCACATTACAATCTGTTACCGCCAACGCGCCGCCATTGTGATAACAGGCAGGACCAGGAAAAGCACCAGCAGATTGTGGCCCCACGCGATATCTAGCTCCATCAAAAAACAATAATGAGCCACCACCTGCCGCCACCGTATGAATAGCCATCATTGGCGTGTTGAGCCTCACGCCTGCAACTTCGGTGGATAGCGATCGCTCATAACTGCCAGCATAATGCGCCACATCAGTCGAAGTTCCACCCATATCGAAGCTGATGATTTTATCAAAACCTGCTTGCAGACTGGTTTGTACAGCCCCGACAATCCCCCCTGCGGGACCTGAGAGAATGCTGTTTTTACCTTGAAAAGATTGCGCTTCCGTTAGTCCTCCATTAGATTGCATAAACATCAGTTTTGATAATGCAGAATTACATTCAACATTATCAAGTTCTAAACTAATCCGATCCACATAACGGCGCAAAATCGGTGATAGATAAGCATCAACAACGGTCGTATCACCACGGCTGATAAATTTAATGAGGGAACTAACTTCATGGGACACTGAAACTTGTGTAAATCCAATTTGACGCGCAAATTTGGCTAAAAGCTGCTCATGTTCGGGATAACGGTAACTATGCATTAAGGCGATCGCGCAAGATCTAATCCCTAAACCATAGGCTTTTTGTAATTCTATTAAAGCTAAATCAACATTTAAAGGAATGAGAACTTCACCATCAGCCCTATAACGCTCCTCAACTTCAATTACCTGTTCATAAAGCATTTCAGGCAAAATAATATGTCGTGCAAAAATATTCGGGCGGTGCTGATAACCGATGCGTAAAGCATCACGAAAGCCTTTTGTAATTAAGAGAAGCGTGCGATCGCCTTTTCTTTCTAAAAGTGCATTCGTCGCCACTGTTGTCCCCATTTTAATCGCTGATATCTCATCTATGGGAATGATCTCAGTCTGTGAGATCCCCAAAATATCGCGTATTCCTTGAATCGGAGCATCGGTATAGCGATCGGGATTTTCTGAAAGCAATTTATGAACGACTATTTCACCATTAGGACTCTGCGCGACAATATCCGTAAAAGTACCACCGCGATCAACCCAAAATTGCCACTTATGAATATGTTCGCCCACTTTTGTTGACCTACTGCTTCGCTATTATTTGCTGTTTAATTTTGATGATAGGCGATCGCGGTAAATACAAAATCGTTCGTGATACTATGTAGATAATTTACCCCCTAAGGCAAAGGACAGGATTATGGGATTACTCGATCGCATTGGTATGGTGGTCAAGTCCAATGTAAATGCAATGGTTTCGGCGGCTGAAGATCCAGAAAAAATTCTGGAGCAATCAATCATTGATATGCAAGAAGATTTGGTGCAATTGCGCCAAGCTGTCGCGCAGTCAATGGCTGCCCTCAAGCGCCAAGAGCAACAATATAGCCAAGGTTCATCGCAAGCCCAAGAGTGGGAAAAGCGGGCCATGCTAGCGCTGCAAAAAGGCGATGAAAACCTAGCAAGGGAAGCTCTAAGCCGTAAAAAGACCCATGCCGACTCAGCCGCTACTTTAAAAGCAGGGCTAGATCAGCAAACAGGTCAAGTCGATACGCTCAAGAAAAATTTAATTGCGATCGAAGGCAAGATTTCTGAGGCAAAAACCAAGAAAGAAATGCTCAAGGCGCGGATGCAGTCTGCCAAGGCTCAAGAAAACCTCAACAATATGTTGGGCAAGGTGAATACCAACTCAGCCTCTGCTACCTTTGAGCGCATGGAAGAGCGTGTGCTAATGGCTGAAGCGAGGGCAGGTGCTAGCGCTGAGCTTGGTATGGACAATCTCGAATCCCAGTTTGCTCAGTTAGAAGCTGGTAGCGGGGTTGACGATGAATTGGCTGCCCTCAAAGCCAAAATGATGACTGGTACTCCTGCACCTCAAGGTGCTTTGCCTCCATCGGATAGCGCTAAGCCAAGTGTCGGCGCGGCGATCGATGCCGAGCTAGAAGCTCTACGTCGTCAAATGGGTTAATTACGCTAAGTGAATTTTCTGCAAAGCCTTGCAGACTAAAGCAAACCAAAAAAGTATGAAAGTCGTCACTTAGTGACGACTTTCGTACTTTTTTGGTTTGTTTTAATGGTTAATTACTTCCCTTAATCATCCAGACCCTATTGACATGCTCTCAGGGCTGAAGCCACTGAGATTCCAAGAATCACTTCTTAGATTTGGAGTGGTGATCGATTTTTGATTGAGGATGATGTTGGAGGTAATCGCTTTTCTTTTTGGGAAGGGCGATCGCTTTTTTATTGAGAATGGTGTTGAGGGCGATCAGCTTTTTTATTGAGTGAACTAACAGCTTTTCTGATTTATGTTATGGTGATTACATCTTCTATCTAAAGGATAAAGTATGGCTACAACAATAACTTTGCCTCTCCCTTCAAAGTTATACGAAACAGATTACTATCTGTGGATTGAAGGTACACTTAAGCTGCTAGAAAATAGAGACGCTGAAAATTTAGATTGGCAACATTTAGCAGAAGAAATTGAAGCATTGGGAATAGAACAAAGACGTAAAGTAGAAAGTTACTTGAAGCAACTATTAATCCATTTACTACTCTGTCAATATTGGAAAAGTGAGAAAGCGAGCTGTCAAAGAGGATGGCACATTGAGATCTGTAACTTTCGTGACGAACTAGAGTTTTCTTTTCGCTCTAAGACGCTATACAACTACTTCCTTAGTTGTGTAGAAGAGGTTTACATTAAGGCTAGAAGACAAGCAATCCAAAAAACAGGGCTACCATCTGAGGTTTTCCCAAAGCAATGTCCTTTTACATTTAAAGATATCCTTAACAATGACTATTTAGAGACAGTCAAAAAATAATCGATCCTTTATTTACCTTAGAAATCACTGGGATCGCCCACTCCTATAGCAGCAATTTTCTTAAGTAATGGGATCATTTACTTTTTGGTAAACTCTTACCCTAATTAATCATTTTTTGATGGGGATAATGAGAAAGACGATCGCTTTTTTATTTTAGATCTTGGCTTTCAATTGTTTGACTAGCATGTTTAGCTCTGTGGCTAAGTTATAAGCGATCACCTAACCACTAATCGCGAAGCCAAAGGCGATCGCTAAACCAAAAGTAATGCTAATCCAGCCCATCAGCCAACTAACCAAGCCGCCCAAAAACTTACCGATATTGTTAAATGGCGATGTAAAAAAGTCATTAACTAGCAGCCTGTCGGAGAAATAATTTTTCCGACAGGCTGCTAGAAAACTGGCGATCGCAGTTTGTGAATTTAAGGCGATCGCACGAGTTACCTATAGCCACCTAGAGGAGCATCTATCAGGATATTTAGCTGTAATTGAAAGACTGTTATGAGCCTATGCACAGTATCATTTTGATAGCCCAATCCAGTCTTCGGCTCTGATTGATAACTGTTTTTTAATATATGACCCATTTATTCGATCCGCCTAAACCTAATCTCCCCGAAAATCCTGATATTGATGCTGAAATAGTTGTAACTGGTGATTCTACATCTGTCCTTCGTAATCCTAATTTTTTGTCGCTTTGGAGTGGGCAGGTCTTTTCGCAGATTGCGGATAAAATTTTCTTAGTGCTTGTGATTGCAATCGTTTCCACACAATTTCAGAATGAGGGAGAAACGATTAGTGGTTGGGTCTCAGCGATCATGGTGTCATTTACAATTCCTGCGATTTTATTTGGCTCGATCGCTGGCGTATATGTCGATCGCTGGAATAAAAAAACAGTTTTAGTTAGCTCAAATATCCTACGCGGAATCTTGGTTCTGAGTATTCCCCTACTGCTTTGGGTCACCAAAAATAGTGTATTACCTTGGGGCGCACCCACTGGATTTTGGGGACTATTATGCATTACTTTTTTAGTCTCAACTTTTACGCAGTTTTTTACACCTGCTGAGCAGTCAGCGATCGCATTGGTAGTGGAAAAGCCGAAATTATTAGCCGCCAATTCGCTCTACACAACTACGATCATGGGGGCTTTGATTTTAGGCTTTGCCCTTGGTGAGCCACTCTTAGCTTTATCCGATCATCTTTGGCACAATGTCGGTCAAGAAATTCTGGTTGGTGGCAGTTATTTGCTAGCGGGAATCATCTTGATTTTATTAAAAACAGGCGAAACCAAAGAGGATTTACACCGTGATAGCGTTCATATCTGGAATGACATCAAAGAGGGTTTGCAATATCTGAATCATAAAAAAACTTCGCTATCAGCATTAATTCAGTTAATTTCTACCTTTTCAATCATTGCGGCGTTGACAGTGTTAGCAGTGCGCTTAGCTGAAGTGATGCCCGAAATTAAATCAGAACAGTTTGGTTTTTTGCTAGCGGTGGCGAGTTTGGGCATGGCGATCGGTGCTGGCATCGTTGCCAAATTGGGAGACCGTTGTAGTCGTCAAACGCTGGCTTTGATTGGCTCGGTGGGGATGTGTATATTTTTAGGGATGCTGGCGGTGTTTAGCGATCGCTTTTGGTTAGGACTAGTGGCGATCACAGGTATAGGAATTTTTGGAGGACTATGTGTAATTCCGATGCAAACAGTCATTCAAGAAGAAACTCCTGAAGATATGCGCGGCAAAGTCTTCGGTTTACAAAATAATGCCGTGAATATTGCCCTCAGTTTGCCGCTATCAGTCGCAGGAATTGCTGAGTCCTATTTCGGCTTACAAAAGGTGATTTTTGGACTTAGCGCGATCGCGATCGTCACTGGTATTCTCACTTGGTACATTGCCCGTCAATTAGTCGAGTCGTGACAATTGATAAATGGCGCGTAACCTGCGCGTAACCGTGCGATTTGTAACGTAAAGTAAACAAGCAATCAGCTAACATTGCCTTAAAGGGAATAAATCAGGTTTTGCCTAATTTATCCCCTTCGATCAACTTTCTTTTCACTTCTCCCGATGAAACAACTAACACCTAATCCCAGCTTTAGCTTGACCATCCGCGTACAACTCCTCAATCGCGCAGGAATGTTATCTTCTGTAATTGGCGCTTTAGCTGAGGCGGGAGGGAATCTTGGACAGATTGACCTGATCCAACAGACTCGCAAAATTTCGGTGCGCGATATTTCGGTAAATGCTTCTAGCGCCGAGCATATGGACAAGTTGATCGAAGTCGTGAAGGCTGTCCCAGAAATTCGCATCCTCGATATCTACGATCGCACCTTTAATATTCACAAGGGCGGCAAAATTCACATCGAATCAAAAGTTGCCGTCAAAGGACAAGACGATCTCGCTATGGTCTATACCCCTGGTGTGGGGCGCGTCTGTATGGCGATCGCGGAAGATAAACGTAAAGTTTATGACTACACGATTAAATGCAACACGATCGCCGTAGTTACCGACGGCTCAGCAGTTCTCGGACTAGGCGATATTGGACCTGAAGCCGCCATGCCTGTTATGGAAGGCAAGGCAATGCTATTCAAGCAATTTGCGGGACTAGATGCTTTCCCGATCTGTCTGAATACTCAAGATGTCGATGAAATTGTGGAAACCGTCAAACGGATTTCACCAGGATTTGGGGGCGTGAATCTCGAAGATATTAGCGCCCCTCGCTGCTTTGAAATTGAAAAACGACTCAAAGCCGAATTAGATATTCCTGTTTATCATGATGACCAACATGGTACGGCGATCGTTGTCGTCGCCGCCACAATCAATGCTCTCAAAGTTGTCGGCAAACCGATTGATACAGTACGAATCGTGATGAATGGCGCAGGAGCGGCGGGGATCGCTGTAGCAAGATTGTTGCGTGAAGCAGGGGCAACCCAGATCGCCATGTGTGACTCTAAGGGCTGCATCAGCAAAGATCGCACTGACCTTACTCCTGAAAAACTAGAGTTTGTCAGCGCTGAAGGTGGTTCTCTGGCAGATGTAATCAAAGGATCTGATATGTTTATCGGTCTGAGTGTGAAGGGCGCACTTACGCCTGAGATGGTGCGGAGTATGGCTCCTGCGCCGATTGTCTTCGCGATGGCAAATCCCAATCCTGAAATTCAGCCCGAACTAGTGGTTAACGATGTTGCCGTCATCGCGACAGGTCGCAGTGACTATGCCAACCAAATTAATAATGTGCTTGCCTTCCCCGGAATTTTCCGAGGTGCGCTCGATGCAAGGGTTACTCAAATCACCACGCAGATGAATTTAGGGGCAGCTCAGGCGATCGCCTCACTCGTCAGCAACAGCGACCTCGCCCCCGACTTTATTATTCCGTCGGTATTTGATCCCCGCGTTTCCGATGCCGTCGCCGCCGCCGTTCATGCCGTGGCACGTCAGCAAGGACTGGCTAACGCATAAAGAAAATGGCGTGCTTTGCACGCCATTTTCTTTATATTTGCTTGAGAATAAATTTGTCAACTAAATTTAAAATTTGTTCGATCGCATCATTGAGTTTTGTCGATTTAACAGGAAATCCGTGAGCGACACGATTTCTAATTTCATTTAAGGCGATCGCCCTTTCAAACTGATCGGGAGAGATCTCAGATTGATTATGGAGATGGTTGATCATCAAAATTGTTGGTAAGCGGTCAATCGGAATTAACAGGGCAACCGCACACGTTTCTTAACATTTTAATTTAGCTCATTTTCGGGAACGAGTTTTCTGGATTCCAGCGATTGAAGCTCGAAAATATCTTTGTAAAATCTTGATCAAGAATTTTAAATGGCTTGTTTTCTCTTGT
>JBDNJN010000279.1:0-6544 GCA_041687725.1 Pseudanabaena sp.
CTATGTCCTTTGATAAGCTGTTGCAATTCTTCTTTTTCACTCTCTTTTAGATATACTGCCGCAGGACGCATTGAACCCATAGATTTTTACCACTTTTTTTCTTCTTTCTAGAGTAACTTCATTTCAGCCGTCTTGTACTAGATACAATCCCCGATTGAGCTAATATCTTCAGATGCTTCGAGACATTGGCTTGTCCCAACCCCGTTTCTTCCATAATTTCGGTAACATTCTTCGAGCCTGACTTCAGAGAACATAACACTTGCAGTCGGCTGAGTTCGGATAACACTTTAAAGTAATCAGCAACTTGATTTAGGGCTGAGGGATTGACAGTCATATATGCATATACACTATTTGTATCACATTACCATATAGTAATACAATTAAAACCAGAATAAAAAAGGATCGCCCATCGGGCGATCCTTTTTTATTCTGGTTTTTCGTTTTAGGCGACAGCTTTAGCTTTTTCCACGATCGCAGTAAATGCTTGTGGATCGAGAATTGCAATTTGAGAAAGCATCTTGCGATTAATTTCAATATTTGCTTTCTTGAGCAAACCAGCAAACTTGCTATAGCTCAAACCTTGTTGGCGAGCCGCAGCATTAATGCGGGTAATCCAGAGACTACGAAAATCGCGCTTCTTCTTGCGGCGATCGCGATATGCATTACGCAGAGCTTTCATTACCTGCTGGTTAGCAGTGCGGAACAGCTTGGAGTGCGATCCGCGAAAGCCTTTCGCTAATTTTAATACTTTGTTGCGGCGCTTCCTAGCTACGTTACCGCGTTTTACTCTCGTCATGGCAGTTCGTTCTTATCTTTAAAATCGGTTACTTTTACTTACTTTTTTTGAGTGTGCGAAGCACACTCAAAAAATATCTAGGCGTAAGGCATCATTGCGCTTACTCTCTTATTGTCAGTCTCATCAACTATAGCCATTTTGTTCAACCTATTCTTGCGAACAGTAGACTTATGCTCTAGTAGGTGATTGTGACCAGCGTGGCGGCGAGCAAACTTGCCGCTACCCGTCACCTTGAATCGCTTGGCGGCAGATTTACGAGTTTTGAGCTTAGGCACTTCTTTCTAGTCCAGTTTTTTGACCTTTACGAGTGTACCATAAGGTAATGCGATATGTTGCATTTGACGTGAAATAATATGGCACAACCTGCTCTTAAGACTTAAGTATGAAATCTAGCTCAGAAATCAAGACAAAACGCCGTGTGTTTATTAGTACAGGGGAAGTGTCAGGCGACTGGCATGGGGCGATTTTGATTGAGGCGCTGCATGAACGGGCGGCCCTGAGAGAGATGGAGTTAGAAATTGTTGGACTTGGCGGCGATCGCATGGTGGCGGCAGGTGCGAAACTGCTCGGAAATACCCTTGGAATTGGCTCAATTGGAGCAATTGAGGCGATTCCTTACATTTTGCCAACCATCAAAGTGCAGCAAGATGCCAAAAAATGGTTGAAAACTTCACCTCCCGATGTGGCTGTGCTGATTGATTACATGATGCCTAATCAAGGCATGGGCTATTATGCCAAGCGAACTTTGAAGATTCCTGTCATCTATTACATTGCACCTCAAGAATGGGTCTGGTCTCTTAACGACAAAAATACGAAGGCGATCGCCGCTTTTACCGATAAGCTATTGGCGATTTTTCCGCAAGAAGCAGTTTATTACGAAAAGCAAGGCACAAACGTGCAATGGGTCGGGCATCCTTTTGTAGACTTGATGGCAGAGATTCCTGATCGCGCTGAATCCCGTAAATATCTAGGAATTGCCGAAGATGAATTGGTAGTAACTTTGCTCCCTGCCTCGCGCACTCAAGAATTACGGCTAGTAATGCCGATTATTCTCAAGGCAGCGAAAATCATCCAAACCAAATTACCCCATGTCAAATTCTGGTTGCCGCTATCCCTAGAGCGCTATCGTCCTGAAGTTGAGAGGTTGCTCAAGGAATATGATGTCAACGCGACGATTATTTCGGCTCAGTCACAAATTGCGATTAGTGCGGCTGATTTAGTATTGAGCAAGTCTGGCACAGTGAATCTAGAAACAGCACTTTTGAATGTGCCGCAGGTAATTTTATATCGAGTCAGTGCGATTACCGCTTGGATTGCCCGTGATGTACTCAAGCTGAAATTACCGTTTATCTCGCCAGTAAATTTGGTAAATATGGAAGCAGTCGTACCTGAATTTGTCCAGAATGATGCGATCGCCGAACCGATCGCGGAATGCGCCTTAGAACTATTAGTCAATCCTCAAGCAAGGCAAACTATGCTCGATGGATACGCCAGAGTCAGAGAAAGCTTGGGTGAAAAAGGAGCGATCAACCGCGTGGCTGATGCGATTTTGGATTATCTATAAATCATGGCGATCGCATAAAAGCAAAAATCAAGAACGATAATTTTGCGATCGCGATTTGCTCTGTCTTGTTGATAGTTTTACCTGCTTCAATTTTTAGAGATGCCCTTTATAGCAAATTAAAGAATGCTGAATCTATCTCATAGCCTAAGCTTTGCGTCATTTGCTGTAACTTCGCAGTGTTATTAATACCGCGTGACTTTAACCATAGAGAAATTGTAAACACCTTCTGCATTACAAAAATTTCTAGGGATTCAGGGTTGTATTGCAACACATAGCCATCTCCATCGCGCTTAAACTCGTGCGGGACTAACATCGCCGCATAACGACTGAGTTCTAAACGCCAGTCAAGGAGATAGCAGAACCAAGGGTAGGTCGCATCTAGCCGCACAAACCATAGACGCACTTCCGATATTTCTGATAGTTCGCGAGGGTCGCCATCTTCTTTATTCCAAATAAGTTCTATTTGAATTGCGCGATCGCCTTCAGGTATTTCATCCCAATTTGCTAATAACTTCTCAATCGCAATTTTTGCAGGCGTGATATCAACCGATTCAATACAGGCTTGGTTAACGTAGATGACAGTAGACATTATGGCTAATTATTATGACTAATTATTTCTTAGGTAAGTTTTCGCGAGGATCGAACGATTGGACTTCCAGCAACTGCTCGTAAAGTTCGCGTTCGCGTTTGGTGGGATTTTTGGGAACGACGATCTGGATCTCTACATATTGATCGCCAAAGGTTTTGACATCTTTGGGAAACCCTTTGCCAGATAGACGCAATTGCTGTCCAGACTTCACCGCAGGCGGAATCGTTAGCTTTACTAAGCCGCTTAAAGTCGGAACTTCTACTTGGATACCAAGCACAGACTCGCTCGGTGAAATTGGCAATTGACAGCGAATATCGGAACCTTCGAGAGTGAAAAAAGTATGGGGCTTGAGCGTGATTTTTAGATAAAGATCGCCACCTGATGCACCTTGCCCCTTAAGACGAATTCTTTGACCTGAAAGAACACCTGCGGGCATATTCACTTCAAGCGATCGCCCATCTTCGAGGCGAATACGTTCGCGACCACCGACATAAGCGCGTTCGAGCGGTAATTCTAATAAAGCTTCAGAATCGCGGCGAGGACTGGGACGCGGTGGCGCTTGAGTGGTCGTGCGATAAGAAGATGCGCCGCCGCCCGTATCTTGAGCGCGTTCATTGGTGCGGAATTTGCCTAATAACTGATCGACAAATTCTTGGAAGTCGTTATATTGGCTAAAATCAACATCGCCTGTATTGCCGCGCTCGAAGTCGGGCGAATATTGTTCGCGCGGAGACGATGGTGGTCGTTGACCTTGGAAGCCGCCTTGTTTCCAATATTGCCCAAAGCGGTCGTATTGCTGACGTTTGGTTGTGTCAGACATGACTTCGTAGGCTTCACCGATATCTTTGAAGCGTTCTTCGGCTGCCTTGTCATTGGGATTCAGGTCGGGATGATATTTCCGCGCCAGCCTACGATAGGAGCGCTTAATTTCGTCAGCCGTAGCTGTCTTCGGTACACCGAGGATTTCATAATAATTGCGAAAGTTTTGCATATTTCCCGAACTGCAAACAATGAGGTTACTTAGCTTAGCTTATCCTTGCTTTAGCAAACGCTTGCGCGTTTGGTAGGCATTGCTTAAGCGCGTTGCTTTGCGCCGCACTTAAAGAATTTAGATCCAGCTACGCAACCACATTAGCACGGGCAAATAACCTGATGAGATCGGTAAACCGATATAAATGGGCAACCAAAACAAAAAGCCGATCGCCACAATTACAAAGATTGCTGACCCGATCGCCCTGATATTTTGTAAAGGCGATCGCCATAGTAGCGAAACCAATAGGGCAAGGGCGGCGAAAGCAAAAACTGAGGCGGGCATATAGTGATAGAGAAATATGCAGCGCTTGCTAATACTCCAAGGCAACCAATGAGCGGCAAAACTAATCGTCACATAGAACATAAACCAAAATAATTGCGATCGCTCTTTCGATGGTATTTGCATTATGAACTTAGGCGGAAACCTCAACTTCGATGCAATTAAAAACGCTAGGCAGATCAACAAGGCGATCGCACTGAGCCAATATAAAAACGGGTTGCCCATCGCGTGCACAAATTGCACCATGCTATTCGGTCGAATTTCAAAAAAGTAGGCGATCGGGCGAATTAATAAAACCCAACTCCACCAAGGCGAGCAATAGGGGTGAATCGGTTCAGTTTTGCCAACGCCTAAGTTTTGATGAAAGCCGATAATCTGGCGATGCAATTCCCAAATGTCGCGTTCAGGATTAATGATCAAATGCGGAATCCACTGCACAAAATAAAAGGCGATCGGTAAAATGATTAAACCGATCGCAATTTGAGCAGAATTCAAAGTTTGGCGATAGCGCGACCATGCATAAGCTGCGATCGCGATTAATCCGACGATATAAGCCAACCCCGTCCATTTGACGCTTATCGATGCGCCCAACATCAATCCCGTAGCGATCGCCCAAAACCAACGTTGTCGCGATCGCTTCAGGGCTAGCACCATACATAACTGGCTGAGCATTCCGAACAGCAAAATATAAATATTGATCAAGCCAAATCGTGACTCTACCAACAACAAACCATCCAGCGCCACAAAACAACCTGTTAGCCAGGCCCATCCACGGCGATCGCTCAATTGCCAGATACATTCATAAGTAACTAAAGGCAATAGCGCCCCCGCCAATGCCGTCATGCAGCGATAACCAAAGGGCGCATAACCAAAAATCTGGATTCCCAGCGCAATAATGTATTTCGCTAATGGCGGATGTGCGTCAAAAAGTGGTTCGCCGCGCAGATAATTTTGAGCAAACGTGGGGTAATAAATCTCATCAAAAACGACTTCTGCTGTGCCATCCAAATTCCAAAAGCGGGTCGCAAATGCGATTAAGGCGATCGCCATTGCGCCATATACAGGATGCTCTGATAGCCAAATTAGGCGATCGCTAAAGCGATCGCCTAAACGAGCAATGGGAGTAATAATTTTTTGCATTCTCCAATTACTCATTTTTCAACGCAAGGCTCTCAAATTTGATTTCGAGAAATACTTTACAACAAATTCACTTTTACACCCAAATCGGTACAATATTTTAGCTACTCCCTTCCCACCCAAAAATCAGTGTTGCAGCGATTCGCGCCGCAACACTGATTTTTGGATTTTAAGTTTTTTTGCTTACTTACCTGCGTTAATTTGAGCGACTAGAGCTTCCAAACCTTTAACATCTGGAATACCAGAGAAAAACACGCCGTTGATTACAAACGAAGGTGTGCCGCGTACTCCCAAAGATTTACCAAGTTCAAAATCTTTCTTAATGGCAGCTTTTGCTTCAGGACTCTGGCGATCGCGATTAAAGCGATCGATATCAAGCTTCAAAGTCTTGGCTAGTTCCAGATAAAACTCTTCACCAAGCTTGCTTTGCTGCTCAAACAAAGCATCATGATATTCCCAAAATTTACCTTGCTGTGTCGCAGCCCAAGCTGCTAGCGCTGCGGGTTCGGCTTGTGCGTGAATCTCCGTAAGCGGGAAATGCTTGTATACCAGAGTTACATCATTCTGATTTCTTGCCATAAATTCCTTCACCACCGCTTGAGCCTTAGCGCAGTAAGGACATTCAAAATCAGAAAACTCCGCCATGATAATTTTCTGGCTTGCCGAACCCGTTACTGGCGAATTGCCAAGTAATAGCTTTGGCTCTTGGCGAATTTGTGACAGGACTTTACTGCGTAATTGTTCTTCTTGTTGAGCTTGTGAGCTTTGGTAAGACTGCACTGAGTCTAAAATTACCTGTGGATTTTTACGGATTATTTCTAAAACTTTGGTTTCAAATTGAGCATCGGACAATTGAGCATTAGCGGATTGTCCTGAAGAAGCACAACTAGTGACGATCAATAAGAGTGCGACTAAGGCTGACAATAGATAGGGTTGGAGGCGCATTGCAGAAATATCTAGAAATTGAAGGGTAATCAACAGTTGACATAATACCTAGATTTAAGACAATAAAATCTAATAAAATCTATGGATAAGCTAATTAGTGTCGGAGAAGTTGCGGAGCTAAAGGCAGTAAGTGTCGATACAGTTAGACGATGGGAGAAAGAAGGAAAAATAAAATCCATCAGAACCGATGGAGGGCATAGA
>JBDNJN010000280.1:0-8422 GCA_041687725.1 Pseudanabaena sp.
ACAAGAGAAAACAAGCCATTTAAAATTCTTGATCAAGATTTTACAAAGATATTTTCGAGCTTCAATCGCTGGAATCCAGAAAACTCGTTCCCGAAAATGAGCTAAATTAAAATGTTAAGAAACGTGTGCGGTTGCCCTGTGTGATGTTGTAGCATTGATACCAAGTTGAGGATCAATTTGATAGAGTGAGCCGATCATTTTATCAAGACGATCTTTGATTTCAGTCTCAAGCTTCTTTAAGGGAAGAACTTCAGCCACAACCCTCTCGCTAGCTTTTTTGATTTCATCGGCATACGGTTCTAACTGCTCTAAGGGTAAATCAATGAGCTTCAAGAGACGCTTTAAAGGAGAGCGATGCCACACCTTATTATCACTTGCTATATCTCGCAATGCTTCAATAAGGCATAAGGGAATATCTTTTCGCATTCCCTTAATATTGAAAAGCTTATTAGGATCTTTTCCAGGATAAATTTTGAACGCATAGTCATCTTGACCTGATGGGCGGTCATTAGGCTTTTTATCTTCCTCATAAATGTATGTAAGCTGGGCAACCCGCTCTGGATCGACAGTTACGAAACAGTCACTAAGCCAAGAAAGTGATAGATATTCTGGCGAACCTTCATTAGCAAAATCTGTAAACTGGATTTCAATCTTGATTTTGCGACCATTAAATGGAGGCTCCTCGTCACCATCCCAAAAATCTTGCTCTGTAAGTTGGCGATCACTATCTGAAAGAGATGGGTCAAGCACAAGCCTTAAAGCTTCAATGAAATTACTCTTCCCTGCTTTGTTTTCTCCAACAAGTACTATATTCTGCCCAAGTTCGACATTGAGCAGTTTAAAGTTACGGAAGTTTTCAATAAAAACTCTAGATATTCTCACTATTAAAAATTCACTCCAAGAATATTTGCTAAGTGTTACCTAAGAAAGCGGGATACCCATTTTGAGCATCGGTGATCGGCTCTTCAAAAAAACCGCTCAATTTGCTTGTCTAATGAATTCGAGTTGTTATCTTACTTCAGCCTCCAATTTATCTCATCCAAGCGAGTGATAGACCCTACTCCCACAAAATAACTCTGCAAGCTGCAATACGTCTGGGATGGCGGGATGACTATGTATTATCTTGCAGATCACAGGATAATCACTTACAGAAGAGTAATACCACATAACTTGTCAGATAAAGCAACCGACGAGAGTAATAACAAGATTGATAATATACCTACACAGAGTTTTATTCATCAAAATGCAGCATAACATTCCTAAGCCTGTGCTGAGAAATAATCTGCCTATCCAGTCCACAACTGATGAGTTTGAGGCATCCAGAAAGCTGCGCGATCGAATGAAAAGCATTGGGATTTCAACAAGCGGACATATCCCAACAAATAAAGTCATCACAAGAGAGAAAATCTTCGCAGAGCTAAGACTTTCTCTCTTGAAACAACGGGTTTAGAAGAGCTTTAACTGTTCTCTTTGCTCGTTTACATTCTTGTGTGGAACCACAAGTTGCTTATCTCCTCTTTCTAAAAGTATTAATTCAGATAGTGAATTAATGCTTTTAGTCTGAACAAACTGTAAACTACTCACAGGCAGGTCAAGATCACCCACAATCTGCGCGATTTTCTCAAGCCAGTTCTCAGCAGCAGCATCGGCTACCCAATCCTCAAATGTCCTTTGCCTTAGTGCTTCCACGATCGCCGTCGATGGTGGCTCCAACTTGGCGGCAATTGAATCGCGGTTCCAGAATAGATCCCTTGCTTCATCTGATACTTCCTGCTTCAAGTTCAGATCTTCTTCTTCATTTACTGGTGCTTCATTGGCAATTACATCAAACAGTTGCACGAGTTCTGCCAATCGATTCGACTTTTGGTGATACTCCTGAAGATGTTCAAATGGTTGCATGACTCTCTTTTGCAAAATCGGCAGTTCTTGCCGATCTCGTTCGAGGTTTTCTTGCACTGCAATCAGTTTGTCTGGCATCGCTTGCCGAATTACGTGCATCAGTGAGTTATGAGGATCTTGGCATCCAGCCACAAATTCATAGCCAGAATTAATGCTAGAACCAATATGTCCTTCGATTTCGCCGCCAAACTTTCGCAGATATACATTCAGCCCTGCAAATTGTCCTATTTGCATTTGCGTTAACCGATAGCTCTCCTTCAGGTGTTGGACGTTGTCAGCAATGTGTCGATCAATCAACACTGCTTGATTGATCATTACTCCGCGATCGCTTATGAATTCTGTGAGGTTGGCACTGGCGACTGTACCTAGATCGGCTTCGATGTGCTGTATGTTGGCAGGATGGTTGGTATTGATCGCGCCAATTAGGTATTGAATTCTGGCTTTGTCTCTGAATTGCGTGTCATTGTATGACTGCAATTGCATTCCTAGCATCTGTAATTCAGCTTCAATGGTTGCTCTTTCGATGATCAAGGGATCACCCGATGCGATCGCTTTCATTTGCAAAGCGTTGAGTACAGTCTCGTCGATATCTTCGATGGTGCGATGTGTCCGATCGCCTGACATCACTTGTGAAATCATCCGTTGCTTGTTCTCAATCACTTGCCAAAGAAATGAGTCAAATCCTGCTTGGTTGTTCCTGCCTTCGGTGACATAGCGGAAGATAAAGATATCGCTCCATTCATTACCCTGCCGAATTCCTCGCCCTTCTCTTTGTTCAAGATCGGCTGGTCGCCAAGGACAATCAATGTGGTGCAAGGCAATCATCTTGGTTTGCATGTTTACTCCCGTTCCTAGTTTAGAAGTGGAACCGAAGACAATTCTGATTTTGCCTTCGTTGATCGCTTCAAACAATTTAGTTTTCCTTACATCAGTGTCATAGTCATGGATGAAGGCTATCTCATGGGCGGGAACTCCCAACAGGATCAGGGTATCGCGAATATAACAGTAGCAATTCCAGCGATCTTTTTTGGGTGTATTGCGATCGCAAAATATCGCTTGCGTTCCTTTGCAAATAGCAGAGATTGTCCAGATGTTCCACACATTCCAAGCGCAGGCCAGGAGTTTGTTATCTAGCCACTCGGAAGCATGGGGCGATATCAGCTTGATGTGCATACAAGCTTTTGCGCCATCTCCTGTGATCTTCAGCATGTTGTCAACTTCTGGTCTGACTTGTTTCCTAGCCACTGCGTCTGCGCGATCGCACAGTTTATCCATGTAAGCAATTTGCTCTTTCGATGGCTTGGAAGACATCACATGGTAATGCGGGATCGGGGTCAAGACCTCGGCAAGCGGACTAGTTTGGATATCAGTTACCTGACACCACATCGCCATTAGTTCGGGCATATTCACGAATTCTCGCAAGCGCGTTTTCGATTTTGGCTTGCCCGTGGCACTAATCTCAATGGCGGTGCTGATTTCGCAGAAGCAGGAGCAGAAACTATCAAAATGGCTTAGTCCCTGTTCCTTCAGCATCTCTAGTTGCAGATATCGCATCCAGACATCCATCTCTGCCATCGAATTGCTTAACGGTGTACCAGTACTAAAAATCACTCGTTTACCGTTGACAAGCAGATATCGCACTTTCATGAAGATATCATGCGCTCTTTGGCTATATCCTGTCGGAATACCAGAGACATTGTGCTGGGCGGTGAGGATTTGCAGCCGTTTTATTTGCTGTACCTCATCGATAAACAAGGCATCTATGCCCAGTTGCTCGAAATAAATCACCCGATCTTTCCGCACACTGGTTTCAATTTCTTGAATCCTTGCGGCTATTTTCTTGCGCGTGCCTTCTAAGCTGCGGAATACTTGCCGTGATTCTTCTTTGGTGGTGGTGGCAAAAATCGAACCGATTGCTGACATTTGCTCTTCTAGGAAGCATAGCTCTGTCTCTTCACTGACGGTCAGGTTGAAGAACTGTTCGTAAGTCAGTAAGACGGCATCGTAGTTATGGGTGGCAATCTTGCTTAAGAGTACGCGGCGGCGATCTTTGGCAAATTCTTTCTCGGTCGGGACAAGGATGTTTGCCTCTGGATATAATCTCCGAAATTCCTTGGCGTAACCAGGCAAAATCGATTTCATCGTCACATGCATAACTTTGTGCGCCATCCCTTTGCGTTTCAGTTCCATGCCCGATGCAATCATCGTTGCAGTTTTGCCATATCCCACCCGATGGGCGGCAAACGATGCTTTCTGACGTTCAACCCGTCGCACGAAGTTACGTTGATGGGAGCGCATTTGAAAGTCTGGAGCCATACCTGGGAAAGTCAGGTGTGAGCCGTCATAGACTGTATCCCGATACAGGTTATGGTGTTGGTTATAGTCCAGACATAGACTTTCAGCACGATCTCCATCAGCCCAAATCCATGCTTTGAATGCAGTCTGAATCTTATCCCGCATCGTCCGAGATTCTGATGTTGCAGCCAGATTAATCACTGCTGTTACATTGCCATCTTTATCCTTGATGTAGTCATAGACTTTGGGATCTTTTTGGTTGAGCGCATGGTCAATTAATTCTAAAGCAGTAAAGTTTCTTGTTCCCCACTCAGTCTTGTTCTGCGGTGAACTTACTAATTTGCTATCGCCTGTGACGATCCAAATATTGGCGGGGTCGGGATGAAACTTAATAGTGCTAATACCAACAAAACTGAGCAGTTGCTCGGTAAATTCTTTGATTACAGTTGTGGGTAACCAACTCGTGCCTAGCTTTACTCTTATCGTGTTGCGTAACAGTAGATTTAGATCGGCTGGGGATAGATCGTTGGTGTTGATACCCAATTTCACTGCACAGCGGACTTTTATATCTACATCATCGGCTTCGGGCAAACAGGGGACTGGCTGGTTTTCTTCGATTACCTGCTGGTACATTTCGATGTGTAACCAGTCGGGGACTCCTCTCTGCTCCCATGCCTTCACTTTGTTTAAACGCGCAACTACATTCCCACTGATAAATTCCTCGCGGGTAATCCAATCTTCTCTAGCAGCTTCTTGTACTGTTTCGGGGGGAACAATACCGTTGTAGAAGATACTTCCTTCTAGCTCGATGACTACGTTGCTAATGGTTTTGTCTAGCAGGTTCCCAATCCAGTCTAGGTCTACAAAACTACGCGCGTCTAAGCATTGAGTAAGAGCATCTTTGGCATTATTGGCGCGATATCTGGGTGTCGCTCTGACTGTACGTTGATGAAAAATCGGCGCTTTGGCTGGGCTTCGACCTTTGCCTCGGTCAATTTCTAAGGCTCGTAGTCGATAATAGTTGGGATCATCATGGAAAGTCTCAAGGTTAGTTTTGCTGGTAAAGTTGCCAAATCCCATGATGAACGCAGCATATTTTTGATTGAGAATTTGGCGTAGTTTGGCTAGTTCTTTCTCATCCTCATACTGTTGCATCTTCAATACTAAGTCCAGTATCTTGCCAACCGACATCGCCGTGCGAATGCGGTTTTGCTGACTGCCGACCTGTTTCAGTTGGCAGTCATGGCGACGATAAATTTGACCTTCATATTCACAAAATGCATTCGGCAAAATATGTTGTAATGCTGGTGGGATTGGGATTGCGCGGATTTTGGCGATCGCTGGTTGATATACTTTGGCGATCGCTGTGCCAATTTTGGCGATCTCTTTTCTGATGTCAAAGTTGGCTGGGGCAGTTACGCTCAAATGCTCGCCGCCATATAGTTTTGAGACGGTTAGTTCACCGAGTATATTGCGGAATTTCAATGGGGTAATAGTCATGGGTTTTTCCTCAAATGAAAAGCGCCTCATTCCTTTTAAGGATTGAGACGCTTTGTTTTTGGTATGGTAAATATTCTGTCGAGCCGCCGCTAGGCTACTTTTGTCTTGATGAACCATTCATTAATCATGATCGGCTCTTGATTTGCGGTATGTTTTCCCGATGGTGCAGTTTTCACCCAATTTGGATATTTGTAATTTTTACTGTTTGTCGCCATCCGTTCGGCTTCCGTTAGTTTGCGGAAAAGCAGAATATCTGCCACAACTTCTGTATTCGAGAATCGTTTGAATGCTATATCTGGTAATCGCACTGCGGCTACTAGCTCTAACTTTCCTGACAGATATCTCCTGAAGCTTGTACCTGAAGAATCAAGGGTAAAGCTACTGGTAATCAGGCAGAGCAATCCGTTCTCTCTTACTAAATCTGCACATTTAGCTAAAAAGTAATTATGCACGCTGAGATTCAAGTGGGCATATCTGGGATCGAATAGCTTGTAACTGCCAAAGGGGACGTTACCGATCGCTAAATCAAAACTGTTATCGGATAGGCTCACTTTCTCAAATCCTTGGGCATAAATCAAGGCTTCTGGATATAGCAGTCGTGCTATCTGGGCAAAGGTAGGATCTAGTTCTATGCCGACCCATTGCGAAATATCTCTCATGCTCTGGGGCTGACATCCCATAAACGAGAGGGTGCTACAAGCAGGTTCAATAATCGATCCGCCTGTGAATCCAACTTCTGCCAGCAAATCCCATACCGCCCGAATTACTTCAAAACTGGTTTGATAGGCGGTGGCGGTGGCTGATTTGGCAGCTTGGATTTCTTCTTTGGTTAGCAGTTGGCATAGTCTTTCATAACTTCGTTGCTGCCATGTATTACCTTGATGGTTGGCTTTTACCCAAATATCGGTTAGCGTTCCCCATCCCGATGCTTTGGCTAGTTCGACCTGCTGTGCTGCTGTTGCGGATGATAACGATTTAGATAAGGCGATCGCCGCGACTGTGGCTTCGGCTTTTACTCGCAAGCCATTGTCAAAATGCTCCTCGATCTCTTGGGTAATTTCAAATTCGGATTGATACATTTCGGCTATTTTTATGGTTTCTGTTCTTGCGAACAGGCGCTAGCCAATAAAATTAAACAAAGCAATACGCGACTGTTAAAGTTGTGTATTGCTTTGTTTAATTTTATTTGTCATTTCGATGCACGATATTGTCATTGGTCTGTTTATCAGTCTTCGTGAATTTCTCATCCCTTCCTGACAACTTTTTCAAAAAACCTAGAACAACACCCCAATTCTAAATTAATCACCAATTACCTATGCTCAACCGTTCCATCCAAACCAAAATCTACTTTTGGAAAAAGCGGTTTCATTCTGCCGTGTTATTTATTGGGGCGATCGCCCTAACTCTCTTTTTTTCCACCAGTCAAATCGCTTGGGGGCAATCTGAACTTTTAAAAAATTGGTTGGCTGGAGAAAAACCCGCCAATGTTACCAGTATCAATCATGCTGTGGTTAGACTTGATGGCTATCAATTATTTCTGCTAGCGGCTCCAACGGCTAATCAGCGATTTCCCCTCGAGCAGCGCGTACAGGGCATTGAAGATGAACTGCATCATGTTGCTAATAGCAACTTTGAACCCAATACTTTGCAGGTGACGGCAACCCTAGACCAACTGAGCGGTCAGCCTGTGATCGCTATTAACGATCGCTACCTCATGACCGTAACGACGCTAGATGCTCAACTGCAAGGGCGAGATCCTCAAGGTTGGGCAAATCAATTAACCCAAATCCTGCGCGATTCCTTGAATAGAGCTAGACAGGAGCGGCAAGCACCATTTCTCCTCAATCGCAGCTTAATTGCGACAGGAATTGCTTTAGCGATGCTCTTGCTTATTCGCCTGATTACCTATTGGCAAGGTCGCTTAAAGTTGCAACAGGAGACTATTGAGGCTCAGATTGAACATACATCACCCCCTTACCTTGAAGCTGTGGCTGTTATCGACTTAGAGCAACAACTGAAGCAAGAGCAAAAAGCTAATCTCAGCGATCTTCAACGCCGTGCTTTAGAACTTAGCTATTTGGCGATTTTAGGCGGTGGTAGCTTTATTGTTTTAGGGCTGTTTCCCTATACACGTTGGTTCCAAGTCTTCCTGCTATCGACTCCTCTCCAAATTGCCGCGATCGCCTTCACGACTTATTTGTCAATTCGCGTCAGTAACTTGTTGATCGATCGCTTTTCAGGTTTCCTCAAAGCTAAGGATTTTGCAATGCTGAAGCCTTATCAACGCTTGGATATCCGAGTTTCTACGGTTTCGCAAGTTTTAAGAAATGTTACGGCGATTGTCTTAGTTGGCTTGGGATTTCTGGCCATCCTCTCTGCGATCGGTTTTGATTTAATTCCGCTCTTGGCTGGGGCTGGGATCGTTGGACTTGCCATTTCTTTTGCCGCTCAAGGGTTGATTAAAGATGTAATTAATGGCTTCCTGATTATTTTAGAAGATCAGTATGCAGTCGGTGATGTAATCGTCGTCGGTGAGTTAGGCGGTTTGGTCGAAAACATGAATTTGCGAATCACTCAAGTCCGTAACAATGCTAGTTCTACTTTAGTTTGTGTTTGATAGATTTATCCATACTTCTTCCATTGAGAGAAGAAGCAATGAGAAGATTTCGCAGCCAGTGGTTATGATAGGAAAAGCCATTAAGGTCTCTAAAGGGTGATCGAGTGAAAA
>JBDNJN010000281.1:0-3281 GCA_041687725.1 Pseudanabaena sp.
CTTTGACCTATAGTTCAGCAAGTCAAAGCCTGCCTATGCTGATTATTTAGCTAAGTTGCTTTCTGATGATGAAGTGGTGACCGCTTAGCAATCACTCACTGATCAGCTGCTAAATAAAACCGTAAACTGGCACAGTGCCTCCGTGATGATCTATAGCCATGCTCAATGAGTCCTAATAAATCCAAGGAATTAACTTTTTCACCGAAATGCGATAGTTAGCGTAATCAGGAAATCTCTCAGTCAGCCAAACTTCTTCTCTTCTCGCTTTCGCATCAAAAAACACGAATAATGCGATCGCGCCAAAAAGATGCGCCAAACTCACTTGCCAACTGGCATAAGCCAAAGCCAGAAAAATCACCCCACTATATATAGGATGTCTTACCAAACTATAGATCCCCGTCTCGACTAACTGCCCATCGTCTTTTGGATGCGGTAATGGAGTCAAATTTTGACCAAGATCGACAAGCGATCGCCCCAGTAAAATTACAGCGAAAACACCAAAGATCGCCGTCAAAATCCAACTTGCATAATGCCAAGCAGATATTTCTAAATCGATAAAACTAGATCGCTCAGTCGGTAAAATAACAAAGCCAAACAATAAAACACCTTGGGCAATTACCCAATACTCACCGCGCAAACCGCGCCACCATTCACCCGTAATACCCCAATCTAACAATAATTTCATAAGTCATCCATCAGAATATATTTACATTTATCAAAACTATGCTAACAACCGATGCAAATTATTGGGAACAACGCTATCAAGACAATAATGCCCCATGGAATATAGGCATGGCAGCGCCGCCATTTATAGGTTTATTAACATCTGTAAATGCACCAACCGCAGGCAAAACCGCAGTCCTTGGATGTGGTCAAGGACATGACGCATTTTTATTTGCTACACATGGATTCGAGACAATTGGCTTTGACTTTGCTCCCAGTGCGATCACGATCGCCCAAAATCTCAGCAAAACAATGGGCATAACCAGTGAGTTTATGCAGAGAGATATTTTTGAATTAGCCAATGAATTTGCAAACAATTTTGACTACGCGATCGAGCATACTTGCTTCTGTGCAATCCATCCCTCACAGCGTCTTGACTATGTAAACACGGTGCGTTCCATTCTCAAACCGAATGGAGAATTGATCGCCATATTTTTTGCTCATAATCGTCCCGATGGCCCACCATTTGGAGCCACATTAGAAGAAATTCACGACTTGTTCTCTCCTGTTTTTGATACTTCTGACATTGCTCTAGCCCATAACTCGATCGCCTCTCGACAAGGAGAAGAATATATAGCCAGATTTAGAGTTTTGAAGTAATCGCAATTAAAGGCTTAAGCGATCGCCACCACAGCCAGAGATGAAAACAACTTATCAAGAGCAGCAGTTGAGAGCTTAGCCAGCACATAATCATGTAAATATCGTGGAATATGTTGAGCAAAGAACTCAAAAATGCAAGACAAAGACTCTTTAAGTGTCAGATCGTAAGTTAAAAAGAATTCGGTCATCCCAGTTAAAGACTCAACCGCATCTAAATCGGATTGATCGGTCAAAGGAGCCAGATTTTCATTAAAATCTTGGATCAACTTGTTATATAGAGCATTTAATAACGGTTTGATCCACTCAAAATGGTTAATCAACGACCCACGAGAAATGCCAAAATACTCGCTCAACTGGCGCTCAGAAGCATTAACCAAGTCAAAACCGCTATCGGTGACACTATTAATCACCTTAGCAACTTTGGCTTGTAATATCTCCAAATTACTCATCGCCTCAGCAGTAATCTCACCAGCCTGAATTTGAATATGGGGAACATTACCAAGATCGAAATCAGACAAGAAATAAATCTTGTCACCCGCATGACAGCGATCGCCCGACTTGCGCCCCAGACATTGCTGAACATTGGCAAAAATATGGCGATCAACAAACGCCGCAAAATCAGGATCTTTATCAATAGGATGTAAGCCTGTTAACGCCACATACTCAGCGCGAAGCATGGCAATATTGGCGCAGGGAGTACCGACGATTAGCAAAGTTTTGGCATGTTTAAAATCATTAGAGCCACGGGAATCACGGAACCAAACACCATAATTGGTATTCGGAAACTTGTCAGACTTAGTAAACTTTTTAAAATCAATAAACTGAGTAGTGGGATCTAGTTGAGTGAGACGAGCAATAATCGCATCAACCCTGCCAGTTTGCTTCTCACGGCGTTGCATACCCAAGCGACCAAGATTACTAACTTGATAAATTGGCGGCATGACTAGCGCCCCTGACTGCCTGATCGTATGTACCGAAGCATTTAAACGCATCTCCAAATCAGCAAGATCAATCGTGGCATCGAGATAAAGATTAGCCGCCGCCTTTTCAGCGATATCTCGTAAACGGGAATCAGCCATAGAAACCGTTAATTTCTCATTTTGAATATGCAGATCGCCATGGGTAATCGTGCCAGAGAGAATATCCAGAAATTCCACCAGCCATTGTTTCAAAATCTCACGTTCAATCTTTTTCTCAATTTCACCAGAATAGAGAGTGGTTTCCCGCTTGAGCAGGGCATGAAGTTTTGCCAACTCGCGTTTATCCTTACCGTTAACTTGCTCAAACTCAGAATCCGCAATTCCATCAACAGTATCGAGAATAGACAGATCGGGTTTGAGTAAATCCGCCAGCAAAACCGTATCCACAATCTCAGGAATCGCTGCTTTAATTTGATAAAAATCGAGACCATAGTAAGACTTATCGCCCAGCAACTGATACAACTTATTCAGCACATCAGTAATTTGCTGCTTATTGTCAAGATCGAGGCGAGAAATTAAAGCGATCGCCTTATCAATATCATTAAGGTCAACCAAAATCTGGCGCATCGTCGTCAAACTTTGCCCAGCCTCCTCCCAAATCAGTAAAGTTTTGTCATAGGCAAACTCATCAAGGCTAGGTAAACTCAACGGATGAGATCGCAGAATCTTAGAATTAAAAGCGATCGCCCGATCTCGTTTAAAGCCAAAGCCATCACCAGTGCTACTGCGACAGGCATTGAGCATGGGGCAAGTCTCACAAATTATCTTCGTATCAGCGATCGCCTTGTTACGCATCGCTGAAATCGCGCCAGTACGCGAGCAATTCGCTTGAGTATGCAGAGAGTCACCCGCGTTTGCGCGGCGCAGTTTGTCATCTTTTTCAGTCAAACCATTGTGACGGGCAGGCAATAGCGCCCAATCTTGCAAAGTCTCGGTGGTGACATTGCGAGCATCAGTCGATATATAGATGATCCGTTC
>JBDNJN010000033.1:0-27104 GCA_041687725.1 Pseudanabaena sp.
CGCTGACTTTGATCTCTATTGTTTTCGGGGCTGACATCTCTTTTTCCTCCTACTCACTCTCCCTCTATTATCGCCTGTTTTTTCCTGCTTCTCTTCTAATCTTTACGTTTCGTTACTTCAGCCAGCGTGTACTAGTTTGGGCGCTTTTGTCGGAATCCTTAGAACGTAGATTTGACAGTGCTTTTGGTGTCATCCATACTGAAGAAGAACGTAATAGTAACACTACTACAAAAATCAAGTCGTTGGAAAATGCTTTAGCTAATTTGGGTGAAGGATTTGCACTAGATGATGAGATCCGCCGCGAACGCGATTATTTTGAAAGAGTTCTTAAAGAAAATGATATCGATCCCTATAAATCACCATATGACGATCGCGGTTAGAGGTGATGATCGTTGGAAAGAGGCGATCGTTTTTTTTGTTTGGGGAATTGGCGATCGCGGTTTGATTTGGTGAGGGTTGAAATTGCGATCGGGGTTTTGTTTGGGGGATTTACGATCGCGCTTTGATTTGGTGAGAGTTGGAATTGCGATCGGGGTTTTGTTTGGAATTGAGATCGCACTTCAAGCAACAGCAAGCTCATATTGCAGAGTGATAAACTCATTAGCCCTTAGATAAGCGATCGCAAACTCACATCCATCTGAATCTGCAAACTCCACCAAATAAAAAATCTCTCTTTTATCCTCGCGAATATCCACAATCGTACCAACCAGACCAACAGGCAAAGCCCCCTTAAAGTCATACCCTGATTCCGTCAACGAGAGCCTATCTACTGGAATTGACTTTAAAATAGCGATCGTATCAAGCAACTGTGGATTTTTCATTATTTTTCTCTCTTCAAAAAAGCACTAATCAAACGAGGATAATATGGGGTACTACTTTCCTGAACAACATCACCTTGAACTGCTGCAATTTGAATAAGCTCAAACAATCGTTCAGCATTTTGAGTCGTGATACCCAGCTTAGATTGAAATACCCTTGCCTTGTCTTTACCCTTGTCATGCTTCAGATTTAAGCAATACCCTACAATCTTCTGCATAGAGATTTCAGCCCGATCTCTATTTGGTAACTTCATAGACACAAAGTAATATGTACAAAACGCACTATAGCAAACAAACGAATAGGCGATCGCGGTTTGATTTGGTTAGGGTTGAAAATGCGATCGGGGTTGGGTTTTGGGGATATGCGATCAAGATACTTACAAATATTCTAAATTTCCAATCATATCTTCAGGAGTCAAGACCTCCCAGACCAAAACCAACCCCCTCAAAATCTCGCCAGTTGTGCGACTTCCTTTAATCACATAAATAATTCCTGAATGTTCTGCCCCAGAATAATGCAAACCTAAAAAATCTCTATCTTGCGTAAAAATCACTCTCCCCTGAGAATGAGCAAACCACAATTGCTGATTATCTGTTGCCGAAATTAGATTTGCTTTTACGCTAGTTGTGACATCAATACTACGCCTTCTTAATCCATCCGCGATCGCATTATTTGCATTCTCATCCAAATGGAATCTAATTAATTCTGGCATAACGCTCTTTCAACTTTTGCTGTAAAAGTGACGGAGATTGAGCCTTCATTTTCAGAGCAAAAGCTTCATCTTCAGCAATTTGTTGTCTAATCTCTCGAAAATGGTCGTGATAATAAGCCAAAGCAGAATAAACATCCGCTAAAGTAATTGTTGGATATTGAGAAACTATTTCATCAGGAGATAAACCTAGCCGCTCATGCCAGATTGCAACATCTTCAACCCTAATTCGATGTCCAGCGATACGAGGTTTACCGCCACAAATACCCTGAGTAATTTCAATATGGTTATTAATTACTGTAGTCATTTCTAGTATTTTCTATCTCTTGGAAATTGCTAAACGGCTGAATTTATCGATAGTATTGTAGCAAATGCTTACTACTAAGTAGATGGACATAATTAAATACAAAATCCAAAAAGCTGTGGCGCACGCGCAGCGTGCGCCACAGCTTTTTGGGTTTGAGTTATTTATTGCATCTACCTACTTATGCGATCGCGGTTTGATTTGGTGAGGGTTAGAAATGCGATCGGTTTTTTGATTTGGGGGATGGGCGATATGTTAAGATTTATCTAACTAACTAGTAGAGATTCTCTCATGACTTCCCTAGTAGAAATTAAGAGCGCGATCGCCAGCCTATCTGATGATGAAACATCAGTATTGCTTTCATGGCTACAAGAGTGTGTAGATGACAATTGGGATAACCAAATAAGAATTGACGCTCAAGAAGGGAAACTAAACAGAGCTATTCAAAGAGCGCAAGCCCACATTGCGGCAAATCGTGTAAAGAAACTTGATGAAGTCATTAACAACACCTGATTTTTGGGAAGCTTACGCAGCATTACCTCCTACTATTAAGGCACAAGCCAAAAGAACATATCAAACTTGGCTAAGCGATCGCTTTTATCCATCCTTGCACTTTAAAAAAGTAAATCAAAACCTCTGGTCTATTCGTATCAATAAAGAATATCGAGCTTTGGCTTTAAAAGAAGGAAATGATTACTATTGGTTTTGGATAGGATTGCACGATGAATACGACAGATTAATTGGTGAAAATTAAGCAAAATTTTTGCAAATGGCGATCGCGTTTTGACTTGTTGAGGGTTGGAAATGCGATCGGGTTTTTGAAAAGGGGCGATCGCCTGCCCGAAAATACGGAGACTACAGTACCAATTGATATCCTTGACGCTAGCATCAACAAACTGGTGGCATTTTATGGCACTCAAAATCGGTAGGATAGAAATTGGGTATCGCTTGCTAATTTCTTTAATCGCGATCGCAATCGCCTATGGATGGTTAGGCGCTAGTTTATGTACATTATGGCGCTTCGGAAATTATCCGATCGCAGGTTTATTACTTACGCTTGCCATCACTGCCATATTTGCCATACCCCAAAGTTTGGGCGGACTTTTAGCCGCGATCGCCGCCATAATTGCGGTCTATTGGCAATCCTCGAATATCACCTATAGCTTAATTACGGCGATCGCCTGTTTAGCAATTTACTTACTAGGCTTTCAAGACCTGCGTTACCATCCAGACCCAGACGAAAAACTATCCATCCTTGAGATTGTCGCCACAGTAATCACGATCGCCTTTACCGTGGCGATCGCTTTAATCATTTCACAAACTCCATCAAACTGGTTAACCAGCATTACTATTGGCGCGATCGCAGGGGCGATTACCTTAGTCGGCAAGCAATTAAGCGATATAGATTTATCTGAAAAATCAATTTGGCGATTGCTAGGCATTGTCAATGGTAGTAGTTTGGCGCTCGGCTATCTGATTAGGGCGATTTTATACGCGATCGTCAAAGAACCTCAATTATACTGATGGACTTTCCTAAACCCAATTCGTAAAACAACAGTCTGCCAACGAGACTGTTGTTTTACGAATTGGGTTCGTTGTTATTTTTGCTTCTACCTTTGGTAGTATCTTGCAGTCAGGTTGGTGAAAGTGTATGTCTGATTCCAAGCAAAGCCACAAAATCAATCGTTTCTTTGCTGAGTTTATCGCTAAGTTAAGAAAATGGCTAAATAAAATCGGTAGTCCAATTCGGATTAGTCGGCGTTTTGTGCGGCAATTGTTTGGCGCATCAAAAGGACAACGAAAGGGCAATGCGGCTGGCTTTGTCTTACCAACTGTGACCTTGGTGACTTTGATTGTCACTTTATTAGTAGTAACAACTGTTGCGCGATCGTCCGATCGCGCCCAAACTGCTTCCAATGCCAGAACAGAGCAAGTATTTAAAAGTGCGGCGACTCCTATCATTGATCGCGCTAGAGCGAAGATTGACGCGCTCTTAAATGACAGTAAATTGCCACGGACTACACCGCCTGAAGCAACCTTAGATAGTGTGATCACTAGTGACAGTGGTAAGTACACCCTTCCCGATGAAACTCGCTTACAGCTAGTTTATGATTTTCTGCCTACTTCAAAACTTGACCAAAAAATCACTGCATCTAGCAGCACCATGATTGCAGGAAAAGAATATGTATACAAGATCGAAGAAAAAGAATATGTATCAACTGCATGGAAGTTCCCAATTGATACTAACAACAATGGCAAGTTTGATGCTTATGGCATATATAGCATTCTCTTTCGAGCGCGTCCTCCATTAGTCACTAATCGCCCCATTGTTCCGATTGAGGCAAGAGCCTTGCCAATGGATGAGACTACCCTAACAGGAAATTGTACCCAAGCTGGTGGCTCAAGTAATGTCGCTAGTGATGAAGGTGGCTGGACTCTCTCTAGCGACAAACGACTCAAAAAGTCGTTTTTTGTTTATGCAGTTACTGTTCCGATTACTGATGTTGCTAGTTTTCCATCAGAACTAACTGCTGCTCAAAAAGCTGCGTCCTATGAACTTTATAATGGTGCAGCTTCGATCAGTGCTGTTGAGTTGCAGCAAGATCGCGCTAGATCTCAAAATAATAATGCAGTTTTCTTTGAAGGTGATTTGGAATTGGTTAATGTGGCAACATTCCGTATTAATGGAAGAATTTACACCTCAGGCAGTTTGATGGTGGGTACTGCCAAAGACTCCAGTTCCCCAATTTCATTCTACCAAGTCAGCAGTTCTGGCGGTTCTCCTTCTAATGGAATCACCACAGATTCTAAAATGTTTGGTTCTTGCTATTATGAGAAAAAGAATAGTGAAATCGTAGTTGCGGGTCAATTAGTAGAAGGTGATGCAGTTTTTAGCGATACTGCATCACTGTCTAATACTGCTCCAGTCAATGTGGATCTGTTCTTTGGTGCTGGTGTGCCGCCAGATACGGTCACTGGTGGACGGGTGACAATTGATCAAACAAAGCAAAGTGTTACAGACTTAAGTTCTAGGATCGCACTCAATGAATTTGCATACAATAACCGTATTTCTGCCCTAGTAACAGAAGCTGTTAGAATCAATGGTGGGGTTTCAGTTACTTTCCCAATATCTTCAAGTTTTAGCTCTAACAATCTAAATTACGCCAGTTCTAGTACCAAAGATCCAACGGGTGTGCAAAAGGATCTAGTTAAACGGATTCAAGGTGAAGCGCTATCTTCACAAGCAGAACTAAATAGTGCTAGACGTGCTGCTTTTACAAGCTATTTTAATGAACGTACTCGCAAGGTTTCTTTTGGTCAAGTTCCCTTTGCTACTATTGATGTTTTCCCAACACCGTTGCTAAATCGAATTGCTGTAGCTGGAGAATCTGACGAGCTAGCGCCATCAATTGATTGGATGTTGCCGATCTTCACCAATACTGGTTTTGGAAGAGCCGCTAATGCTTTTAATTTGTCATCTGGCGCTGGTTTTGATGGTAAAGGGGCAATCTTAGATGCAACTAACGGATTTACACTGAAGACGGCAGGAACCAAACTCAATCTTAGTGCAAGCGATCCGATTACTGTGGCAACAAATAACGAGGCTCTATTGGGCGATCGCGTATTAGTTGGCAATGGATTACCTGCGAAATGGCTCAAGAGAAGTAACAGCACTGGTCAATTGGAGTTTGTGGGAGATACAGCAGAGAATGCGATCGCTTTAACTTCTAGCGCGGTAACTTGGAATAACGCAACGAGCGATCGCTATCGGAACACGCGCTCTGTTACGCTTAGTAGCCTTGGCGTGACCGATCGCGGTGGCTTCTGGGAAATCTCTGCGGCTCTCGATCCTTCAATTCTTGACCCAACCGCGCCGACCTCTGTAACGCCTAAAGAATCGCCGCTAACTGGTGGGCTGCGAGTTGTCACCAATGCGGGTATTTATAGCCGCCGTCCCGAAGACACCTTTTTGCCGCGCTTCCGCACTGGTGTTTCAGACATCACTACAACTGTGGAGGATGAGTCCAGTATGCCGCTTTGGAATGGTCAACCCATTGACAATCCGATCACCTCTATTGACGAAACAAAGTTTGGTACATATGTGGTTTGGGCAGACTCGATGCCCATGACATCGGCAAATGCTAGTGACACTCGCAAAGGCGATCTGCAAATGCGAGCAACGGCGATTTATCACTATAAATATGATGCCTATAATGCGATCGGCTCGCCAAATAATTACCAAGCGCCGATCGCCTGCGTCAGTAGTTACTATGACCCCTCAACGCCAACTACGGCTAAAAATGCATCAACTGCACCTTGGAATGGTGGTAATAACGGACGCTCCAACAACGGACTTGTTTACAAAGTTGGTTTTACTGCAACCGATATTAGCTTTAGTGGGATTACGCTTACAAATGGAGTCTTTAATGGCTTTAGCGATGCTGCAAGAAACCCGGCTAACCCTGCGGTCAGTTATCGAGATAAACTAGCCTACCAAGCCAATCTAATTTTTCCTAACGGTAGATTTGCTAATGAGTCATTGCGTGATGTGATCACTAAACTCGTTACCACTCCCGCCGCAAAGCTAACTTTGCCTCAACAATCCACACTCGACTCCAATCTCTGTGCCTTACAGATTCTCAACAGTTCAGTTACTCTTGCCCACAACAGTTCTACTTCTGCTACGATCACCCTCACAGGAATGACAGCAGAGATACCTCATGGAGCTTTCCGCGAGAGTGCCTTCCTTGATGGTCGAGAAGTTAAATCGCTTAATCGTAACGAGTCACTAATTGAAGCCGCCAATGGCAATAACGCGCGTGATGATAGCGGCACTTTTACTACTGCTAACAATGGATTGGCTGTTGTCGCCAAAAATCGCGGTGACTTATACGATCTAGAGATGGAACAACGCCAACCTCTAGAAATCCGCGCCACTGACATTGACATCGATCGTCTGAGAGGCTCAAAAATTGAGGGTGGCCTAAACTCAGGCGTTGCAGGCGTTGATACAGACTATTTACTGCCCTATAGTGGTCTGGTCTATGCGACTCGCGAGGATGCACTCGCAGATCTTAGCTATTACGACAAAGATGCAAATGGCAATCCGATCGCCACCGACGACACAAAGCGCAAAAACCTTAGCTCCACAGACTTTCTACTCGACCCAACTCGCAGACCTAGCAGTATTCGCTTAATTAATGGCTATCGACTCTGGCGCAGCTCCCTAAATACGGCTAATCTCGCCAACGTAAATGGCGCAGGGCCTATATCTAGTACCACTTATGCCAGCTTCCCTTGGACTGAGACAACTAAAGGCGAAAAAGGATTAACCCTTGCCTCCAATCTGCCAGTATATGTCAAGGCTCAATACGATCCGAGCAATCCAACTTCCACAACCATAACTCCTAGCTTTAATAAGCACACCCGCGAAGAGTTTACCCAAACTCTTCTAGATGACTGGTCTAATTTCTATAAACGCCATGCCGCTAATGGAGACGCAGACAAACTTGATCCTAACTTTGCCTGTCGCCCTAAACAGAGTACTGGCTGTAAAGATGGTGATGAGTGGCGACCTGCAACGGTGTTGGCGGATGCTGTCACAGTTCTATCTGCTAACTATCGGGATGGCTATCGCACCGATGGTGACTATGACTTGCGTAATAACGCAAACACTTCGACTAGTATCAATTGGCGATCGCAGCTAAACCCAACTTTAACCGATGTCTTTGATGCAACTAAGCGAGATCCTCGCAAAGATAGTAGTTACGTTTTAGATAGACAACGAGTTGGTTTATTTAATAACAACTACATCACCAGTTCCACATGGCTAAATCCTGTCAACTCAGACGGTATAACAGTTTCTAGCTCAGACATATGGCCTGGCGACCCCGATAATACCACCCCCAATAATGGCAATCTTGCTAGCTACAATGCCAATGGCGTAACGCCAATTCAGCGCCGCGTGAGCTTTAGTGAATACGGCATGGAGATTTGTCGTAAGGTTCCTACGAGTGAATGTACTTTCTCCGATTGGGACAAAACTGGCGCAGGTACGACTACACTACCAGACTTTAATGCGACTACTGGTGTAGTAAGCACTCCTACTGATGCTCCGAGATATATTTCTGATTCAGACTCTCGTTTTGCCCGTCGTCTTTCATTCTTGAGGTTTGATGACATTTATAAAGATGGGAATCAACAGCTTATCTTTGCAGGAAGTTGCACAGGCAGTCCTCCTGTATTTTGGCCTATGCCGATTGGCGTGGCAAGTGGTAATTTGGCATCTGGATACACTTACCCGCAGGTTATGGGTAATCTTAGTACTCCTTTTCAGTTGAGTAACAACTATAGCTATGCTAATGTGCCATGTCCTGAGACGGGTCTTATCAGCTCAGTTCCTGCGACTGATCATCACCAAAATCCAAAAACATTTTCAGGTTTGGTAGTTCGGGATAGTTTTAATGAAAGTGGAGGTGAAAAATTTGGACTCAGTTTAGATAATCTCACAGGTTCTAATGTCGCTTATGCTTCAGGTTCTGCGCCATTCTCGATGATCGCGCCTCCAGCCGCCGCATATCCATTTCCCCATGCTTCTGGTGATATTCTATACCGCCCGTTTAGACCACCATCGGCTCCCACTCTAGGTCAACAGGAAGGTGGTCGCTATGTCTGGGGCGATGATACTAATGGTAATGGAACTCTGGGAGATACGGTTGGGGGAGTAACTGATAGAACTGATATCTTCCCAAATATTCCACCTCGTCCAGGTCCTATCGGTGAAATCCCCATGTTGCCTGGTAACTTTGCTCAAACTGTTGCTAGTAATAATAATGACCAGCAAATGACAAAGAGCCGTCCTGGAAACATGGATAGGACATTGTGGTATCGCACGGCTGGAGACGATGGCAACTATCCAGGTGAAGGCGAAAATATTCGATATAACAAAGACAAAAACCTTTTCCTCAACCAACTAAGTTTCCCCACAATCGTTGCTGGTAGCTCTGGTCAGCTAAAAGCTAACCTAAGCAGTACAGGTAGTTTGATTTTGCCGAATACCCCTTGTATTAGCCTAACTGATGGTTCTGTGGACGATCGCTGTATTTCTAAGTCTTATCTCTTTGGCAAGAATACGCCAACTGACTCCAGCACCACTTTACTTAATCTCAATCTCCCCTACAATCCACACTTCCCATCAGATAATACTAGCGCTCGTAGTATAACCAGTGATACTCAGCCTGCAAGTAGCTTTGTGGTCTGTGGTGCTACTGGCAATACTCGCAATTATCAGGCGATCGAGCGTCCAATACTGGGTAAAACGGATATCAGTGATGGCAAATGCGCTCAAGGCACAGACGCATCTGGTGAAGCAATCAGAAAATTTGTCGGTAGGGTTGTTACTACTACCTCCACATCAGGCGTAAAAACAGCCACGGGAGGTTCTGGATTACTGAGTCTCAGTCTTTTGCCTAGTGACGCTAGTTTTAATGGATTAAAGCCAGACGTTACTAAGAAGAACGATGGGACGGTAACAAGGGATCTTGGTAATGCTGTTAACCCTAACACCAGCAATATTGATATGGCTTTGAGGGCAATTAATACCTATGCCAACAATAAAGTGCATGTATTTAGCTTTAATAACTCCACTGACAATATAGGGACATTAGACAGTGGTACGCGCAACTTGACTGGCACGATTACGTTTAGAGCGAATTGTGTTGACCCTATAACGGGGCTTGATAGTACTTGTACTTCAACCAGCGTGCGCCGAGGTGCTAGTCCAGTATTTATCATGAGAGGCGATCCTGATGAAAGTATTAACTTCAAGGGATTGCAAGTTAAGTTAGATGGAGTCGATCCCAACAACATTTTCTGGATTTCATCACGTATACAGAAAAGACTACTTGCTAAAACTACTAGTGGGAATTTTGTACTTACTCCCGGAGATGGCAAAGATCCGATCATAGCGGTTAATAGAAAGATCATTTTTACAGACAAGGAAAATCCAGTGCCAGCCCCTTTGGTTGCTAATGCTGTATATCAAATCTGTACGAATATTGGACAAGGTAACAGTTCCAAACTGACGATCGCCTTAGTTGGTAATTGCGCTACAGGTGAAATCACGAGCATTCCCAATGCTGACTTTGCACTAAGTGCCGAACCTAGCTTTATTTTTGAAGGCTCCCAAACAAAGCCCAATATATTAGTTGGCAATTTCCTCGGTAATACTAACCCCGATAGCGCCGCTCTTACTGAAGACAATACTTCTGTATTTACAGTCAGAAATAAATATTCTTCCTTTAGAGGAGTGCGATTCCTTGGATTATGGAGTGATAAAGCTAAGTTGAATGATGAAACTCTATTTGTGGCGATGACTGATGTTGATCAGCCAGCACTATTGCCTGTATTGCAACTCAATGTCCCTAATGCGACTGCTGCTGACAACGATGATATTCAACAACCTGACATCTCGATAACTAGCGGGATTAATGGCGCTCCAACTGCGAGTACAGGTCAATGGACAATCCGTCCGACGCAAACAGAGGTGAATGTCTATTTTGTGGCTGGTAGTACTCCATCTAGAAATGGTGTAGATTACAAAACTTCTAGCACGATCTTTGGTGCTAGTGCTGATGCCGCTATTTCGACTGGTGAGACAGGTGGAGGCTTAGCAAACTTTGTCCGATTCCTTGAAAATTGGGAGAGTCTGCCGATTAAGATCTCAGGTGGTTTTATCCAAAATACGAGAAGTCGATTTGCTACTGCTCCTTGGTCAATGGCTCCTCTGAGTAACGGAATTAGTGATACCACATCCGTATTCTTGAATCCTGTTCAGACTGGTAAAGGCACTGCTAATGGTCGTATTGCAACAGGCTATAACCTGCAATATACGTCTAAAACTGTAAATCGCATTCCCTTCTATACGCCGCCCGTTCGTCTCTGGGGTTATGATGTCGGCTTGCTAACTCAACAGCCCGATCGCTTTGCCGAGCGCTTTGCAGTCCCGATCGCAGGTGCAAATGAGTACTTCAGAGAAGTTAATGGTGACGATCTTTGGGTTGAGGCTTTACTCTGCGCCTTAGAGCCAAGTAATCCTGCGACTCTCAACCCATCAACATCTCCAGTTAATGCTGGTTTGGCTCAAAAGGTAGGTACAGTGCCGACAAACTATCTCAAACGAGCTTTGCGCGGTAGAGATTTACGTAGCAATTGCAACACCAAAACCAACTACGGTGGAGTTGCAAAAGAACCAAACTACACGATCACCTCTCCGTATCAGTAGCAAGCAGCAATAAATAGGCAATAAAATATAGGAGGGTAAGTAATGCATATCCCCCTTACATTGCTTAATTTCGCTTCAAAGTATTACTAGATATTACTCAAAAACCTCGATGCATTATCCTTTTTTCTGGTAATGGTGAGTCATGTTAAACCGAAATTGCAAGGCTATAGATGGTCAGATTCCTGAAAGGCAAATGGTCTCTTATCTGACTAATTATCTTGGTAATCTGATCAAGATTAGGCGATCGCCAGATTCAGGATTTTCACTATTGGAGTCACTTGTAGCGGTGGCAGTGGTAAGCATCTTGATCGTGGCGATCGCGCCGATGGTGGCTCTATCAACTTCAGCAAGGGTCAATGCTAGACGGATCGATCAGGCGACCCAAGCAGCGCGATCGTATGTTGATGCAGTTAGAGGAGGAGTGGTTGATACGAGTAGTTTTCCAGCGTCACTTATCAAGAATAACCCTTACGATTCAGCTAGAGCATCTCAACAATATACATTTGAGGCTGTCAGCCCTCCGACAAACTCAACATCGCTATCGGCTAGCTCAAGTTGTCAATCTGTCACAAATGCAGTTTTAGGCAGTACAACAAGTACACCAGTTTTGGGAGTCTGTGTTGATGCTAATGGCAATGGCTTTAGTGTTAATGATCCTCAAGATTTGTTTGTGCAACCGATGCGAAGTGGTGATACAGATGCAGCGACCTTAAAAAAACAAGGTTTCTGGTTAGCAATCAGAGTCTATCGTGCGGATGCGCTAGCAGGTAGTGCAGCCCTCAGAACGGGTATAGAAGATTCATGCGCTCGGAGCGGAACAGCATTTTCTAGTACAGCTTCGATCACCTGTCCGATTGTGACCGTGCGATCGCAGATATTACCAATCACAAATGCTAACAACCTTGACGATATCAGGACTGGTACTAGCGCAACACCACCAACACCATAAAGTACGGGTAATTCAACAAAATCTGTCCTATGAAAAAACTTATTCAAAAACTATTCGCCCAAAAATTAGCGCCATTTAGACCAAAAAAAGCGAACCGTCGGAAGGGGCTAGCTTTTGGCTTTACGTTAATTGAGTTACTTGTTGCCGCCTTGATTGCGACATTACTCGTCGTTGTCTTGCTGGGCTTTTTGGTTGGGGTACTAGACAGCGATCGCAAAGAGACAGCCAAGTCCAATGCTCAAGAAGAGCTTCAAGCTGCCATATCTTATATCTCAGACGATCTGCAAGAGGCGATATATATTTATGGTGCTGACGCACTCGCTAACATCAATAGCCAACTACCGCATACACAGGCCCAGTCCAGTTCCACTAGCACTAAGTGTAATAGCACCGACTGTACTCCCGTCTTAGTTTTCTGGAAGCGATATAACTACAGCCCATCAGCAACTGGAAAATATACTTCAACAGGCGCAAATCAAAAAATTGGCTGTATGCCATATGCAGAGACCTCGGCATGTGCTTCAACTAGTAGCCAAAAAAATCCTTATGAAACTGCTTTTGGGAGAGACACCTATACTTATTCTCTTGTCGCTTATTACCTAAAAAACGATACTAATTTGGATAGTGCTACTTGGTCAAATACTGCTCGCATTTTGCGATGGGAACTCAAAGATGGCTATGCATGGTCTTGCAGCAATGGCGGCGTTCTCTCTACAGCAACCACACCTCCCACTGCCCCCGCAGGCTGCCCCCCCGTAGCATTTGCTGCCCAGCGATCGCCCACAACCTCACCACTTATCACTACTCCAAAAACAGTAGATAATGGCTATTATTTCATCGTTCCTGATAAAGGGTTTAATCGTCCAGACTTCACCAGCGCGGGGACGCTATCTAACCTTGCAGGAGCATGGAAAAAGTTTGATGACTTTAATTTTGGCACAAATCCATTTACAACTCTAGTGGATTTTATGGATGACACGGATTACAAAGCTAATCAAGGCGGCGGCAATGATGCAGGTGTTGCGACAAGCGCGACTACTGCATCAGAGATCAAAATACCAATCGGTAAAAATATCACGATTACTGCAAGTGGATTGACCGCGATTACCAATCCCGACTGCGATGATCCTTCGGTCGGAGTCGGAAATACTAATCCAGCTTCTGCTAGCAATATAGCTGGCACTGTCACCCAGCGCGTTCCTGATGCCTTCGCAACAAATAATCCATCTCGACTAACTAGCTTTTATGCTTGTGTCGCGCCTGAAAATGTCACAGTCAGAATTTTTATGCGTGGTAATGCGCTTGCGCGTTTAGGAGTAGCTAAAACAAATAGAGCGCCAAACCCTAACAACATCACATTTTTCCCAACCGCAGATGTGCGTAGTTTTGGGCGTAGTGGGGTCGGTTTGAAAAAAAAGTAATTTGAAAAATAATTTAAAGAGAAATCAAAAAATGTCTATTTATAATTTTTTTAATAATTTTTTTATAGCAGCCAAAAATCCTAAAACTCGGCGCGATCGCTATGCCAAGTCTCTAGGATTTACGCTGATCGAAGTTTTATTTGTGATGGCGATCGTCGGGATTTTAGCGGCAATTTCTGCACCATCTTGGCAAGCATTTGCTAATAATCAAAGACTTAACTCCGCCCAAAGCCGATCACTAAGCGCTCTACGCCTAGCTCAGAGCAATGCTAAGCTCACACAAACAATGTGGCAGGCGACTTTTAGGAATATGCCCACTGTCTCCCAATATGCCATCCATCTTTCGCCCACTTCAGATACAGATAAAGAATATTGGAATGCGTTGCCTTGGGAAAACTTTGATGCAGGGGTGAGGATTGTCGATAGTGGCGAAACAGAGCCGCGTACTACATTCACAAAACTTACAGCCGATCCTGAGCCAGATGTATATCGCGTTCAGTTTAAAGCTCAAGGCAATCCTAACGGGCTAGGAGAGTTAGGGCGGATTACATTTGTGACTAGATCGGGCGATCGCAAAAAATGTGTAATTATTTCGACATTATTAGGCTCAATGCGCCAAGCCGAAAGTACAGAATGTAACCAAACCTAGACTTTAACATCAAAAGCCTTTCTAACAAGGGGCTTGAGCATCCTTGCCCAAGCCTAGAAAGTGCGGATATCTCTATTTCTTTCTAGGTTTAGGAACGATCGCCTCAATTGGTAAATCTTCACTGAGCAAATAAGTAACCGCTTTCTCGCTAAGGGTCATCGCTTTGGAAAGAAGCGATCGCGCCGTGCTATTTGTCGGTAAATAAAGCTGAATAATTTTGCGCTTAATTAATGGCGACTGAGCAGAGAGAGTGCTGCGAGCATTGCGCCATTCCGCATCAGAGCGACAAAATAGGCGCAATGCTAAATCAACGGTGGGCTGTTTAGAGTTAGTGTTGTCATTATTGAGAAACTCATAGAGTCTTTCATATCGGCGACTGATTTCGGGCGCTAGACAAAGAATTAATAGATCGCGCTCGAAGTGACTTAGCTCTAGCCGATCGCACAAGGTAGGAATCGCTAGCCGAATATTATGACTAGCTTCAAGGCGATCGCCATAACGCCCAAGGGGATGCGGAATCTGGGGTGAATGCTTAGGAACCTGACCGCCACCTTTGGATGGATCGATCGCAATAAAACCTTTCCACCAATGACTCGTGGCGCGATCGGCGGCGGACTTGGCAACGCGATCAACTTCTTGATTGTTTTGGCGTTGCTTAGCTAGCGATCGCATCAATACGCGATCGAGCCAAGCTAGCTCTGCTTTGAGATATGACCAATTATCCGCAAATGGTTGAGCTTCAGGAAAAGCAGAGACTTCACCTGTTTCGGGGATCATGCCACGCCTCGTCGCAAAGTCCCACGAATAAATATGCTCACAAATATGCCGAAAACTAATAGGGCGATCGCCGAATTTGCGATCGTCATACTGCCCCAAGGCGCAATAAACACCACGCTATCCCAAGCCCATGTGCTATGGCTATACACATAACGAATTGGCTCGATCGCCCAAGATAAGGGATTGAGGCTGGCGATCCATTGCAACCAAGTCGGCATAAAAGCAAGGGGCGCGAGGGCGGTACTAGAAAACATCAATGGCAAATTCACCAAAAAAATAAACGCCAACATCTCCTGATGCCCCGGCATTGCAAAAGCAAGTCCTAAGCTCAACATCGTGAAATCGACGATCAGCAACATCAAAATTAGAGCCATCACCGCTAATCCACTCAAACTCGGCAATCCCGCCCCCATCAAGCCACTGACTGAGACGATCGCCAAAGTTTGCACGGTACTCAGAGCGATAATAAAAATTGCAGAAGCGGCAATTATTGAAAATCTTGAAACTAATGGCGCGACTAAGATGCGATTGAGAAAACCAAATTCGCGATCGAACAACATTGGCAATCCCGAATTAAGCGCACTGCTAAAGGCTGTAAATACAATGATCCCCGCCGCTAAAAACTGCACATAGGTCTGACCATCACCGACCAAACCTTTAGGCAAACCGCTAAATAATGCGCCAAACAACAGTAACCACATCAGAGGCTGCAATATACCTGCGATTAAGGTGGTGGGGCGACGACGCAGTTGAATAAATAGCCGCGTGGTTAAAGCGGTCACTTCTTGCCGAAAGTCCGCCGACAAAAAATTCGGCATGGGGCGATCGGGTTGCTTTAGTTGTGATTCTTGAGTTGGTAAAAGCGGTAGGGAAGTTTGAGTCATATAGTTATTTGGACAAATTGCCACAATACCAATGATAACGTTATTGACAGTTCAGGCGGCAACCGATATGTCCCCTCTATAATTTTATGTAACTGGTCAGCAATAAATTCAGAGACACAATAATATTCATGGACGTAAAAGCCGCAGTCGCCTTCGCCGCAGGACAGCCTCTCAAAATCGAGACCGTCCAACTAGATCCGCCCAGAGCAGGTGAAGTCCTCGTCGAGATCAAGGCTACAGGCGTATGTCATACTGACGCATTCACTCTTTCTGGAGCCGATCCAGAGGGCTTATTTCCTGCCATCCTCGGACATGAAGGCGCGGGTATTGTCGTTGAAGTGGGCGCAGGTGTGACTTCTCTCAAAGCAGGCGATCGCGTGATTCCTCTTTATACCCCTGAATGTCGCAACTGCTCTTATTGCCTTAGTGGTAAAACCAATCTCTGCCAAGCGATCCGCGTCACCCAAGGGCAGGGTTTGATGCCCGATGGAAGCAGTCGCTTCTCTTTTAATGGTGAAAAAATTCATCACTATATGGGAACTTCCACTTTTGCGAATTATACCGTTCTCCCTGAAATTGCCCTTGCGAAGATCCGTGATGATGCACCTTTCGATAAAGTCTGCTATATCGGCTGCGGCGTAACCACAGGTATCGGTGCTGTGATTAATACTGCCAAAGTGGAATATGGCTCTAATGTGGTTGTTTTCGGCTTAGGTGGCATCGGCTTGAATGTAATCCAAGGTTGTCGGATGGTCGGCGCAAATATGATTATCGGCGTAGATATCAATCCTCAAAAAAGTGCACTCGCCGAAAAAATGGGAATGACCCATTTTGTAAATCCTCTAGAAGTGGAAGGCGATCTCGTTCCCTATCTAGTCGATCTCACTAAAGGCGGTGCAGACTATAGCTTTGAATGTATTGGCAGAACTGAAACCATGCGCCAAGCTCTCGAATGTTGTCATAAGGGTTGGGGCGTGAGTGTGATTGTCGGTGTGGCGGGTGCGGGTCAAGAAATCAGCACAAGACCATTTCAATTGGTGACTGGTCGAGTTTGGAAAGGGACTGCCTTTGGTGGCGCGAAGGGGCGGACTGATGTGCCAAAAATTGTGGATTGGTATATGGAAGGAAAAATTGATATTGATAGTTTGATTACAAATGTGATGCCGATTGAGCAAATCAATGAAGCTTTTAACCTAATGCACAAAGGCGAAGCTATTCGCACTGTATTAACATTTTAAACAGTCGTAAACAGACAAGGGGCTTAAGCCCCTTGTTATGGAGAGTAATTACTCTTACGTGCGCTGGATTGCCTCTGTTGTAAACAGACAAGGGGCTTAAGCCCCTTGTTATGGGCTTTACCATTCTTGATTGCTATAAGAGACAGTCAAAAAATAATCGATCCTTTATTTACCTTAGAAATCACTGGGATCGCCCACTCCTATAGCAGCAATTTTCTTAAGTAATGGGATCATTTACTTTTTGGTAAACTCTAACTTCGACTAAATTATTTCATTTGGGATTTTAACGACCATGACAGCAAATTTTGGGGATATAGTCGGCTACTTTAAAGGCTATCGAAAAATGGCGATCTGGAGCATCGTAGGTTCTAGTTTGTTTGAAATTATCGATCTTACCGTTCCCTATGCGGTTGGACAAATCTTGAATGTGTTGTCAGGGCGATCGCTCGATCGCGAAGTTGATAGCTTGATCACGACAATGGCGGCGATATTTGGACAATCGGTCGATCAAACGAGTTCATTAATCATTTTATCAGTTTTGATTTTTGTGGTAACGGTTCTTCGTGCGCCAATACAGGTCTGGATTGCGAATAATTTCCATTGGGAAATTGCGATCAAAACTCGTCGTGATCAGTCGCGAAAAGCGATCGCCAAAATCTTGACTTTACCGATTGAGTTTTACGATGAGAATAATCCTGGACGGATTGCGGGGAGAGTGTCGCGGGGCTTAGCCAATCATATGTGGTCATACCCTGAAATCGCAGGGCAGTTGATCCCTAAATCTGTGCGAATTCTCGGTATTTTTGTGATTATCTACGCGATCGCATGGTGGATTTCCGCCTTCTTTTTAGTTTCATTTATTTTGGTACTATGGGGAAGTTTGCAGAAGCTAAAGGGATTAGTAAAAATCGAAGAAAATCTTGATACTTATCAAGAGAATACGGAAAGCCGCACTTCCGAAATTATTACCAATATTAAAACTGTCAAAGCTTTTGCGAACGAAGCAAAGGAATATAAACGCCAAAGCGATCGCCTTGGGCGTGAAGCAAAAATCTCGCTATGGGGAATTCATATTGGTTATGTCAAATTGGGCATGGTGCGCGATACGGTACTAGAATCTTGTCAATTTGTCGTATTTGGGGCAGCGCTATTTGCAACCTTTGGCGGCAAAATGTCGATAGGGCATTTCATTACCATTTCCACATTGGCAAGCATGGCATATTCAGAAATCAAGCCGATTTGCTTATTAGCAGAAGTCTTTGCCCGTCGCTATTCCTCGATGCTGCGATTCCATGAGTTCATGAAGCAACCGAATGGACAAGATGCGTCGATCGCCTTGTATCCAAATACTAAATATCCGCAATATCGGTTTGAAGGCAAAGTGGAATTTCGTAACCTTACTTTTGGCTACGATCGCGATCGTCCCGTATTAGAGAAGATTCAATTTACGATTAAACCCTATGAAACTGTGGCCCTAGTTGGGCGATCTGGCTCAGGCAAATCCACATTGGTAAAGCTGTTATTCCGTTACTTTGAGCCAATGGGCGGCGGTATTTTTATTGATGGTCAAAACATCACCGAACTCGATATTACGGGATATCGTAAACGTCTGGCGATCGTGCATCAAGAGGTGGATATTTTTAATGGAACGTTGATGGATAATTTGGTTTATGGAAATCCTACCGCAACCTTAGCTCAAGTCCAAGAAGCTTGCGCGATCGCCAGTGTTGATGAGTTTCTAGATGTATTGCCACAGCGCTATAACACCATCGTCGGTGAGCGAGGCGTGCGGCTATCTGGCGGTCAGCGTCAGCGATTAGGAATTGCGCGAGCGCTGCTGGTCAATCCTGATATTCTCGTATTTGATGAAGCAACTTCTAGTCTTGATTATGAATCAGAGAGATCGATCCAACTTGCGATGCGGCGGATTCAGGGAACGCGCACCACGATTGTGATTGCTCATCGCCTCAGCACAGTGCGCGAAGCCGATCAAATCATCGTTTTAGATAAAGGTCAAATTGTCGAAATTGGTTCTCATCAACAGCTTCTTACCCAAGGCGGCATCTATCATCGCTTACATTCTTTGCAAGAAACAGGCGAACTGTTGTAGGGAACAAGGGGCTTAAGCCCCTTGTCTGCTCTGCGAATTGTTATGAAGAACAAGGGGCTTAAGCCCCTTGTCTGGTCTTCCAAAATCTCAACAAGAGCGTAATCGCGGTAATCGCTGCACAGCCAATCGTCAAAATCCAATTTTTAGCTGTCCATTCCATTGCGCCGAGATAGTTAGAGCCGATCGCGATCGTATGCATTGAGGCGAGAACTAAAGCGGGAACTGATAACAAATGTAAATAGCGCCAAGTTTTACCGAGTTTTTTGACCATCCAATCAGAACTAGTGAGGGCGGCGGGAGTCATTAGCGCGATCGCGATCGCCCCTAACCAAATCGAAACTTGATGTCGTGGAATCATGAACGATAAAGCATCGAAATTCCATTGAAAAGTATGCTCGATCATGTGAAAAGTATGCGCGAGCGATAGAACAAATGCACCGACCCCGATCGCTCTGCGATAGGTCATTAATGCTGACCAAGACTTATAAATGTGACTAAGGGGACGCGCAACTAGGGCAAGAATTAACAAAATCAAACCACCATGCCCCGTATAGTCCACCATGTCGCTAGTTCGTAATAGCGTTAATATGCCAATAGTGAGCGTAATCCAGCCGCCCATCCGAAACAACTGACTGCGGCGATCGCGGCTGAGCATCCCCGCAAATACACCAATTCCTAGCATCGAAGGCAAAGTTCCCATACCAAAAGCTAACATCGTCAGCATTCCCTGCATCATGTCGCCAGTTTCCGCCGCCTTGAGTTGCGCTGTATAGAGAAATCCACAAGGAATTAAGCCCCATGTCATACCTAGCAAAGCGGGTGTAAGGGGATGGGAATGTAGCGATAATTTCATCATCGCGGCGCTAAGGCGTTGATGTAGCCACACCATTGCCATCGGATTGAAAAATGGAAAATTTGGTAAACCTTCAGGCTTAATCTGTACGATCCCCATCCATACCAAAAGAATCCCCGTCAAAATTGCCAGCCACCGCCGCAGATCGCTCTCTATCCCTGCAAACTGTCCGCTAGCCACTAATACCGAACCGATCGCCCCAATCGCCGCACCCACGATCGCATAACTTAAAATTCTGCCAATATTTAGCAATGCGTGAAAATACAAATGCTGTTGCCAACCTCTAGAATTATTGTCTGTATTACTTTCTTTACCTGAAAGCGAAAAAGCCACGGTCAAAGGGCCACACATCCCCACACAATGACCGAAACTTCCTAAAAATCCTAAAGCAGCCATAAGCAATAAATCTAGCATTAATCACATATAGCGCAAAATCGCACCCTCATTTGCCAACATTTGTTGTAAATATCAATTCAAACTCTGAAAAATCTTGATCTCCCTTCGGTTCACCGCGCAATCGCAGTTCATATCTTCCCACTTCGGGAAATGTAACTTCCATACTGGGTAGTCCCAAATAGCGGTCAAGAATTGACGCAAATTTGGGGGCTGTAAACTTAATATTTTTATTAGTTAGCGATCGCACTTCCAGACGACAATTACATTTTTCATAGGGGATAATCTCCCCACCGCGCTTAGTGAGCGCAATCCAAACCCTTGTTTTTTGTCCAGAAATCGGGCGATCGTTCGGCTCAATATGAATTGTGCCACCAACTGCGTTAGAAGTTCGCACTTCATGAGCAATCAGAACAGGTGAGGAAAATCTCCCTGAATATGAGTTATCTAAATTCAAATTTAAAAGGATAGAAGCGACTTCAAGCATAGATGATCAATTGTTTTGAGGAATTTGCGAAAAGAAAAATTTGACAATTTACTTTAGTGACAGATATGTATGGCTGATCGGGCGAAGAACAGAAACTTTTTATAAATTAAAATCGTCCATGGTCATATAAACGTAATATGTTGCCAACAAATTAAAAATTTAGTCTAAATTTAGATTAAGTCTAAGTTGAATCCAAGTTAAATTTGTCAGAACACTTAGAAATTTGATCTAAACTTTGATAAATACCTATAGCCCAAAACCTTTGGGGAACCTCATGAAAAGTCCTTTTAAAATTATATCTGCATCTCTATTAGCAACATTAGTCTCCGCCGCCACGGTAAGCCCTAGCTGGGCAGCCGACCCGTTTCGCTCCCAAAATCCTAGGGCGATCGGCAGTGAAACCCAAAAAGCCTTTGAATTAATGTTTAAAGACGGAAATTATGTGGCGGCGGTGAAGCAGTTAGATCTCGCTGTCCGAACTGAGGCTGACGAACCGCTTTTGTTTGCGCTACGGGCTTCGACATTTTACGTTAAAGAAGACTATTTAGGGATGAAAGTGGCGGGTCAGCGCGTCCGTGTCAATGCTGAAGCCTTGAAAGGTAAAGACAATCTCAGAGCCTATATTTATCTCGCAGCAAGCGATCTGATCGAGGCAGGATACATCGTCAAAACTGAAGGTTTGTCTAGTGCGGCTAAGGCATTACCACTGGTACAGAATGTATTTGACAATATTCAAAAAGCGAAGAATCTTGACTCTAGCGATCCTGAGCTAAATTTGGTAAAAGGTTATATCGACATGCTGATTGCCTCGGTATTACCTTTATCCGACCTTGATTCGGCTTTAGAAAGTCTCAAGCAATATTCAACACCCGATTATCTGAAATGGCGTGGGATCGCTCTGGCTTATCGTGATGCGCGTAGACCAGAACCTGCCTTAGATGCTGTAAATAAGGCGTTGACATCTGCCCCTAACAATCCAGATTTACATTATCTCAAAGGACAAATTCTGTGGATGCAAGGTGGTAATAATATTGCTACTGCCAAAAAGGAATTTGAAATCGCCCTTAGTAAGTCTCAGCAAATGAGTCCTAGTCTGTTGGCAGAAATTCGCGAACAATGCCGTAACATATCGGGCGGTACAAGCTGTCCTGAACAAAAATAAGTTGTCTTCACCCGAAAAAAGTAGATAGAGGGTACATCGCGCCCACTATCTACTTTTTGGGTAATGTGATAAAAACGTAAGGGCAATTCATGAATTGCCCTTACGTTTTTATATAAAGTCAAAAAACTCATGGCGCAAGACATTAAACTGATCGTGGTAGATATTGATGGCACGATTAGCGGTGATGCCAATCAAGTTAATAATGCGGTTAAGCAAGCGATAAAAGCGGCTCAAGCAAAGGGTGTGAAAGTGGCGATCGCCACGGGTAGAATGTATCGCTCGGCGGTAAGATTTCATGAATTAATCGGCGCTGATCAGCCCTTGATCTCCTATCAGGGAGCATTTATTAAAGATCCCAAGACTAACGAATTAGTCGGGCATTGGCCAGTTGATATCGAGCAAGCACTATCTTTGCTCGATGATTTGGGCGAATATGCCACTCATGACCAGCTTTCGATTCATATTTATGTAAATGATGAACTCTATGTTCGTAAAATGACACTACAAACTGAAGCCTATGCAGAACGATCGCAAGTTAGAGTCAATGTGGTTGGCGATTTACGAGAGTTTCTGACTGACAAAAGTACAGAGCCGCCGACGAAAATTTTGGCTTTGAGTGACACTGCTGAACTGGTGACAGAGATGTTGCGAGTATTGAAAGGGCGCTATACGCCGCAAGAGCTTTATCTCACTAAGTCTGTGGCGACATTTTTTGAGGCAACCAATCCGATCGCGAATAAAGGAACTGCCGTTAAGCATTTAGCTGAGAATATCTTGGGATTTGAGCGATCGCAAGTTCTAGCGATCGGTGATAATTTTAATGATCTTGAAATGATTGAATATGCAGGAATTGGTGTGGTGATGGGCAATGCTCCTGAAGGCTTAAAGCCCTTTGGTAATTGGATTGCACCGACTGTGGAAAATAACGGTGCAGCAGCAGCGATCGCCAAATTTGTTTTGCAAGATAGCTGATAATTTGATGACTATATTGCAATCTCCAAAAATTGTCACACATCGCGATCGCGCATATACTTTTGGGCTAGGTATTTGTTGCCTAGCGGCGATCGCAGGTTGTTCAAATCCATTTAGCGCCGCCAGCGTGCCAGACCAACTTCGCTTGGGAACTTTTAATCTAGAAAACTTTGATGGGCTAAATGCGGAAAAAGTTGACGCGGTGAGTCAAATTATTGAACGTAATTTTGATGTGATCGGCTTACAGGAAGTCAGCCCGATCGCTGCTGAAAAACTCAAAGAAAAGCTGAATAAATCTAAACCTTGGGAATTTATTTTAGGCGAAACAGGTAATAAACAGAGAGTCGCTCTGTTTTATCGTAAAGATGCGATCGCCGCGCAAAAGGTGACGGAATGGCGACAGGTAAATATCACAGGCACATTACGATCGCCGCTTGTGACTTATCTCAAAGTGGGGCAGAAATTTGATTTTACTTTAGTCGTAGTCCATCAAAAGGGTGGCGGCGGTGGAGAAGCCGATCGCATCCGTCGAAATCAAAGCGATCGCTTGCGCCAAGAAGTTGATAAATATCAGCAAAATTCTCAATCCGATCCTGATTTGATTCTCTTGGGTGATTTTAATAGCCCCACATGGGCAGACCAAAATCGCGGGTTGCGTGATGCGCCACTTACATTTTTGACAAGAACCATAGAAACCAATGCCAAAGAGAACTGTCTAAAAAAACGCGGTCAGCCAAAAACTACCGATGGTCGTCCGCGTTATTCTAATCGCGGCACTGGTTGTGTGATTGACCATATCGCGATTTCCAAAGCGCCAAAGGGCGCAGAAGAAGAATATATTCCGCAAACTGTGCAAATTCTCGATCCGCAAAAAGATTTAGGCTTTGATAGCGATCGCACCTACTTCTCCAAAATATCCGATCATCTGCCTGTAAGAGCCATCTTTCGCACCAATTAAACTTCCAATCCCCCAAAAAAAGCGGCGCATTGCGCCGCCTTTTCAGAAATTAACAAGGGGCTTAAGCCCCTTGCCAGCACCTTGGGCAATTGCTTTATAGCCCTGAAGGTAGACCAGTTGGTTTACCCTTAATGCTCGTGACAATTCTGCCCCAGCCAGCTTCGCCGCCGCTATCCCAAAGAATTTGCTGCATCACACCGTAACTATAAGGATCATAAGCACCGCCAACGCCAATGTCATAGCTATCACTAGCTCCATGACGAGTACCGTAAGGGTCGTGAACGAGCCATACTCTTTGAGCAGGATCATGTCCAACGATGATACAAATGTGACCGCTCGATTTGTAAGCAAGTCCCACCACCACAGGAATATTCGCTTTGAGTGACAATAAAATATCTTTAGCAGAAAGAGAATAGCTAAAGTAAGACGCAATACCAAGTTCTTTTAAAGCCCATGTTTGAGCATCATGATCGATAGTATCCCCATATTTGCCCACAATTCGCATATATGCTGATTCTGGCTCTGGAAAACCCTGTGCTTTCGCCATTGTTGTCAAAGCTCCAGCTAGCAAATAGTCAGCTAACATGGCGTTGCTAGTGGTGTTGCACTGCCGCCAACCAGGACCAAAGATTGCCTCATCATTATCAAGTTGTGAGCAATATTTGACTGGCAACTTAATCAGACGATTCAGATCTTCGCCTTCGATTTTGATATGAGGATCATAGGCATAAACCTTCTGAATTCGGGTTTTACCGTCTTTAGCGGTGAAGGGAGATGCAAGCGTCAGTAAAAGATGTTGGTTGCGATCGGGGCTATATTCAGTGACAAAAAAAGCTTGATCTTTTTTAATAAAAATTTTCTCGGAATCAGCTAAATCTGCTGATCCCAGCAGATTTTTTTTGAGGAAAGTGTCTGCTTGCGCGATCGCTTTGGGCATAGAACAACCTTAGAATGAGTTCGTTAATGCTATAAATCATCGCATATCATCATCAGGATTTATTTTTAGATCGATTTGATATTCTTAGACCAATGAGCAAGCAGAAACAAATGCTGATTTTGGTTCTGCATCAGATCATGACAATAAACAGACCGATGAAAGCGAGATTGAATCTCGTCCACCAATTCAGGGCGATCGCTCAATAAAAAACCATAACTAGGGAAAGAAAGCAGCCAACGTTCTAAAGTCATTTCGGACGGACAGGGCAAGCGATCGCCTATCATCACAGATACAATGCGATCGCAATCCCAAAAAATCAATCAAATAGAGATTTAGAAAGCGATCGCATCATGTTAATCTCTTGAGTTTTTTATAAATCTCGTCATCATTCCGTTTGTCAATTAACAGTATCTCTAGTATTTCAGAGTCAAGATAGTAAACGGCTCTATATTCGCCTATATCTACTCGATGATAAGGATAGCCTTTTAATTTGAGAGAGTCTTGAGGATAGGGATTTTGAATTAACTCTGTCAACTTTGTAGCTACTTGTTTAGCCTGTTTATCTGGTAATTTCTTAAGATATTTGGCGGCTTGCCGAGATAGATTGATTTTAAGCATTCAGAATGTCTGATAGTAGCGATTCGCTTTCTGCGATGCCAATGAAACCCTCTTGGCGGGTTTTTTCGGCTTTTAATCCAAGAAGTTGATTTTCTAGATCTGAGAATCTTTCAAATTCTTCAATTGATAGAACAACGGCAACACCGCGACCTTTTTTAGATATCTGTACTGGTTCTCTACGAGCTAAGTCGAGCATTTCACCAAAGCGATTTTTGGCTACTGATGCACCTAATATTTTCATGATTGGTGATGTTATAAGTGATATTAGCTATTATAGCTATTTTAGGTGCTTGCATTGCGATCGCATATCACCACAGCTACAGTGCGATCGCAATGCATATTCAACCAGCGATCGCTAAATTAATGGTTTGATGTAAAATGACAAATTAAGTCTAGTGTCATAGATTATGAATACATTAGAGAAGTTAGAGCTTCTTAATGCAAATTGTAGCGATCGCTCAGAGTTAGATTGTATTCTTGGGCAATTGCTAAATGTGATGTTAACTCGTCATCGACAAAAGCTAGATATCTATGATGCTGATATCAGCAAGTTTGAGCGCGTTCATCAGCTTGATTCTCTTCAGTTTCAAGAGAAATTTGAATCTGGACAGTTAGGGGATGAGATGGATTTTTTTGAGTGGTTTAGTTTGTGTGAGTTGCGGAAGGATCTCTTGGTTAAGATTAATAAGTTAGAGCAAGCGTTGAGATGAGTAGCGATCGCATATCATCACAGCTACAATGCGATCGCAATCTCACCCAACAACAAATATTCTCGGATGATGTGATGTGTTTTATAGGGCGATCGCCAATAGTTTCTGTGGACTTAACAACGAAGCCGACCCCTTTCACTTGCCTAATCTCTGCCAAAGGCTAAAAAAGTAGGGTGTGTTAGCGCAGTGTAACGCATAAATAACAATCACTCAACAACAATGAGGTGCATCATATTTCATTTAATGCACCCTACAAGATCAGCGATCGCACTAGATAAGGGATTATGACCAGACGCTTTCATCGGCAGACAATAAATAGTCTGGCTAGTAAAGTATCTAATACACTCTCTAGATATTGATACTCTGAGGTATCTGAGAAGGTCGCAAGTACGGGTAGGAACCAATGGTACGCCGTTCGTTGCGACCCCGAATTGTGACTTCAATTGCTTTGAGATTATCTTGGAAATTCCGAAGGCGTTGTTGAACCCTCACATCAAGAATAGAAGTGTAATCTCCTAAGCGAGTGTAGTAAACCGAGCCTAACAAGAAATTGAGGTTCAGTTGACCCTGAGCCTGACTTACTGGAGGGAGAAGATTGAAGTAATCTTCTTTAGTAGCACCCAATGCACTAGTTGGGGCTGGCATGTATCCCGCAAAGGGCATAGCAGGTGCATAACTCATAATCGTAGACTGAGGGAAATTTACAGCAGCATGTTGAGCACTAGCCGTGAAGTTGACACTCTCAGCGCTGAAGCGACTGAGATTCCTGACTAGCCCATAGTTTGGACTTCAGAGGCGTAGTCAAAGCGCCTCTACTGATTCCACTTAGGTCTAAGCCTAGTGTTACCGCTACTTTTGAGAGAATATTTGC
>JBDNJN010000282.1:0-30093 GCA_041687725.1 Pseudanabaena sp.
ACAAGAGAAAACAAGCCATTTAAAATTCTTGATCAAGATTTTACAAAGATATTTTCGAGCTTCAATCGCTGGAATCCAGAAAACTCGTTCCCGAAAATGAGCTAAATTAAAATGTTAAGAAACGTGTGCGGTTGCCCTGCCAATAGTACCTGTCATAGAGACAATTACATCGTTTTTCTTTATACTGATAGATTTGTATTTTTCAAAAACATGATTTTCTATTGAATAAAGAGATTCTTCATTTATTTCAAAAGCTTGATTGAATGCTTCAGTTCTAACAAATTTTGGCTTTTCTTTTATATATTCTTTGATTACATCATCTGGCGTAGTCCCATTCTTAATGTCTGAGGTTAGAACATTTCTAACAACTGTAAAACCTCTTGAATAACTTTTAATTTTTGATTCTAAATCATCATATTTGGGTTGATAATATTCAGCGTCAAGCCGATCGCTTGTCCCAAAAGAAGCCGAAAAGCTCTTAATCGCAATATTTTCATCCGTTGGTTGCCAGTCCTTCAACCCAAGCTCTGACAATAATAAATCTTCAGCTTGTTGATAACATTTTTCTGATTGTATTAGCTGTTTTTTTGCGAATGATATTACTTCGGAAATACGTTCTTCAAGATTTAACGAAAACTCTGGAATTGATACTTGATCCGTATCCTCTAAGATCAAGCCCATTTGGACGGCTCCGCGAGTAAATCGCTTAATTTGACTTTGCCCAAATTTAGAATTTAGATAGGTAGAGAAGTATTCAGGCGTAATCTTTTTAGGGCGCAAAATTGCTAATTTACAGTTGCAAGTTGCAGATTGATTTGTGCTGACAAGAGAAACGGCTCCAATAGTTCCTACAATTGAAAGTAAAACATCTCCTTTTTTAAGATGAGAGCGTTTCATATAAGTTAAATTATAGGTGTCTTCATTAATGAAAATAGGCGAAGACTGCTCAATAAAAAAGTGATGTATATCTTGTCCTCGATAATATGGAATACCACTATCAGCAAAGTTCTCACTGATTTTCATGTGGTTTCCGTCAAAGACTTTAACAAAGTCAGTGATTGGTTTTAGAATTTTTTGTTTTAATATTCTTACGTTCTCAAGATATTCTTTCTTAAAAAACTCAGAATCAAGTCTGTGAGTACGTTCTAATTCACTCAATAGAACTTCAACCGCTTCTAGCTCACCCATCAACCCATTATACTTCTCAGCATCAAACGGTATAACAGATGAGCTTAAATCAAAAAAACTTAAATTCTCCTTCTTTGCAAACTCAATAAATGCCTCAGCAATCCCATCTTGAGTTAATCCATCATGATTAAACAAATCGTGATCCACAATTAAATGACTATGTTCATCAAGCAAAAACTCACCCGAACCATCAGACTTTTTGACATAGATTTTCTCGCCCGAATTATCCTTACCACCCTTCCGCATTGTCGCAAAAAAGATATTGTAATCATCCCGATGCGGACAAAGAGCGCCAGCCGACCGATCATCATTCCACTTCTGCACAAATAACACCGAAGTCTTCGTACCCGTATGCGGCTTAAACGTATTCCCATGCAGCCCTACCACCGCCAAGATCCGACAGCGATCGGCAATAAAATCGCGAATATACTTATCCGAAGAATTATTAAACCGACCCTGCGGCAATACCACCGCCATTCTGCCTCCCGCCTTCAAAAAGTCGAGATTGCGCTCAATAAAGAGAATATCTCGCCCCATCTTGTTTTGCCACTTACCATCACTCTTTTTTGCTAACTCATAGTGATAAATAATTCTCGGCTCCTTAATTTCTCCCGCAAAAGGAGGATTTGCCATCAACACATCAAACCGAAAATCTCGATAGTCCTTACTGCCTTTCGGGCGCAATTTCTTCAACCGATTAAATCCAGTGAAATAGATACTTTGCCAGTCTTCCTGTTCTGCAATTTCATCCCACATCTCATAATCAAGCGTGTTTAGCTGTAAAACATTTGTCTGACCATCACCAGCAATCAGATTCAGCGTTCGCGCCACCCGCACAGCCTTTTCATCAAAATCAATTGCAAAAACCCGATCCTCAACATATTCCTTACAGCGAATCGGCTTATCTTCTAAAGAGAACAAATGACTAACTTCTAATCCCTCATCTTTTAAAATATTCTTCCAAACATGAAAAATCGCGTGAACAGGAAAGCCAGAAGAACCAGCCGCCGTATCGATCGCATACTCATCCTCTTTTGGATTAAGCATCTTCACACACATATCAATCACATAGCGCGGCGTAAAGTATTGTCCCTTATCATCCTTACTATTTTTATTCATCAAATATTCAAAAGCCTCATCAATCACTTCCATATTGGAATTAAAAAGCTTGACATCCTGCAAAGATGCGACACAAATTCTAAAATGTGATGGAGCGAGACTAATTTTTACATCCTCACTAAAAATACCTTCCCACTTTTTCTTAGCCCGATCAAACAAATCTTGAATCTTAGTTTTAAGTTCTCCTTCCGTCTGCCCAGTATTGCGAAACTCTAAACATCTAGTACTGCGCCGCGTACCTTGTCCTGAGTACCACTCATCATAAAGCTTTGTAAAAATCAGCTTAAACAATTCCTCAAAAACATCTACCCCAGCATTAGCAAGCACTTCATCTTCCATTTCTTGAATCAAAGTTTTGAGAGATTTTTTCTCTCTCACCAATTTATCGCCAGCAATTAAATCATCAAGAGTAAAAGGTTTACCCACAATGTCTGAAAGCTTCTGATTCGCATTAGGAATATCGCTAATCGGCTCAAAATGATTAGGATCGTTACGTTGATAATAGGAGATTTGCTCCCCATTCGTCCAAACGGCAATCGGCGCACCCGTTCCGTGACAATAGGATTTAAGCTGCTCTTTCCCATCCTTTAGTTTTGGCTTTTTTACCTCTACTAAGATATAAGCAGTATTTGGGCGATGCTTATCCATCACCACAATATCCGCCCGTTTCACCTCACGCCCAAAATTAACCCCATATTCCACCTGAATCCGACTAACAGGATATAAATAGCGATCGCACAATACCTTTAAATAAAGCTGCCTAATCGCCTCTTCAGGCGTAAGCTTAATATCTTTACCCCGCACCAAACACTTAATGTAAGGCACATCCCCCTTAGCACTAGATTTCAAAAAAATAGACTGCTCTAACCAAGCTACCTCTCCAGCCTTAAACTGTGAAAGCTTGTACTCAGAGTCTTTAAGAATTTTAGCTAGATTCATCGGGGACAAAAATACAAAATAGAGTATTAATAATCTTCAATATTAACGTGATTATGGTAAGTAGCCGAAACTGATTTTGATTAAAAACGCTGTTATGGGACGCGATCGCAACTGTTCCCCTTCCCGTAGCCAAAATTCTAGCATGAAGTGAAATTTTGGTAAAGAATCGGGCTTGACTTTGGACAAGAAAGCTTAAAGGCTTCTCACTCCAATATTCAAACACTTATTTTGGAGACTAGCGATCGCTTTAAACGTTATCTAGATCGCAAGATTAAAAAAGAGGACTTGCAATGCAAGCCCTCTTTTTTATTTAGCCGATCACTTCGGCGATTTCAATTACCTGCCCATCAGGATCTTTAACCAAAAAGTTAAGCGGCTTTTCGCTACGAACTTTGTGCTTGATCCCCTTAACCTGAATTTGCAACAAGAGTTGCTCCACGCAGTCACGGTTAAAGCAAATATGCCTACTACGATTAGCGTCCGTGACATTTGCCCCAGGCACAATATGCAGTTGCACATTTTTCTTTAGTTGATACCAAGCGCCCTCCATATCTGCCGAATATTTAGACTGAGCGCGTCTGGCTTCAGCAGGAATATAAATGGGGTCAGCAGGTGCGCCCATACCATATTCATAGCCATAGTAATAATGTAGCGGCACATCAGCGATCGCCAGTTTTAATTCGCCTTCGTAAAAATATCGCGCTTGATCGAGGTTAGAAACCATGATCGTATGTACTTTCGGTGCGCTGGTGAGGAACATCCACATAGCAACAGCGTATGCACCGAGCAGCATAACCATGATGCCTTGAGTAGAAAACAGTGACTCCATTGTAAAGCAACTACATATAAGAGACTTAGCTTTTTAGTTTAACGCAAGTGTCCTAGATTTAAGTCACAAAGTACACGATTGAGTAAAAGTATTACGCATAATACCGCGTCTAGGATGAAACCCGTAGTTTTTATAGAGGGTCGCAGGGCGAAGCCCAGCTTCAATTTTTCTTTCGCCAATTCAAACTTGAAGTGCAACACCTAGAGATCTTGTCATAAGGGACTCATAAGGATATTCTGATATTTATCGTAACAATAAGGATATCTTCATGAGTTATACACATCTTACCATTTCAGAGCGAGCAGAGATTTACAAATTAAGAGTGACAGACAAATTGTCAATGTCAGCGATCGCCGCAACTATGAAGCGGTCAAAGAGTACGATATCAAGAGAGCTAAATCGTAACACCAGCGAGGAATACAAAGTTTATTTACCAGATACCGCCGATGCAACGGCAAGACAGCGCAGGGTAAAAGCAAAGGGACGATCAAGAGAATCATTGCTACGACAATAGAGGAGGTCAAACAAAGCTTAGAGCAGTACCACAGTCTAGAACAAATAGCAGGACGGATGAAACGAGAAGGGAAGCCGACAGTGAGCTATGAGACGATTTAGCAAATACTCTAATCTATGTAAAACACCAAGAACTGGGGATGCGGAAGCAATATCTGAGACAGAAACGGAGGCGGCGAAAAGGAGTGAAGCAGAAACGTGGAGGAATTCCCAATCGAGTGGGAGCGAATTGAACGAGCATACAAATAGATTGATTAGGCAATTCTATCCCAAATCCACGAATTTTAAGATGGTGAAGGAAGAGGACTTCTAGAAGATTGTGAATTTGACAACCATAGACCAAGAGATTCTCTTGACTAGCGCACGCCTCATGAAGTATTCTTTGGGGCATCAGAACCTGTTGAACTTCAAATTTGAATTGGCGCTTCTGCGTAAGATGAGTAAATAATAAACAGAATAAAAGTGTGATGTTAAGCAAATACGATGCAATTGTGTTTGATTTTGATGGAGTCTTGGTTGAGTCAGTTGATGTAAAAACCAAAGCTTTTGCTGATTTATATTCTGAATACGGTGATGGGATTGTTAGACAAGTCGTTGATTACCATATTTTGAATGGTGGATTATCGCGCTTTACTAAGTTCAAACACTATCACGAGAATTTGCTTGGGAAATCCTTAAGCAAAGAAGAAGAGATTAGCTTAGGCGAACGTTTTTCTAAATATGTAGAAGATGCTGTCATCGCAGCCGAATATGTAGCTGGAGCCTATGATTTTTTAGAGGAGTACTACCAAAGAATCCCTTTGTTTGTTGCCTCGGCTACACCAGATGAAGAATTAAACAGAATTGTCTCACGGCGAGAAATGATGCATTATTTTGTTTCAATACATGGTTCGCCTAGTAAGAAAGCAGATATCATTGGGAATGTTTTAACAAAATATGGATTCGATCACGATCGCGTATTGATGGTTGGCGATGCGATCGCTGACTATGAAGGCGCGATCGCTGCGGATGTGAAGTTTATAGGTAGAGTTACACGGTATCCCTCAACAAACCCCTTTCCCATAGGAACTTTAGTTTTACCAGATTTAGTTGATTTAGCAAAAATATAATCACTGAACTTCATATTTGTGATTTTGAAGGTCAACCTGATAAAATTTATGGCAACTTGGAGAAAATCTATAATGAGAATTACTTAGATTCCCTTCTAACTATTGACTATTAACCCGCTTATGAAGTATTTTTCACTGTATACGAATATGTTTAGTTTCAAATTTGAGTCGGTAAAATGTATAAGCGCATCGGCAATTGGCTAATTATCTTTATCACCGTCTTTTGTCTTGTTACATGTAGCGCTCCCTCAAACAACAGTAAGATCACGACCCTAAACGTAGGGGCAGGCGGTGCAGACGAATTCAGGATTTGGTGGTATCAAGGTTTTTTGCCTGAGGAAAACACCCTAATTGCCCAATTGGTAGAAGGCTGGCAAAAAGAAAGTGGTCTGAAAGCTTCATTAAGACTTGTCCCGACTAACCTTTTAGATTCAGAAGTAACTAAAGCCCTAGAAACAGGAAGTCAGCCAGATCTTCTCTACAGTACGACCGCTGACACTAATCTCTTCCCAAAACTAGCTTGGAAAAATGAGCTTGCTGATGTTTCCGACATAATTCAACCAATTAAAGATACTTATATACCTACTGCCTTACAAGTTGTTAATTATCAGAATGGAGTAACTAAAAAACGCAGCTACTATGCAGCCCCGATCGGTCAGCAAACTGTTCATATTTTTTATTGGAAAAATCTTTTAGAACAAGCAGGTTTTAAGGAGACTGATATACCTAAAGAATGGGATAAGTATTGGAAATTTTGGCAATCAGTACAAACGAATCTCCGAGATATAAAAGGTGTCAATAACATATACAGCATAGGGCTACCAATGTCAGATTTGGGGACAGACACTTTTTTGTTCTTTGAAGAATTCCTTGAAGCTTATGATGTCAAAATCGTTGATGATAGTGGCAATCTCTTGATCGAGGAAACTGGTAACAAAGACAAAATAATTTTAGCTCTTAAAAAGTACACTGAATTATACATAGGTGGATATGTCCCGCCCAAAGCAGTCGAATGGAGTGACTCTGGGAACAATATCAGCTTTTTGGAGAGTGAGTCAGTCATGACTCTTAATGGTAGTTTGTCAATTCCATTGACTCAAAAGTTACCTAAAAATAAGTATAATGAAACTTCCCGCGATTTATATTTTAATAAAATTGTCACAGATGATTTACCTAACAGACCTGATGGTTCTGATTTAAAATCCATCTTAGGGATCAAGCAAGTCGTAATATTTGAGAAGTCAAAACATAAAGACCAAGCAAAAAGCTTTATGAAATATTTCTTGAGACCAGAAATCCTAAATAAATTCATTAAAGAAGGCAGTAAGGGGCGATTAATTCCAGTAATGCCGCAACTTTTGGAAGACCCATTTTGGAAAGAAGCCGATCCCCATTTTTCCTCAGCAATTAATCAATTACTAAAGGAGCCAACTCGTCCATCTTATGAAGCAATCAACCCTGCCTATAGTGTTGTTTTAGAAAAAAATATTTGGCCCAAGACAATCCTAAATATTGTTAGAGATAAAGTGTCGCCAGAGGAAGCCGCTACTAAAGCGATTAGCCAAATTGTTGATATTTTTTCTAATTGGAAATAGGCTTTAACTAAAATTTGTCATTAAATTTGTCATTGAGATTCATAAAAAATATTAGAGGTCGCAAAATGAAATTCTGGAAAAAAAGTCTACTACTTCAACTTGTTTCCTATTTCTCAGTGCTTTCTACAGTAACTGTGAATATTGTGGCTTTCTCTGCTTATGTGCGCGCTCGTGACGCACTCCAGAATTCAGTGATTGAGCGCCTAAAGGTAACAATATCTCTCAAAGAGTACCAACTAAATAGATGGGTTGAAGGGCAACGAAAGGATGTCATTCTCCTTGCTCAGTTGCCAGAAATCAGGGATGAATTAGCCACACTTGTAACGATATCGCCAAACCAACCTGAATACTTAGCAACATATGCAAAGTTGAGCAAGTCTTTGAAAGATATAACAGACATCAAAGAAAATTTATCCAGCATCATTGCTACAACCAATGGGGGGGTCGTTGTTTTTTCTAGTGAAAGTAATACTTTGGTCGGCAAATTTCGGACTTTAGGAGATCCGACGACTTATTTTACTAGACAAAATGCAAATACAGTTGTGCCAAACTTCTATTTGTCAAAGTCAACTGGTAAAGCGCAAATAACTTTCGCAACTCCCATATTTGATCGCGAGCAAATAGCTATGGGTGCAATTACAGTTAATCTAGCACTTGAGGACATTGATAATCTCATTCGCGAAAGGACTGGGCTAGGTAAAACAGGCGCTACCTATTTAGTCGGTAGAGCTGGCAAAAAAAGCGTTTTCATTTCTGGCTCTAGAGAAGAAAATAAAAACAAAACAGATAGCAAAGATATTGTTGAGGTAAAAAGTGAAGCTATCGATTTAGCGCTTGCTAAGCAAGATGGGTTTGGTTTGTATAACAACTACACTGGTATACCTGTAGTTGGCGTATTTCGCTGGTCAACAACGCAAAATCTGGCGATCTTAGCGGAGATTAATCAAGATGAAGCGTTTGAGCCTGCGAATCGATTAGCGAGAGATATTCTGTTGATTGGACTTAGTTCCGCAGGTATCTTATTAACTGCTGTTTACTTACTGGCCCGAAGAGTTACTCAACCGATTTTGGCGATCGCTGATGCTGCCAACCAAGTTGCTAGCGGTAATCTCGATTCGCAAGCACCAGTATTAACTGAAGATGAAATTGGTGTCTTGGCGATCGCCTTTAATCAAATGACATCACAACTCAAAAATTCGGGTGAGCAGTTAGCCGATTACAGCCGCACCCTAGAGCAGAAAGTCGAACAACGCACCAGTGAAATCAAAGCGATTATCGATAACATGGTGGATGGATTGTTGGTAGTTAATGGCGAAGATCGGATTACTCAGTTTAATCCCGCGATCGCAGGCATGATCGGAGTCAGTAATAGTGAGATTTCTACGTCTGAGAATTACTGGGAAATATTTAAAGCTGAGGAGATCGCAAATCTAGTTAAGAGTACTAGAGAAAATCCCAAACAAGTCTTTAGCGAAGAGTTTCAACTTCCCGATCGCCGTGTTGGCAAAGCGGTTGCTACTTCGATCTTTAGCGAGGTAAACACTTCAGGAGAAGCTACATTGGGAATGGATTATCTAGGCACTGTAATTCTAATTCGCGATATCACTGCTGAGAAAGAAGTTGATCGGATGAAAACAGACTTCATCTCAACTGTATCTCATGAATTGCGAACACCCCTTACTTCTGTGCTAGGGTTTGCCAAGTTGATTCAGAAAAAGCTGGATGAATCGATCTTCCCCTTGATTCAGACCGATGATAAGAAAGTAAATCGCAGTGTGCGTCAAGTCACCGAAAATCTTGAAATTATTGTATCTGAAGGAACGCGCCTGACTAAGCTAATTAACGAGGTTCTAGATGTTGCCAAAATGGAAGCTGGTAAAATGCAATGGAATATGGAGCCGTTGGCAATTATAGAAGTGATTGATCGGGCTTTTTCGGCAACTTCTGCACTCTTTGAGCAAAAAGAATTAGCAGTAATTCGAGAGATTGACGCAGACTTACCAAATATCGATGGTGATAAGGATCGCCTGATTCAAGTTGTAATTAATCTGATCTCTAATGCGGTGAAATTCACCCAAGAAGGTGGTATCACTTGTCGGGTTAGGAAAGATAATCAATCGATTGTGGTCAGCATCATCGATCAAGGTGTTGGTATTTCTGAGTCCGACCAGCCAAAAGTGTTTGAGAAATTTAAACAAGTCGGCGATACGCTCACTGATAAGCCCCAAGGAACGGGGCTAGGGTTGCCAATTTGTAAAGAAATAGTTATCCATCACGGAGGCAATATCTGGGTAGAGAGTGAAATTGGCAAGGGAAGTACTTTTTCTTTTACGCTTCCGATTAGCGCAGAAAATTCTCAGATCCCCTTAATTAATTTCGACATTCTCATCGACCAACTCAAGAAGAGGGTGACTTCAAATGATCAATCCCAATCTGAGGATGTGATTGGGTTACCCAAGAATATCCTAGTAATTGATGACGATGCGAGTATTCGGAAACTACTCAGACAGGAACTAGAGGCTAAAGGCTATGTTGTGCGCGAAGCTGCAAATGGGAGTGAGGCGATCGCCAAAGTCCGTGAAAGTCGCCCCGATCTGATTACCCTTGATATTATCATGAAGGGAATTAATGGCTATGATGTGGCAGCAATTCTCAAATCCGATCCTGCTACCCTAGATATTCCAATTATCATTGTCTCAATATTAGATGACAAAGATAATGGTCTTCATTTAGGAATAGATAGTTATGTGACTAAGCCGCTAGACATGACCATATTGCAACGAGAGGTGGAAATTCTTTTGTCTAGTAAGGCTTCTACAGCCAAAAAGATTTTGGTGATTAACGATAATTTTAGTTCTATCGATCTATTAATGGAAACGTTGCAAAATCAAGGTTTCCTACCTTCCAAAATCTCTCCCCAAGATGATTTACGAGCTAGTGCGATCGCCTTTCAGCCTGATGTGATTATTGCTAGTACAAAATTTGCTCAAAAAGTACAATCTCTCCGTGCTGAGCCAAGTATGGAACATATTCGCTTTTTATTAATTGCCGACCAATAGAAACAAAAAAAGGGGTGCGAAGCACCCTTTTTTTGTGGACTTTTTAATGCAAGAAATGTCGCACGCCTGTGAATATCATAATCAAGCCAAGCTCATCCGCCGCCGCGATCGAATCAGCATCGCGCATACTTCCCCCCGGTTGGACGATCGCCACAATCCCTGCGGCTGCGGCAGTACGCACAGAGTCATCAAAGGGGAAAAATCCATCACTAGCAAGGAAAGCTCCCTGTATTTTTTCGCCAGCTTGTTCTATGGCAATTTTAGCTGAACCGATGCGATTGGTTTGACCTGCGCCAATTCCGATGGTGGTAAGGGCTTTGGTAATCGCGATCGCATTAGATTTAACATGACGGCTAATTTTCCAAGCAAAAATCAATTCCTGTAACTGCTCAGGCGTGGGTTGTTTTTCTGTAACTACTTTCCATGTCTCAGGGTTTACCGTCTCATCATCAGAGCGCTGGACTAGCATTCCACCCGCGATCGTCTTCACGGTTTCAGAAGAACCATGTTTGAAATTAGATAGAACTAGCACCCGTAAGTTTTGTTTTTTGCTAAGAATTGCCGCCACACTTGGGACACAGGCAGGAGCAACGACACATTCTAAAAATGTTTTATTTAAAAGTTGGGCAGTTTCTGCGTCAATCGGGCGATTGAGCGCGACGATGCCACCAAAGGCGGAAGTGGAATCTGCTTCAAAGGCTTTTTGATAAGCTTCGGCAATGGTCGAGGCGATCGCCACACCACAGGGATTGTTATGCTTGATGATCACGGCACAGGGGCGGTCGTCGCTAAATTCGGTGATAATGCTCCGCGCTGCTTCGAGATCCAACAAGTTATTAAAACTGAGTTCCTTCCCTTGCAGTTGTTGCGCGGATGACCATCCTTTGGGCGTTGCCCCAACTTGGTACCATGTGGCGGGTTGATGAGGATTTTCGCCATAGCGGAGAGGCTTAGGATTGTTGCATAGCAATGTATAGGAAGAAGCGAGTGTATTTAATAAATCTGGTTCTGCTTTCTGCTCATTTTCCAGATAGTCTGCGATCGCTTTGTCGTAAGACTGTGTATGTTGAAAAGCGGCGATCGCTAGCTTTTTGCGAAATTCTAAGGTCGTTTCGCCATTGTTCGCTTTCAGTTCTGCCAGAAATTCTGGATATTGGCTAGGGCTAGATAACACGGCGACATGGGTATAGTTTTTCGCAGAAGCACGAATCATCGTGGGGCCACCGACATCGATGTTTTCGATCGCATCTTCGAGCTTCACATTTGGCTTGGCGATCGTTTCTGCAAATGGATAGAGATTAACCACGACAATCCGAATTGGCTGAATTTGATGATCAGCTAAATCTTGCTGATGTTCAGGTAATTCAAGTCTTGCCAAAATGCCGCCATGAATGCGCGGATGCAAAGTTTTCACTCGTCCGCCCAAAATTTCAGGTGCGCCTGTATAGTCAGAAACCTTGGTAACTTCAAGCTCGGCCGCCTTGAGTGCCTTGGCAGTCCCACCGCTACTGATTAGCTGAAAGTTATAGGTGGTCGATAGTTCGCGGGCAAGGTCGAGTAGTCCTGTTTTGTCAGAGACACTCAAAAGGGCAAGGGGTTTCATATTTAGCTCCATATTCGTTATGGGAAGTTGTCATCGTCAAGCGTTGCAAACTTCCTACAGTATTTTATCGCATGAGAGCAAAAGAGGTGCGAAGCGCCTCTTTTGCTCTCATGAAGTAATCACGATCGCTTCTTGCTCTGGTATCCATACAGGAAACTTTTGCATCGCAAACTCAAACATCGCGCTAGTTTCATGCCATTTTAGCCATTGCTGTAACTTTAGATAGGGACTTGAATTAAACCAGTCGATATTTACATAAGCTAGCTGTCTCACGAAGGGGAAAATTGCTATATCCGCTAAGGTTTGCCGATCGCAAATTAAAAAATTATTTGACTGAAGTTGAACTTCCAAAACTTGAAGAAACTCTTCCGCTTGTTGACGATAAAATTCTTGCGGTTTTTCAGGGAATCGGTTTGGATATTTGTAGCGATCAAGAGCTTGCTTAAATTCGCGATCGTTTGTATTGATAAGCTGTTTAGCGATCGCCACAGATTCATCTGATAAATCTTCCCAATTAAGCGGATCGTTTTGTTGAATTGCCCAATTCATAATATCGAGACTTTCTTCTAAAACAATAAAATCGCGCTCGACAGTCCCAGAATCAAATATCTGGATCACAGGCGTTGTTCCTTTTGGTGAAATATCTAGCATTTCTCTAGGCTTATTTTTTAAAGAAACTTCTCTCAGTTCATAACTAATACCAGCATAATTAAGAGCCATTCTTGCCCGAATCGCATAGGGACAACGCCTAAAAGAATAAAGAATTGGGTGGATAATCATTAATATATCAAGAGTAGCATTTTGTAATTCTGATTGCACCGCGTAGTTGGCTGGCATACCATTGCGAAACCTTGTCTAGTTCGGCGATCGCACTCATAATTTCACCAACAATTACACTAACAGCGATTCCATTATGTCCATGTTCTTTACCAGAACTATGGATATATTCGCCATTGCCAACATAAATACCAACATGAGTCGCTTTGGTCGGATTGCCAAAAAAGATTAAATCACCAATTTGGATTTCTTCTAAAGTTACTGGCTCGCCAAATGCCTCTTGTTGATAAGCATCGCGAGGAATCAAAATCCCCACCGAAGCAAAAGCGGCTTGCATCAATCCCGAACAATCATAATTTGGCGCAACCGTACCTCCCCACAAATATTCATTTGGAGTTGCCATTGCTTGTTGAATAAATGTAATTACTGCGGGTATGCGATCGCCTATTTCCGCAACACTTAAAGCAGGTGGCAAATTAGCAATATAACTTTGGTGATCGCTGAGTTCTAACTTCTCGAAATCTTGGCGATCAAGCAACCCTGAATAGTCATCTTCGAGTAATTGAATTTTAAAAAAATTTGGCTCAGATTCTAACACCTGCAAATATCTCCCTTTTGCCATCTGCGTCGCTAAGCGATCAAGTTGCGGTGAATCGAAAATATTAATATCAGCCAAATTACGATAGATCATATAGCAATCCTATAAATGAGTTGTGAAAGTGCGCCCCTAAGGGCGCACTTTCACAACTATCCAATTATGACAAGCGAGAAATCACGGCAACGGGACCGCCACCACAGGGTCCTTGATGCTCACTTCCGCCTGACACATAGACCATAGGATCTTGGATAACCGAAGCGACTACAGCGCCAACTACTGCTCTTGCCATACGTGTGTGGTTAATATCAGAGTCATCCATCATCGTATTTCTCCTACCTAATATTTCTCCTTTCGGATTTGCTTCAGCCTTAGCGAATATATTTACCACGCGCTCAAGGGGTTGTCCTGTTGCGGCGATCGCTTGATGGATCGCCTTAACATCAAGGGCATGTTGCATCACGCTATGAGCGATTACAAAATTGCTCGTTGATTGCGGGGAATTTCCCATAACCAAGATTTCGCAATTACGAAGCTCTACCCCTGCTGAGGTTGAAGCAATGCTTGAATACAATGCGTAGTTCTGACAAATATCTTCGGTTGTAAGTTCCTCTAGATTCACTTCACCTAGTGCCACAGCTACTCCCAATGCTGAAGCGCCCCGCGAATAGCCCATCGATTGATAGCTACTCGCTGAGATAGATTTACTAACCACACCTTTTTCATCGGTCATCAACTGGCGATCGCGGCTAGTAATCAAAGGACATTTTATTTGCACAAAATGTACATCAGCCTTGGCAAGCCCTGCTTGCTGAATTGCTTTATTAATTGCTACGGCGACTTCCTTAACCATAGTTAATGAGCCAACCTCATCTGGGCTGAAATCACGAGTATGGATCACACCCAAGGTTAAACCCATCTGTTTTGGCTGGTCAGATTGAGATTCTTCGCTTGTAAAGATCGTTAAATGTGGACTTAAAACTCCCTCCGTCCCGCCAGACATCACATAGACGATCGCATCTGATTGTCCGCGCCCAATGATTTCCTTTAGATAATTCTTTAAACTCTGAACCGCAAAACCTCGTGTGAAATCATTCACGCAACCATTACCTTCAGTTTTCCCCATAATTGCCACAATTTTATGAGGGGAAATCTTACCAGTTGCGATCGCCATATCTAAGGCGGACAGATCATCAGGACTATTTTGAGGCAATTTATAGACTTCAACCCTCATATATCTATATTCTCTCTAGCAATTTTCTATTTAGTACGAAGTACGGGTTGCATTATCATACTTTGCTGCTAGTATGTGTGCATCAAATTTGAAAACCTTTAGAGTGAGCTAGCAATAGCCGTGACCGTGCAGCTTCCCCCCCTTCCCGAAATTCATCACCCTAAAATTCAGGCGCTTTTCCAGAAGAGCGATCGCGAACTCGTGACGCTATTTCAAAGACATCCTGAAGAGGGTCAATTTTTTGCCGCAATTTTTTGTCGCTATGGACAAGTGCTATATACCCTGATTAGCACGGCTACGCGATCGCCAGTGCAATCAGATTATTTATTCGTGAAAACGTGGGAATATATCTACCACGAAATGCGAGTGCTAGACTTGCGAGCGACCAAGCCGCATCTATCCTTGCAAAGCTGGCTAATTAATATTGCCGCAATGATGATCAATCGTGCCGAAGTGCCACCCGTTGAAGATATTCAATATTCACTCAAAGATACACCGCCCGTATTTTGGTGCTACCTTAATCAAGCCCTGAATCAAATGGCGGGTAACCTACGTCTGATACTATTGTTGTCTCAAACTTTTCAGTGGAGTCATACGCGCATCGCTGCTTATTTACATGCAGAAGGCGAAAACATCTCTGCTAGTGATGTTAAGCAACTTCTAGTCAAGGCTTATCACGCCCTAGAAGCAGCCCTTCCCGAAGATATTCGAGACATTTACCTAGCTCAACCCGCCGTTACTGCCTGAGGTAAAGATTATGCAAACATTGAGTCCCACCATCTCCCCAACTATCTCCAAAACAGCCAAACACAGAGTCGCTGACATAGAGACTGATTCTCTGCTGTCAGCGATCGCCCAATCATCAGTCTTGCAAACAGCTTTGGCTGGTTTGGATGCGAGCCTCAATGACGAGCTAGATCGTTATCGCCACTGGCAAGCCAACGGTCAAACAATTTCTTATCTCAATCCCTTTAGACCCCGCGCTATTTCAAATCAATCGATTTGGACATCGCCCAGTTTGTCGGATGCGCTATCACCGCTCGAGCCAATTACTGAAACTAATAGCGATCGCCGAACTATCCAAATGCCCATGATGCCAGTCATGCGGGCAGTACCAGCATCAAGCCCCATAAGTCCATCGATCAATATATCTACAGCCGAGTTGCATAATTTTAGAGGTTCAGAAAATCTCTATAGCCTCGAAAATTTGGGAGATACTCACGGAGATATCGCCTACGATCAAGACAGAAACGGCTATGGTAATTCCACAATCGATCTCAATTTGCCAACGATGGCAAAACTGCCTGAACCTGACGATGATGATATTTTGCAAGGCTTTGCCAATGATTATGCTGATCATTATCAAGACTCCATCTACCAAGAGTCTGAATACCCCATTCCCAGCGCAGCAAACGAAAAGAGCGGCTTACGCAGCTTGATGAATCCTGTGGGGATTATTTCGTTGTTATTATTGCTCTGCTCTAGTGCGGCGATCGGCTATCTCATGGTCGATCCATCGGGAATGACAAAACTTTTCAAACCTGAATCACGCCCAAAGTCCTCCCAAACCGATGGCAAAGCCTCAGACTTAGGCAGCGATATTAATTTGCAAAATCAGCAAAAAGCGGGTGACTCCTTGAATTTTGTGCCTTTTGCAGGTGATAAAACTCAGTCAAATCAAACAATTGACAGTTTGACTAAAAATAATAAAGCGTTAACTAATTCACCCAAAGACCTATTAGCCAACCCATCAACGAAGTCATCATCTTTATTCGCACCGAGTAGTACCTTTGTCCCCAGTACACCCTTGCGAACCGTGCCATCAACTGCCTTCCCAGCAATTTCAGTTGCGCCGCTACCATCAGCTTTAGCACCTTTAGAGCGTAGCTACAGTCCACCTGCTCCTGCGCGTCAAAATTACGAACCACCTGCGCCGCGCAGTTCAACTAATAGTTCTAATAGTTCTAATAGTCCAGCACCTTCGACAAGCACGCCGACAACTGCCTATGTTGCTCCACGCACCCCTGTCTACGTTGTTCCACGCAGTAGCAATACTGCGGTGAAGTATGCTGCGCCCTTGTCATCGGCTCCTGACTCATCGGCTCCAAGTGTACCTGCTGCTCCAAGTACCAGCTATCGTGTAGTTGTCGAAAATAACTATGCTGCTAGCGCTCAACAGGTGTTCAAAGATGCGTATGTGCGTCCAAGTGATGGACAAGTGCAAATTGGTGCTTACCAAAATCCTAGCTCGGCTCAAAACCGAATTGAACAATTACGCCGTCAAGGGATTCCTGCCAGAATTGAATAAGACTGATTATTTGTGGAGCATTTTGCGTCTCACAAATAATCAGTTACTAGCGAGACACGAAATATATGCACTTTCTTTATGATGCGATCGCCTGCGGTTTATTGGCAGCATTAACATGGATGGGACTGGTATGGATGTCACCAAGTCGCCCGATTGAGTCTGGAAAAGCTTGGGTTCAGGGCGTTGGCATTGTCGCGATCGCAAATATATTTGTTTGGATTGCTTTAGTCGGGTTAAATTTGCGATGGATTCCCCTATGGGCATTTTGCTTTTTAGGGATCAATGCCGCGATCGCCAGTTTTATATTTCCGCTTTGTGAAGGAATTAAAATTCCTAATGTTTGGGCTTTGTTTATACACCCCTTAGCGATTACTACGATTATAGTGTTGCTAGGTGGGGCAGTTGGCATTTTATAGCTGTCGCCACTTGGATTAAGAGTATCTCTAAAAATAGGTGTAGACAGGGAGATTGAGTGCGATGGTCACAGTCTATTATTTGTTGTCGTGAGCCTTCACGACCTAAAACTCATGGCTAAAATCTTGGATTTTCTTGAATTTATAAAGATCCATAATTGCACCCCAGATCGCTGCTCCAGTTTCAGGATCTACGCCGCGATCGCCACTCCAAAAACTATTCGCTGTCACTTCAAAACCTAAAACAACCTGTCGCGATTCGTTTAAATATTGAAAGCAACATTTGGCATCGGCTGGCATTGTGGCTTCGTAGCAACCATTCGCAAAATCAACATCTAATAAGCATCCTGCGAGAGGCTCGATATCATTAATGGTGATTTGCTTGAGGCGATCGCGATCTTTTCCTGCTCCTGACCACGCACTGGGATCTTTAAAGCCCCAATATTTGATTTGGATCTTGCCATCGGTTTCAATGAATTGGAGAATGCGCTGACGATAGGGGCGATCGCTTTTAAGGGCATTAGCTTGCTCAGCAAACAAAGCAACTTCCCCGAAAACTTTATGAGGAATTGGTCGTTGCCACCAGACTAAATTCACAAACCATATGGGTTGATCGAGCGCTTGCTCACGGTTACTAAATTCACCAGACATCCACAAGGTAAGAGTTGAGAGTTCTTCGGAAATATTCATGTTAAATATTCGTATTAATTCGTGCGATCGCTATTGCCAGAATCTTTTATTCAAAATCGACTCAATATCTCGTTCAAGTTCCCACGCTTTAGGGAAGTTCGTATCTGGATAGTCGGCACTCAGATCATAGAGCGCAGATGAGTAGTTAAAATCAAACCTTTTATCCCAGTTTTCTTTTAAGCTAGGGGCATCTTCAAAAATAAGCTCAATACCGCATCGATAAAAGCTAATGTCGCTTTGCCATCTCTCAAATTGATTGGGTAAGGGGACGTATAGCCGTTTGAGCATATTGATAAGCAGGTTTTTCAGGTCGTCATCTAAATCTCTTTTGAGGATATAGATCAAGCTTTCAAATTCTTCAATCAGGTTGTCTAAGTCCAGATTTTGAAAATCTTTGGCTTTAAGCTTGGCGACATTTTCCTGAACCCAAAGTATATAATCTTGGTCAAATAAAAACTGATTCATTCTAATCTCTGCCTGTAAAATCAGGTTGGTACAATGGGAAAATATGCAACTATGTTATCTCCTGCTCTCGACTCAGTAAAAGATGGTTAGAATTTTCTTGTATAATTGAGACTAATCGCAACTAGCAAAATAATATGAAACTTAAAAGAGTCTCTGTCAAAGGGCTAAACAATAAAGTTGATTGTGATTTTGAATTTCACGATGACATAAATATTGTTACAGGCATCAATGGCTGTGGGAAAACAACATTCCTAAAAATGATCTGGTATGCAATTTCAGGGAATATCGACCGTCTTATATCTGAAATAAGTTTTGAAGAATTCAGCTTGGAAACCAGTAAATTTTCACTATTACTAATCAATCAAACATATGAAACTAAGGAGCAATCTCCAATTGTTGTTTCGCCACAAGATGCAGGGTATTTTCCCTATTTCTCAAATAAAAGTAGCCCTATTGAATGGCAATGTATTTTAAATGGAATTAAACAAAATGGTTATATTAATTTAGGCGAATATAATCCAACGGGAGGAGTAGAGTTATTAAAATCTCTAATCTTAAAAATTGGTGAATCATCTCTGTTTTTTCCAACTTTTAGAAGGATTGAGGGGGGATATTCATTAATCAATCCTAAAAGCCAGAGACCTATATCAAAAGCGTTCAAGTCATTAGCAGATATGAAGCAAGATTTAAGAGAGATAAATAATGTAAATATACAAGATGGATTTGACAAATTATCAAATAATATGTCATTTGCTGAGCATAAATTTATATGTTCTATATCAACTCATGATCTTGGTTATTTGCTCCGCCTACACCATGCTGAGACAACCGAAAAAATTGATGAATATTCTCTTGCTTTAAATAAATCATTAATTAGTAAGCTTGAAAATATAAAATCTGGCATTGGGGATAGCAAGGATGAATCGTTAGCTATTGTTAGTAAACTACAGCGAGAAGTGGCAGATGTTGATAATAAGCGAGATGAACTTCTACAACCTTTTAAAGTGCTATCTGAATTAGTTACTAAAGTTATGCACTATAAAGGTGTCAAACTTGATGATTTCAATATTGGAGATTCAGACAACGCTATTGATTCTAGATTGCTTTCATCTGGTGAACAACAAATGCTTAGCTTTCTTTGCTATAACGCATTTTATGAAGACTCAGTAATATTTATTGATGAACCTGAATTAAGTCTTCATCCAGATTGGCAGCGTAGATTATTTCCTAACTTGATGAAACAACAATCAAGTAACCAGTTTATTGTGGCTACACATTCCCCTATGATCTACTCTAAATATTCAGATAAAGAGCTTATACTTTCATCGGAGAAAGGTGAATGAGTAAAGGAAAGTATCTTTCTGAAGATGAAATTGTAGCTCTATTGAGAGACACATCACTTCCAACAATCTTAGTTGAAGGTAGTGATGATTTATCTGTATATAACAGATACCTAGAAAGCAAGATTAATATTGAAGATGTTGATGTTTTACCTTGTCAAGGAAGACCAACTCTTCTCAATATCTTTCAAAGAAGAGAAGAATTTAAAAATGCTCAAGTTGTCTTTGTTGCCGACAAAGATATGTGGTTCTTTTTTGGTATTCCAAAAGAATATAAAAGTCAAATAGTATTTACAGATGGATACTCATTAGAAAATGATATTTATGTTGAACAAAGTTTCAAAAGACTATTAGATAAAGATGATGTAAAAAAGTTTGAGAATTTAATTAAAGAGCTATCAATTTGGTTTGCATTTGAAGTCAATAGATATCAAGAGACTAGTTATTCTAAATGTGATGTTAATATAAATAGGATATGTCCAGATGATACACTTTGTCCCAATTTTAAGCAAAAAATAAATTTTGTCGATCCACCTCACGAGCTTGTAGATCGTATTCATCGAGAATATGCTAGGGCATTACGTGGTAAAAACTTATTTGAGGCTTTGGTAAGATTTCTGACTCGTCGAACATCAAACTATAGTCGAGCTAATCTTCTTGAGCTTGGCTCAAAGGTACTTGATAATCCACGAATAGAAATTCTGGTTAATAAAATTGTTGGAAAATTTCAAGAATATCGCTAAGTAATAACCTCGATAGGGGGCTAATACGATGTCCAAACGATGCCAAAATAGTATTTGATTTAAGTGGAGAAAGATCGGTGTCGGAAAAGTTTGATTACGATTTGATCATTATTGGTGCGGGAGTTGGTGGACATGGTGCTGCACTTCACGCCGTCGCCTGTGGATTAAAAACGGCGATCGTTGAGGATGGTGTGATGGGCGGAACCTGTGTTAATCGTGGCTGCATTCCCTCAAAGGCTTTGTTGGCGGCTTCGGGACGTGTACGCGAAATGCGGGCAAAGTCTCACCTCAAGGCGCTGGGTATTGATATCGGTGAAGTGAATTTTGATCGCAGCGCGATCGCTAGTCATGCCGATAACTTAGTGTTGAAATTGCGCGGCGACTTAACCAATAGCCTTAAAAAATTAGGCGTAGATATTTTGCAAGGTCGCGGTCGTGTGGCGGGTGTGCAGAAGGTTAGCGTTGGCGACAAGATTTACAGCGCCAAAGATATTATTCTTGCTACAGGTTCCGAACCATTTGTGCCACGCGGTGTTGAACTCGATGGCAAAACTGTATTTACTAGCGATCAGGCAGTGCGTCTGGAAACCTTACCGCAGTGGATTGCGATTATCGGTAGCGGCTATATCGGTCTAGAATTTGCGGATGTCTATACGGCGCTTGGTTCAGAAGTGACGATGATCGAAGCGTTAGATATCTTGATGCCGGGGTTTGATCCTGATATTGCCAAGATCGCGGAACGCATATTGCTGAAGCCTCGCGACATTGAAACGAGAACAGGTGTATTTGCGACTAAAATCACCGCAGGTTCGCCAGTTAAAATTGAACTTACCGATGCAAAGACGAAGAAAGTAATTGAAGTTTTAGAAGTCGATGCTTGTCTGGTTGCGACTGGTCGGATTCCGCTTACTAAGGATCTTGGTTTAGAAAGTGTGGGAATCGCGCCCAATCAACGCGGATTTATTGATGTGGATGACAAGATGGCGACTTCTGTTCCCCATTTATGGGCGATCGGGGATGCGACTGGTAAGATGATGCTCGCTCATGCGGCTTCGGCTCAGGGCATTGTGGCGGTAGAAAATATTTGCGATCGCCATGCCACGGTTGATTATCAAAGTATTCCTGCGGCTGCTTTTACGCATCCTGAAATTAGCTTTGTCGGTTTGACGGAGCCACAGGCTAAGGAAAAGGGGACTCTGGAAGGCTTTAAGGTGGCGACTACGAAGTCTTACTTCAAGGGAAATTCTAAGGCGATCGCTGAGGGAGAAACCGATGGACTCGCCAAGATTGTTTACCGTGTCGATACAGGCGAACTTTTGGGCGCACATATTATTGGTATTCATGCTTCAGATTTGATTCATGAAGCTTCTGCGGCGATACGCGATCGCGCTACTGTCCAGAAATTAGCGACAATTGTTCACGCGCACCCAACTCTCAGCGAAGTGTTGGATGAAGCTTACAAACGCGCAGCGCATATCTAGAACCCTCAATAGGCTGTAACAAAAAATGAGTAGCGGCGCTACTCATTTTTTCGGTTTTTAAGATAACGGAACCGTCAAGTTATAATGAAAGGCTATCTGTTAAATTATAGAAATATTAATTCAGGATTTTTTTAGTGGTGACTCGGCAAAAAATCGGGGTAATTGGTGGCGGTCAGTTGGCATGGATGATGGCGATCGCCGCCAAATATCTTGGGATTGAACTAACTGTGCAAGCAGCAAGTCCTGATGACTCAGCCGTGAATGTTGCCGATCGCGTAATTTATGGCGATGTTGCTGATGCGATCGCTACAGCCAATCTCGCTGAACATTGCCAAGCGATTACCTTTGAGAATGAATTTGTCGATCTTGTGGCTTTGCAAAAGCTTAGTGATCGCGGCTTATTATTTTTACCAAGATTAGAAACTTTGGCGATCGCTGTTGATAAGCTCAACCAACGCCAACATTTTCGCGATCACCATATTCCCACACCCGAATTTTATAGCGTAGATAGTGAAGCAGAACTTTTAATGTCGGCTGAATACTTGGGCTATCCATTAGTTCTCAAAGCCAGAAGGCATGGCTATGACGGTAAAGGTACTTGGGTAATTAAAAATCAAATAGATTTGCGATCGGCTTGGGAAAGTATGCACAGAGCGCCAGCGATCGCTGAAGCATTTATTCCCTTTGAACGCGAAATCGCGGTGATTGCGGCGCGATCGCAATCAGGCGAAATAGTCATTTATCCCGTTGTCGAAACTTTGCAAACCAACCAAGTTTGTCGCCGCACGATCGCCCCTGCGCGAATTGATGCCAAGGTTAGCGAAAAAGTCGCAACTATTGCTAAGCAAATTGTTAACACCCTTGATGCGGTTGGCGTATTTGGCATCGAATTCTTTTTAACTGCGAAAGGCGAAATCAGCGTTAACGAAATTGCACCGCGCACCCACAATTCAGGGCATTACACCATTGAAGGCTGCCAAACTTCGCAATTTGAGCAATTATTGCGTGTGGTCAGCGGGAGACCCCTTGGTAATGTGTCGATGGTTGCACCTGTAGTAGTGATGGTCAATTTACTCGGCTTTGAGGATGCGTCTGGTGTCGATGCTGATTATTTAGATAAACGCAAAGCGATCGCGAGTTTCCCCAACACGCATATTCATTGGTATGGCAAAAAACAATCATCGGGTGGTCGCAAACTTGGTCATGTGACAATTTTGGCGGAAACACACGATATCGCTATTGGTATTAGCGATCGCATTGAAAGCATTTGGTATAGCAATTAGGAATAGCGCTTTGCGCTATTCCTAATTTGATAAATCAAGCCAAAATGCTGATACAGAAAACATTTCAAATAAGCACTTTAGCTGATGAAAACCCTTTTCGCTTCGTGGGAAGTTATATATGCGTCTCAATTGTTTCATTGAACAAGAGTTAGCGGGAAATGGCGTTACTGAACGTTGCCATTACCCGCTATTTTTTTTATACCTATCCGCCACCTGTCTTAGAAAGTAAAACCCAAAAATAGAAGGCGGCGCTCCGCGCCGCCTTCTATTTTTGGGTCTTTAACATACTTGGCGACATTTATACGGTTTGGCTTGCGTGATAGGAACTCCGAACCAAAGCACCTGATCGCACATGAGTAAACCCAATTTGCTTCGCGATCGCCCCTAATTGGTCAAACTCTTCAGGAGTCCAATATTTTAATACAGGCAAATGCTCAAGGGATGGACGTAAATATTGCCCAATCGTCAGTGAGCTACAACCGATCGCATCAAGATCCTGCATCGCCTCAGTTAGCTCCTCGACAGTTTCACCATGCCCCACCATTAGCCCCGACTTGGTAATAATGCGGGGATCGATCTCCTTGACCATCGCTAAAACCGACAGCGATCGCTCGTATTTCGCGCCACGGCGGACTTTACCCTGCAAACGCTGCACAGTCTCAATATTGTGGTTATAGCAAACAGGTGTAGCCAAAGCCACTGTCTCAATGCAACGGCGATCGCCCCGAAAGTCGGGAGTCAATACTTCGATTTTGGCATTGGGACGCGATCGCCTAATCTCCTGCATTGCATCCACAAAACAGCTAGCCCCCTGATCTGCCAGATCATCCCGCGCCACTGAAGTCAGCACCACATAATCTAAGCCCAATAAATTTACGGCTTCAGCCACTTTTTTTGCTTCATCAGGATCGAGGGGTATCGGTTGATGCCCTTTATCGACTTGGCAAAAACCACAAGCACGGGTACAAGTTAGACCCATCAACAAAAAAGTTGCCGTCTTCTGGGCATAACATTCCGCCCGATTAGGACAGCGCCCCTCCTCACAAATTGTGTGAATCCCGCGTTGCTTAATGATTTGCTGAACTTCAGAGATTTCACTAGCTTTGCCAATTTGTGGGCGCAGCCAACTAGGTAAACGTAATTCTTCTTGAGCAGGCATATAATTTAAAGCTTAAAAAACACGAGAAGCATAGAGTAAGCTGATTGGCATTTAAAATGCATATCAAAAACTAGAAGATAATTGTGCCGCGCTTCGCGCGGTGCAATTATCTTGCAACTTCAAGGCACATCAGCTTATCTCTCTTAATTAAAGCTCATAATTTTAAAGCGTGGCAAAGCAATGCTTTAAAATTAAAGGCTTGTCAGAAAAAGCCTGATAAAACCTGTTAAAAACCCTTTACATATGTAACTCTATTGACTAGCATATTTCACTGACGGTTTCACTGTCAGTTCACCACAAGGACTAGTCGAGAATTTTGGAGGGATCGTGTTCGATCTATTAACCAATATTCTGATTTGGATTATTGCAATCCCAATTTTTATAATTCTGTTTAAGGCAATTCCTAAGGACTGGTTTCGTCTTTTTGGATTGGTTATATTTACGGCTCTAGTTGCCATAATTTTCGCTAACTTCAGATTTGTGGGAGAGCCGATCCCTAGGATTGTGGTTGAGTTCCTCACTTTTCCCTTTACCTTAGTCGGTATTTTACTGCTATTGCTATTCTTTAACTACTGGCTCAGGCTCAGAGACCTGAGAGTTAAAAGTGGTGACAAGGCTGATAATAAAAGCGCTTCAGATAAAGTTGCAATTGTTAGCAAAGAAATATTAATAGTTTTACTAATCTTTGCGATCGCGACTAACAACGCCACCTCAGAACTATTTACCTGCTATTTAGAACAACAAGGTACTAATGCGATCGAGCAGTCTTACCGTCGCCCAGTTCGTGATTTGACATCGCAAGAACTAACTGACTTTAAACTAGGGATTTACGATCTAATCGTTGTCCTTGCTGAAAATCCTCCCTACGAACCACGTCTCCAAGAAGCAATTAAATTATGGAATACCGCCGATCCACAAAAAAAACCTTATATCGTCTTAAGTGGTGGTAAACGCATATCTTACCCATCCACAAAAGGATATCCCTGCCTCACTCCACCAGAATCTCCACCAGAATCTCTACTAAAGCGCACCAAAGAAAATGTCAGAGATGAGATCGCAAGTCGGGCGGGAGTAACTGACATTGGCTTACGTTATGACCCGCGCTACGAGGGCTATTTCACCAATCGAGCCAGCCCTAGCGAACCGATCGCTCCAGTCGATCTAACCGAAGCCGATCAAATGTGTGGGGCTTTGACTAGCTTTCCAAACACAACTAATATTCGCCCTTTTGTGATTATTGAGCCATCAGGATTGACACTACGCGGTAGTGGCGATGAAATTAGTAAACTCATCAAATCTTTAGAGAAAAACAAATTACTAAGAGAGGATGCTAGAAATAGCCGAAGAATCTTACTGATCACTTCTCCCGTTGAAGCAACTCGCGCCTTTTTGTCTTTTAGAAATCAAGATCTCAATACTTCTCTGACAACTGCTAGCTATCCCTCCGATCGCCATAGCAATCTTAGTCAGCAATGCCCTTGGCCGATTGGCAAACAATTTAGACTCAAGCCACAATATTTTCTCTTTAATGCCGAAGCTTTTGTGAATTCTGAACGCGCATGGACAGAGGTTAAAGAATTAGTGTTTTACACACTCAGATTCTGGTTGCGTCCCCCATTAACAGACGAGCGTCCTTACTATCCAAAACAGCCAGTTTAGCCCTATAAAAAAGCCCCGCATCGCGGGGCTTTTTTATAGGATTTATTTAGCTGTACCCTGAGCTTCTAAAAGCTGCTTCAGGCGTTCTAAATCAGTTGCCCAGCGTGGGTCGGGTTGGTGGGATTCGGAGGAGCTACTAGAACTAGAAACGCTTCCAGTAGTTTTCTTATTGTTATTACTACGTTTCTTGCGTTTCGCTGCGGCTTTGACTGGCGCAGCAACTGTACTAGTTACTGAAGATTCGCTCTCAGACTGTGGGGATTCCTCAGAACCTTCTTCCAAATCAGAGCCATCTTCGGCTTTGCCCTTGGTACGAGGCAAAGCTTTTTCTAGCTTCAATACAGCACCATTGAAATCGTAACCATTGAACTTCTCAATGACAATATCAGCAACTTCATCAGAGCCGACAGTCACAAAGCCAAAACCACGGCATTTGCCTGTTTTGCGATCGGTTATAACTTTCAACGATACTGAATCACCTGATTCATTGAAAATTTTTTCTAGAGCTTGGCGATCTAATTCTGCTGGCAAGTTGCCAACATAAAGGCGAATGGACATGATAATAGAAAACCTCTACGCTATGAAATCTTCAGCAGGTGACTAGAGCAGCCGCTACAAAAAACTTGTTTAAAAAACTTGTTCGCTACTTATTAGCTTAAATTGGAGCTATTGATTAGGTGCTACCTGCGATCAATCAAATTAATACGACACTCTTGTGCCATGTATCAACATAACACACAAAACGCTTGTCTTTAAAAATAAAATGTAATCAAAGTATCAAAATTTGATCAATGGTTAGTAGCACTGCTCTCAGGCTCAATAAATTATAAATTACTCCTGATTACCAAATATTAAGCTCTAATGTCTTTTATGATTAAATACTTGACCAACAAAATATAGTTAAGGTAATATACGTTTCCATAAATTCAGATAAAATTAACACGGAAATTTTAGGAATTGCGGCTGTTGTTATTTTCTCATGGTTCGCGCAATCATTGAATGATTCTGAGGAGAAGAAAGAAAAAGAGGTTGAAAAACGGGTGAAGGAAAAGATGAAAAATGAACAGTATGTCAATATACGGATTATCGAAAAGCTCTAGGCAGCTTGCAGAAGCCACTTGAACAGGCAAGGGGCTTAAGCCGCTTGTTAATGCTATTGAAAATTGCCATTGTGAGCAACTTATTTTTATAGCGATCGCCAAGTACGTTAGGATACAAACCCAAAAGATAGAAGGCGGCGCTCCGCGCCGCCTTCTATCTTTTGGGCTTTTGGCGATCGCTATATAATTCAGTTGCGTTAAACTGTAAGTATTTTAAGTCTGAGGTAAACTTGTGAAGCAAAAGATGCAAACAATTGGTGGGGAACTGAAAATCCAAGTTAAGATCTTGGCGACTGTGGTATCCATTTTTTGGATTGTCTTTATTCTCAATAGCGTGATCTTTGAGGGTAGGCTCAATGCATTCGGAATTAAGCCGAATAACTTGACTGGATTACGCGGCATCCTGTTTGCTCCATTTCTGCATGGCAGTTTTTATCATGTTTTGTCAAACACAGTCCCGTTTATTGTTTTGGGCTGGTTAGTCATGTTGAGGAGCCTCAAGGATTTTTACTTTGTGTCTTTTATGTCGGCGCTGGTTGGTGGCTTAGGGACTTGGTTAATTGGTAGCCCTAATTCTGTGCATATTGGCGCAAGTGGAGTGATTTTTGGCTATTTTGGATATTTGTTATTTCGGGGCTATTTTGAGCGTAGTTTTGTCGCGATCGCCATTTCGATCGTGATCGCCGTTACTTATGGCGGACTAATTTTTGGGGTGCTGCCCACGCGATCTTATATTTCATGGGAAGGGCATTTATTTGGTTTTATTGGTGGCATTATTGCCGCAAAGTTATTATCACCAAGCAAAACTGCCCAATAAAAAATCGCCCAAAAAAAGAGAGACGGCGCGATCGCGCCGTCTCTCTTTTTTGGGCTTTAAGCAACACTTCTAATTGCTTCTAATAAGCTACGAGTACAAGCGCCCTTATCGCAAAAAGCGTCAATACTTGCACCATTGGAAATAGCTCTAGCCTTCCCCCCATCGGCGGCTGAGTAAGCCACAATTTTAATATGGGGGTATTTTGTTTTAATCGCACTGGAGGCTGTCCAGCCATCCATCACGGGCATGTGTAGATCCATGACCACAACATCTGGTTCGTGTTTATGTACTTTAGCGATCGCCTCTTTGCCATTGGTTGCAACTTCTACAGTGCCAATACAAGCTTGTAAGGAAAGTGCTAGTTGTAAAGTACATCGGGTTAGTTCGTGGTCATCCACCACCAAAACACGCAAAGTTTTTGTAGAAGATGTCATGATAAGTTCGGTAAGAAGGGCTTGACAATTACTCTGTCATGTAATCCAAGATACTTCTTTTTTTATTATAAAGCTTCTATCGCAGGGCTTAAACATAGCTTCACAAAATAATAGGTATTGCTACGCACCGCCTATTATTTTGTTTGTTTAGCCTCGCCATTTTATTTTGGGCAAGATTTGCTTATGGTCGATGCGATCGCGGTATTTGACGGCAAAGTTGAGCAATGAGTCGATCAGGGCATCGGATAGGAAGTGAGGTTGCAAGCCAAGATCGAGCAGATTGGTGTTTTTTGCCTTGAAATAATGCTCTTCTAGCTCAACGCGGGGATTGTCAATATTTTGGACTTCAACTTTGAGTCCCAGAGTTTGACCAGCTTTCTGCACCATAAAAGCCAGATCATTAATCGAGAAAAGCTCGGTAAATTGGTTAAATACGCGCATCTTGCCAGCTTCCGCAGGATTGGCGATCGCCAGTTCAATACAGCGCACCGTGTCGCGAATATCAAGGAAACTGCGAGTTTGTCCGCCTGTACCATAGACGGTAAGAGGATGTCCGATCGCCGCTTGGATACAAAAACGGTTCAGGGCTGTCCCAAATACGCCATCGTAATCGAGACGATTAATCAATAATTCATCTGTACCAGTTTCTTCCGTGAGTACGCCATAAACTACGCCTTGGTTAAGATCGGTGGCGCGTAATCCCCATGTCCGACAAGCAAACTGAATATTGTGGCTATCATGCACCTTGCTGAGATGATAAAAACTACCTGGTTGCTTAGGATAGGGTAATGTATCTTTGCGCCCATTATGCTCAATGGTGATGTAACCTTCTTCGATGTCGATATTCGGAGTGCCATACTCGCCCATCGTGCCGAGTTTAACTAGGTGGCAGTCGGGGTTATGCTCCTTGATTGCATAGAGTAAATTGAGTGTACCAACGACATTATTTACTTGGGTAAGTACTGCATGTTCGCGATCGATCATTGAGAATGGAGCCGATCGCTGTTCCCCAAAATGCACGAGCGCATCAGGCTCAAAATTACGGAATGTTTTTTGTAAAAATTCGTAGTTAGTAATGTCGCCAATAAACAAGTCGATTTTTTGACCTGAAACGGCTTGCCATTTATATATACGGTCTTGAATAGAGGCGATCGGTGTGAGAGTCGCAACACCTAACTCATTGTCCCAATGTCGGCGCACTAAACTATCTAATACACCAACCTCATACCCTTTATTCGCAAGATGTAAAGCTGTCGCCCATCCGCAATATCCGTCGCCACCAATTACCAGTACTTTCATGAATTCTGTGGATTACAAAAAATTTGAGTTGCAGTGTCAAAAATAACCCTATCAGGATTTACCTCACTTACGATACAAAAAACCGAAATTTATTAAGTTATAAGTATTCGAGAATACAAAAACTTAAAAAGTCGCAGCGCACGCGCAGCGTGCGCTGCGACTTTTTAAGTTTTAAGAGTTACTCACGCAATTTAGCCGATCGCACAGGGCAACCGCACACGTTTCTTAACATTTTAATTTAGCTCATTTTCGGGAACGAGTTTTCTGGATTCCAGCGATTGAAGCTCGAAAATATCTTTGTAAAATCTTGATCAAGAATTTTAAATGGCTTGTTTTCTCTTG
>JBDNJN010000283.1:0-5800 GCA_041687725.1 Pseudanabaena sp.
ATACCCTGCATAAGTTTTTGTAGTTAAAGTTAAGATAATTGTCCATTTTCGGGGCATCGAACCCCTCAATGGACTCGCTTTCATCCCGTCGCTCACCCTTGTAAACGGGTAGAGCGCGGGGCTTCCCGCTTGTTAAGCTAATTAGAATTCATGTTGTTTATGGTATCTTTTGTAAGTCAAATGCAAGATTTTGATGTGGTTATTATTGGCGCGGGTCCGGCTGGTGGTCATTGTGGTCGCTTATTGGCAAAATTAGGCTATCAAGTGTTATTAGTTGAACAACATGAGAGTTTTTCGGAAAATGATTTTTCTAGTGCGGGAACTCCTATTGATACTCTTGATCGCTTTAATTTACCGCCAGATGTAATCGGGAGCTTATGGCATAAAATTGTATTAGTTACTACTAAGATTGAGAAAACTTGGGAGTCGGCAACAACTTTGGGCGCAGTGTTGAGTTTTGCCCGTTTACGCGAGTTTTTAGCCAAGGATGTGAAAGCGAATGGGGGTGATGTTTGGCTTGGTTGTCGTTATATTTCTTATGAGAGACAAGGTGGTAAAACAATTGTTTCTTTGAAGATGCGATCGCACGATTCTACGATTCAAGTTAGTACCAAAGTATTAGTAGATGGGACTGGGTTTGCTAGATCTGTTATATACAATAAGGAAACTAAAAAGCCTCCATTTTTAAGTGGAACGGGAATTGAGTATTTAATTGAAGTTGCACCAGAAGTCTATAAAAAATATGCCGATTCGTTAATCTTTTTCTTAGGTCATAAATGGATGCCGAAGGGCTATTCTTGGATTTTTCCGATGGAAGCTAATCGGTTAAAAGTAGGTGCGGGTAAAATTAATATTGATCATCAAGTTGTGCAAGAAACACAACCATTAAGGCGTTATATAGATCTGATCATAACGGATCATTTGCACATCGAAGAGGGGGATTATCAAATTATTGATATTCATGGTTCCACTCTTAAGTACAGTTCAGGTTTGAATGATATTTATTATCAGGACAATGTGATCGCGATCGGGGATGCAGTTTCGACGGTTAATTTTTTGGGAGGTGAGGGGATTCGACATGGCATGTATGGGGCGGAAATTGCCGCTAAACACATTGAGAAATATTTGACAAAGGAGAGAGCAGACTTTAGTGAGTACCAAAAGGAAATGTTACGGGAGTTTGGCACAAAATGGAATATTTCGGAAAGATTGGCTATTAAGAAATATACGCAAGATACAGATGATTTAATTGACAAGGCAGTGGCTTATTTAAGCGAATTTAAGGCTGAGGATGTCATGGATCTCTTATTTTACTATAAATTTGAAAAGATTTCTAAGGGTTTGAGGAAGTATATTAAGGGTAAATTGATTATTTTGTGGGAAGGAATGATGCAAAAACTAAAGAAGGCTATGGTATCGATCTGTAGCCCTAGACAATGAGATACTATAAGAGATTAAACAAGCATTTAATTATAATTGCTCATTAAATTTAAGTATATTTACTCAGGCATAAGTGCGTGCAAGCAATCGACCCACAAGAACTATATCCTTTTGAACTTGACCAGTTTCAGCTAGAGGCGATCGCCGCTTTGCAAGCAGGTAAGTCAGTCGTTGTTTGTGCGCCAACAGGTTCAGGCAAAACTTTGATCGGCGAATACGCAATTCATGCGGCTTTAGCGAGTAATCGCCGTGTTTTTTATACGACACCGCTCAAAGCGCTATCTAATCAGAAATTACGAGATTTTCGGCAGCAGTTTGGCGATGAAAACGTCGGATTGCTCACAGGTGACACATCTGTAAATCGAGACGCGCCGATCTTGGTGATGACTACTGAGATTTTTCGGAATATGCTCTACGGTACTCCGATCGGCGAAGTTGGCACATCGCTCACCGATGTAGAGGTAGTGGTGTTAGATGAATGTCACTACATGAACGATCGCCAACGCGGAACCGTGTGGGAAGAATCGATCGTGTACTGTCCTGCGGGAGTGCAACTAGTCGCGCTCTCGGCAACCGTGGCAAATAGCCAACAGCTAACCGACTGGATTCACAAAGTGCATGGCGATACGGAGTTAATCTATTCAGATTTCCGTCCTGTTCCGCTTGAGCATTCTTTCTGTAACAACAAAGGCTTCTTCCCTCTGCTTGACAGTTCCAATCAAAAGATTAATCCCCGCTTAAAGCCGCTTACTAATAAGCCATTATCAAAAGAAGAAAGACATAAAATCGTCCCTGCGATCGGGGCTGTAATTTCGCACTTGAGACAGCGCGATATGCTCCCCGCGATTTATTTCATCTTCAGCCGTCGCGGTTGCGATAAATCGGTGACAGATTTGGGCAATGTTTCCCTCGTCACACCTCCAGAAGCATTAAGACTGAAGCCGCAAATTGATGCTTTTATCATGGCAAATCCTGAGATTGGCAAGCCTGCACATATTGACGCGCTCTATCGCGGGATTGCGGCTCACCACGCAGGGATTTTACCTGCATGGAAAGGCTTTGTGGAAGAACTATTTCAACAGGGCTTAATCAAAGTCGTATTTGCGACTGAGACTCTTGCGGCAGGAATTAATATGCCAGCGCGAACTACGGTGATTTCTAGTATTTCTAAAAGAACCGATCGCGGACATCGGTTGCTCAATGCTTCGGAATTTCTGCAAATGGCTGGTCGGGCAGGACGGCGCGGCATGGATGAAGTTGGCTATGTCGTCACTGTGCAAACTCCCTTTGAAGGCGCAAAAGAATCCGCACATCTTGCCACATCGACAGCCGATCCACTGGTTAGCCAGTTTGCACCGAGTTTCGGCATGGTCATGAATTTATTGCAAACCCATTCTCTCGATCAAGCTAGAGATCTAGTCGAGCGTAGCTTTGGGCAATATCTCGCCGATCTCAATCTTGCGCCACAGATTCAGAATCTCGAAGCAGTAATGGAACAAATCGCCAAGTTGGAAAGCGATCTTGCCAATGTTGATTTAAAGCAATTGGAAGTTTATGACAAATTACGCGATCGCCTCCGCGAAGAGAAGCGACTTCTAAAAATGCTGGCTCAGCAATCGGAAGAGATGCGCCTAAACGATTTAGCATCCTACGCGCCCTATTTACTATCGGGTTCACCGCTTACGATTCGCACCAATAGGGGGATCATTATTCACACGGTTCTCGCTGCGAAAGTGCAAGGCTCTGGACAGTTTCCTTGGTTTGTCTGCCTCGGTCGCGATAATCGTTGGTATACAGTTGGCTATAAAGATATTGTCCAAGTCGGTACTGATTTGCTGCTCGATGGTGACATCGAATATCCCAGCAACTTATCTTTGCGTCCTGGTCAGTTTATTGATGGCGATGAAGCTAGCTTTGCGATCGCCCAAATCATTAAGCCTTTGCCAGAACCAGAACTTGCTCCTGAAGTCTTAAAGCAACAGGCCCGAGTTGTGGCGATCGATTCCGAAATGCATCAACATCCTGTTGCAGAGATGAAAGATCGCGGCGCTGTGTTCAAGAAAATAAATCGCCTCGAACAATTGCAGCGTCAGATTGAGTTTCAACAAAAGGTAGTCAATGAGCGCCGCCAAAGGCATTGGCAAGAATTTATGAGTCTTGTGAATATTTTGCAAGCCTATAATTGTCTCGAAGAAACTCAACCCACTGATCGCGGAAAAGTTGTAGCGGCGCTGCGTGGAGAGAATGAACTATGGCTAGCGCTCTCGCTGATGTCTGGCGAATTGGATAATCTCGCCCCCCATCACCTCGCCACTGTCTGCGCGGCGATCGTCAGCGAAAACAGTCGCCCCGACAACTGGATTAAGTTCGGTCTATCGCCAACGGTCGAAGATGCTCTCGATGGTTTGCGCGAAATTCGCCGCGAATTAATGCAAGTTCAGCGCCGTCATTTGGTGGATATTTCTGCATGGCTAGATTATGAACTCACAGGATTAGTCGAGCAATGGGCGCTGGGCATGGAATGGTTTGAGCTATGCCAAAATACCAATCTCGATGAAGGTGATATTGTTCGCCTCATGCGTCGCACGATTGATTTGCTGTATCAAATCCCCCACGTTCCTAATTTACCGACACAAATCTATCAAGCTGCTAAGCAAGCTGCCCACATGATTGATCGCTTCCCCGTCAATGAGGTAATTTAGAAGAAGCTTGCTATTCCTTCCACAGATAGTTTATCCAAGAAGTTAAGTTTTGTATAAATTCCTAGTTGTTTCCGCGATCGCCCTTGAAGTCTGGTTAATCTCCAGTCAATTAGATTCTCCAGCGTGGGCGCAAGATCATCAAGAGCAGTTTATAAATTTGCAAACAACTGTTCAAAGTCTGGAAATGATCGCTGAAGGCGATCGCCCATTGCTACTTGCTACGCCCAGTCAATTTAATCCTAATTTGCGAGAACCCGATCCGATCCCCGCACCTGTTCAAGAGTTCATAGTACCGCCTAAGGTTGAGCCAACATTCACCGATTATGCCGTCCTCGATAATCTGAAGCTAAATTTTCAAAATTATGCGGACAATGAGGGACAGCATAATCAGATTATTGAACCAACTTGGCAATGGCGCTTTAAAGATGGCACAGTATTCAGCTTTCAGACAGGATTTAATTCCTTTGATACTGCTAATAAAGCTTCTGTGCGTAATGTACCGTTACAGTTTGGTGTCACGACTAAGTTAGGATCGCTCACGCTTGATACCCATGCAGGTATTGATATATACGATCGCCTACCGACAACGGTGAATTTTGACGTGACTGCCAGTCTTCCCGTCCTGTCAGGGGTAACTATATCTGGGTTTTTTGAGCAAAAGCCCTATAAATTCAGCGCAGATTCACTTAATAACCAAATCTCTACTAGAAGATTTGGACCAAATATATATTGGCAAATCGATCCTGATACAAGTTTGTTTTCTCGCTATCGTTGGGGTAACTACAATGATGGTAATAATGAGCAACAGTCTTATAGCCGTCTTGAGAGAAAATTTGGACAGTTTGCGATCGCAGGAAATTTATTTGTTTGGTTTTACGATCGCGAAGCCGCAAAAAATAGCTACTTTTCACCGCCTGATTTTCTGGTTTATAGCGGTGAGATATCGTGGGAGGGGGATGTATTTAATACGTTAAAGTGTCGTTTGGCGGCGAATTTAGGTGAGCAAAGATTAAATAATGCTTTTTCTCCTGCAAGAGGATATCAAGCTCGCTGCACAGTCAAAGTGTCCCCAAATATTGAAGCGGATTTGGGCTATAACTACAGTACTGTTCGCAATACAAGTTCAACAAGTGAACCTTTCACAAGTGAGACACTCTCAGGGCAATTGCGCGTAAAATTCTAATAAATTCTAATCAAGTATCGTGTCCCCAGCCATAGAGAGATAAAAATTATGAACTCCGACTTTGAGCCACCATCTAAAAAATGGGCTTTTCTTGCCACGATAGGAGGAGTAGCGACTGCGATCGCAATCGTAATTGGCATGGAGCAACTTTCTAGCCATCTGAAGCAATCAGCAATATCATCACCCGCCAATTCAAATTTGAAGTGCAACAGGTTCTGATGCCCCAAAGAATACTTCATGAGGCGTGCGATAGTCAAGAGATTTTCTTGGTCTATGGTTAATCAAATTCACAATCTTCTGGAAGTCCTCTTCCTCCACTATTTTAAAGTTCGTGGATTTGGGATAGAATTGCCTGATTAATCCATTCGTATGTTCGTTCAATCCGCGTTCCCATGAATGATATGGAGTTGCAAAGAAACACTCTAGATTTAGGCTTTCAGATAGCTTCTCATGTCCACAGAATTCTCTTCCATTA
>JBDNJN010000034.1:0-17227 GCA_041687725.1 Pseudanabaena sp.
CTTTTTGCTTTAGCTTTAATCAGACCATTTTTCCTGATCTTTGCTCCTTAGTTCAATCTTATTTTCTCTCCCAATATTTATCTCTTGCCTTTTTCTACAATCTTTACCCTCTAACCCTTTCCGAAAATGAAACCACCCTGTAGGGAGAGTGGGCTGGGGGGGTGAGGGCGGTCTTCGTTCCACGTAACATCAGTAAGTAGTCAAAAGGAGCCTTGAGTAGCGATCGCACCTCACAAAATCAACCCGCGATCGCTTAATGCGATTTCTAACAAAAAAATAACAAGATACTGTAAATGCTGTCAGGGCTTTTTCTTGTCTTAGTAGTGAAATTTGCACGATACCACAACAATTTCTTCATCAAATCCACGAGCTAGAAATGCAACTTTTCTCATAGTGCCGCAATATCAACATAGATGTAGTTTTGCGGCTGCTTTAATTCCTCTAATCCTTCCAATAAATTACGACGATTAGCTTCTGTGGAAAGCAAATATGCTGTTTCATCTATTTCTAAACTCGATTCTATTTTCTGTTCAACTAACAAAATCGCTTCCACAATTGTCCCTTCAGGAAGATCGATAATCGGCATATCCAGTCTGCCATTTTTTATTATGGCTTTATATTTTATGGCGTTCATAGTATTTGAGAGGTGATAAATATGCTTGTATTGTATCCCAACCAAAAAAATAACACCTAAGTTGTAGCAAGACGCAACTGGGATCACAAAAACAAAATATATTCACCAGACCACACACTATTTGCACCTCTGGTGTTTGGCAATTTGCGATCGCAAATCCCAAAAATATTTCCTAAGCTTGCTAAAAATGCACAACACTATGTAATAATTACAAAGCGCTAAAAAATGCCCTCATGGCTCAGTGGTAGAGCATTCCCTTGGTAAGGGAAAGGTCATGGGTTCAAATCCCATTGAGGGCTTATTCCAAGATAAACCAGCGAAATACAACTTAGTTATATTTCGCTAGAATCGCTGTAACAAGACGAGGACACCCCATGACTATGACCTTCGAGCAAATGCAAGAAGTCCTTAGCCAAATGACGCAAGCAAATCTAGGCTTATATCAAAGGCAAAACAGGATTGAAGGAGAACACAGCGAGACCCGTGAAATTGTTGATCGCATATCAGAAAGCCTAATCCGCATAGAAGCGATCGTTGAGTCCAATGCGAGAGCTATTCAAGCAACAAACAACTCACTCAATGCCAAATTCGATCAAATGGTTACCGCAACAATTAGTAGTCAAGACAGACTCGAAAGATTGGAGCGCAGAGACAAAAAATATGATCGAGAGATTAAAGGCTTGCGGATTGAGACAAGGCGAATGTTGGAACGATGGCTCGGTGAACCTTTTACCGATGATCCAGACGATGATACTGAAGATACCCCGTAACAAATTAATTGACCAATGCCAGCTAGACCCAGATACTCAAAGCGTCACTGACTTAATCCATACTTTGAGATTGCTTGGTACAGTCGTGAAATGTACATAGGTTTGCTTGATATGTCGCGATCGCTGTTTGGGAATCGCGGCGATCGTCAGCTTGTTTTCTAATATTAAATTCTCAGACATTATTTGATCTAAAAGCATCGCTTGATGCGGTTGTTGAGGCTTTAAGACCTTCGCATAGATTTCATCTTCAATCTCTAACTGTTGGTTTTGATCATAAACCTTAAGATGAAGTTTGAGATTGGTTAATACAGGAACTTCTTGCTCCGAGAAAATTTCTGCACCATAGGGAGAGAGTCGTCGTAACTCACCCTCAAATATTTCTGCACCTAAATGTTTCTCTTCTAAAATGCGATAGGTAATCGGAATTGGCATAGGTAATACTCGGAGAGAATCACTAATGGAAGGAAGTTTAAGATTGTATATACCTTCAATCTCACAAATATCGTAGATAAAAATTGGCTGTGATACACCTTTGGGTTCTACTTCAATAGAACCATTGGTTTTAACGATTTCCTGTACTTCCTTATAAGTGTTTTCGGAAATCAAGATCTGTCCGCCCACAGTATAGGATTCAATTCGCGCCGTGAGATTGACATGATTACCGACCACACCATATTTCGCACGAGATTGGGAACCAATATTACCTGCAACCACTTCACCAGTATTAATCCCAATTCCCATCGCGATTTCAGGTAGTTCCATTTGCATAAGCTGCTCATTCACCGATTGCATCGCTAATTGCATCGCGATCGCCGACGCAACCGCCCTTGCTGCATCATCTTCACTATGGATCGGCGCACCAAATAGTACCAAAATCGCATCGCCAATAAACTCATCAATTGTGCCTTGATAAGTGGCGATCGCCTCTGTCATTGTGCCAAGAAAGACATTAAGAATTTCCACAACTTTTTCGGGTGGCATCTTTTCGGAAATAGTCGAAAATCCACGCAGATCGCACATCAAGAGCGTCACCTTGCGGCGATCGCCGCCTAGTTTCAGACCTTCAGGCGTTTCTAATAAGCTTTTGACCACCGCATCAGTCAAATATCGACTGAAATAAGTGCGAATTTGCGCGGCAGTAATCGCAAGATAGCCAGTCACGATCGCACCACTACCAAAAAAGGCGATCGCCGCAGGGACAAAGGGTAACCACCAGCCATAGCTTAAAGCCATCAAGCAAGAACTAACTAAACCTCCCGCCAGCAACACCACACTCAGCGATCGCTCCACTAGCACCCAAATTTTTTGCTTAGTGCTGACATTGCGCCATTGCCAAATCAAAGTCGAGCCAGCCATCGCCCAACCAAAAATCCACAGCCATTCCCAATATTCATCCCATGTTTGAATTCTTGGTCTGCCATCGAGAGCATTACTAAGTAAATGGCTGACAATTTGCGCGTGAACTTCAATTCCTGAAGTCTGTAAACGAGTACTGCCAATACCATTATCGAGGGGAGTGAAGAATAAATCTTTTAAACTTACGGCCGTTGTCCCAATCATCACTACGCGATCGCGTAGTAAATATGGCGATATTTTATCTTCCAATACATCCGCCATCCGCACAAATCGAAAGCCCTTAAGCGATCGGCGATAGTTAATCACAAATTGATGCCCACCCACATCAGCATGACTATAACCACCGTCATTTTCCCGCAATCGCGGCGGATTTAGCGCCCGATCAATTTGCTCCAAGGCAACTGTTTTTTCGCCATCAAGATAGAGCGACGTTAACTGCAAACCGAAGCTAAGCGTGATTTTGCCATCGGGCGTTCGCAGCGCAAGTAATCCTCTGCGAATCCGTCCATCTGCATCAACAGGAAGATTAATCGCGCCCACCTGCTCAGTATCAGCGAGCGCAGGCGGCGGGTTAATATCCGAACTAGATATGGCAAAATTTGTGGCAACTAAATCAGCTTTTCTAGTAGCCACAATCAAGTTAGGAGTGGTTTTAAAAAGTTTTTCTAATTCTGCGTAACCCTTTCCCACAGGTAGATCGCGAGCTAAATCTAAGCCGATCGCACGCGGTTTTTGCTGCCTAACTTTGTCCAATAATTTGGTCAGCAAAGCATCATCTATCGGCCATTTTTTATATTCACGCAGATCCGCTTCATCAATACCAATAATCACGATCCGATTGTCTTCAGGCTCAGGCGATCGCCATCGAAAAAACTGATCGAGAAGTCCTAATTCCAGTGGTTCTAGCGCCCCAATTAAGCGTAAACCGATTACCACAAGCGAAATTGTTGGTGCGGCGATCGCAATCCCGCGCCATTTCCACAAAATGTTTTTTAGCTGAGTTGCGATCGCCATAGTCATTCTTTAACTTACAATGCAATGTATAGCAAATAACTACTTTGCTGATTGTTTTTGATTGACAAAAGTAAATGGAAGCACCCGATCTAGCTTGGCTGACTTCAGCAAAGAAGTCCATTCTTCGGAAGCTTCAGTGTTTGTTGGCACTGTCAGTTGTGCATCAGCCAAAGCTTGCACAGCTTCAAACCAAATACCTTCTTGAGCAAATAATGCAGCACGCTCTAAAGGTGTCGAGATGGTTGGCAGTTGGGTAATTAGATTTTTCGTCGGCAAAACACGCCGCATTTTACCCTGCACCACCTTATACTCTTCAATAGTTTTACCTTTAACTGTAAACTTCCACGTATAGTTTTTGCCAATTTCTAGAATCGGAGCTTCATCGGGAATCTTCAGCGCAATGATACCTGCTTCATTGTTAATAGAAAAAGACTTTTCATAGATTTGTTTTTTACTCACTGCGGGTAAACCACTCTCTGAATAAGGCTTTACTGATCCAACATTATCCTCATAAAGAATAAATTGGACGGAACCGTTAAACTCTGGGGTTAAGAAATAAATCGTTGGACGTTCAGCAATGGTCTGGGGGATCGGTTTATTTTCTTGCTTTAAATCTGGCACTAGGGCAATTAAACAAGCATAAGCACAACCAAAGCTACGAGTAATTCCTGATGCTGAAACTGTGGGAGCATCAAGATTGCTGGGCGGATTATAGCGCACCCTGCGCGACTGGGCTTCAACTGAGGATGTAAAAAAAGTAAATGGCAAAGCAATTACTGTATTTACAGCTAAGCAAGAGCAAATTGATGCTACTAAGATTTTTTTCGGTAAAAACATAATGCGATCGCCTCTAGAAAAAGTACTCTTTATAGCTTGTAAGTAGGTAGGTAAAAGAAACCTTAAAACCCCAAAGGCTGTGGCGCACGCTGCGCGTGCGCCACAGCCTTTGGGGTTCTGGATTTTATTATGCTTAGCCACGATATATAGCGTGGAATAACACATATCATAACCGCGAGATCGCAGATAGTAATTAAGAATGCATCTCTTATCAAAAAGTTGCTACGGACATTCGACTGAATATTCTCCTGAAATTCACGGTCTCAATAATCCGCCTTGCTCGTCCTTGTAACTTTACTCTTTGGCACAGTGAAGCGTATTATGGTATCTAGAAAAACTTATTTAAATTGTTATAAAACTATGGATATTTTGTCACTAGGTTGGTTTGGAGTTCTCGGCATGTTCACACTCTCGATCGCTTTTGTTGTCTGGGGACGTAACGGACTGTGATCTGTCACCATAAATCAAAAAAAAGGATTGCTTAGCAATCTTTTTTTTTGATTTTACCGATCAGCATATCTGATTGAATAGCGATCGTCTGCTTTTCCGATCGCAAATTTAAAGGACGAAGATATAGTTTTGTTTGACTGCGTGGAAAAAATAACGATTCCTAAAAGGCAAAGTCCTGTAGCGATCGCAAAGATATTCGTAATTCCCACCAGTCCAATCAGCTTGCCCATAATTGGACCCGCACAAGCAATCCCAATATCAAAACCGATCCATGTCATCCCAAATACATATCCACGCTCTTGTGGAAATGTGCGATCGGCAATTAGCGCCACGATCGCAGGAAGCACAATTCCTGAACCCATTCCTTCTGCGATTCCCGACAATAAAAAATCATAGTTGTGACTAGCAAAATAAATAATCGCCATCGACAATCCATAGAAAAAGATCCCTATCGAAATGAAGATCCCACGTCCCCATTCATCGCTTAGTTTCCCTACAGGAAACCGAATAATGAACCCTGATAACGCTGCCGCCATATAGAATAAGCCTGCATTAAGAGTGATATTTTTTTGCTGCATCAAAATTGGCATAAAAGAGCTAAGAGTTCCAAACGATAATCCAATTAGTAATAAAACAGTAGAAGGAACCCTGACTCTGGGATTAAGAAAAGTTTGCCAAAATCCTATTTTCGCGATATTTTTTGATTCACTTTGACGATCGCCTACATCACCTTCGGGTTCAATTTGAGTTGTTAACAACAATCCTGCAAAAGCCAACAATGATGCAGAAATAAATAGAAGTTGATATCCCCAAGCTTCATACATCAAACCACCGATCGCAGGACCAAAAGCTAACCCCAAAGGATTGACTAAGCTCATGTAGCCAATTACTTCACCGCGCTTCTCAATGGGGGCAAGGTCAGCAACTAAAGCACTGTAGCTTGAGGCAAAAGCCGCGATACTAATCCCATGCACGGCTCGAAAGAACATTAAGAAAGGGATAGATGGTGATAACGCATAACACAAGGGAACTACAGCCGCTACAATTAGACCGATTCTCATGGTGTAGCGTCTGCCTTTGCGATCGGAAAGCTTGCCAAGATAGGAACGACAAACTAACAATCCGATCGCAAAGGAACCCATAACCAGTCCAATTTCATCAAATGACTGGGTTAAGGTGCGGATATAGAGTGGGATAGTCGGTAATTGGGAAGCCATACTTGACCAAAAAAACAACCCCGTCCAAAAAACCGCATTCAGATTTTTGCGAACAGAAGTATCGAGATTAGAAAAGGTAGTTAAAGACTGCATGATCTGAATATGACCATTAAAATATATAGCCCAAGCCATTTGAGGAAATTCCAGTTTAGGGAATCTTCTGCAAATGACTTGGGCTGCGATTAGTTATTGATGATTATCTCTTAAGTTTTAAATTAGAGATATCAAGCGATTGGATGAATACTTCACAAATCAAAAGCTTTGTAAAGCTTTTGATTGATTTTTAGTATTTAACGGGAGCAGGAATCGGACCGCGATCGCGTCCAGCCGAAGAAGAACGGCGCGAATCATAGCCACCGCCATCACGGCGACCACCGCCATCACGACGACCGCCGCCATCACGCTTGATTGGTCTACCACTGTTGTAGGAACCGCCGCCGTCTCCGCGATCGCGTCCACCATTCGGACTGTGAGGTTGCTTAGCCAGAACTTGTAAGGCTGCTTGCTCAGCTTTATCTGACTGGAGTTGAGTGTAGGCAAGTTGCAAAGCAGCAGCCGCGATCGCTTGAGGATCGTAATCCTCAACCAACTGTGAAACCAAAGGCAAGAACGAAGCCAAACGTTCACCTGTCAATGCTTCTAGAATTTGTTCAGTAAAGCGACCAATACGGCGCTCCTGAATTTGCGCGACATTAGGTAATGGCTGAGGAGGCAATGGCATCCCAACTTGCTGTTCCAGCTGACGCAATTTGTAGCGCTCTTTTCCAGAAATCAGAGTAATCGCAATCCCTTTCTTTCCAGCACGCCCAGTCCGTCCAATACGGTGAACATAGCGCTCAGGATCATCAGGAATATCAAGGTTAAATACATGGGTCAAGCCATCGATATCTAAACCACGCGCCGCAATGTCAGTTGCCACAACCCAACGCACTTGTTGATTACGGAAGCGGCGTAACAGATTTTCACGTTGAGACTGTGAAAGGTTGCCATGATACTCATCAACACTATGACCGCAAGATTGTAAAATCTCAGTCAGTCTACTAGCTGAATCCTTAGTACGCACAAAGATCAGTGCCGAAGTTGGAGCTTCAAACTCCAAAATAGGCAACAGAGCTTCTTCCTTACTGAGGTGATAAGGAACCAAATAAATCTGTTGATCGATACGAGTAGGCGTAGAATCCTGAGATTCGACCTTGACCGTGACAGGAGACTTCAAGAAATTCTTCACCAAACGCTTTACCGCAGGAGGCATCGTCGCGGAGAAGAAAGTGCTTTGCTTCGTAGAAGGAGTAGTGACCAAGATCCGTTCGACATCTTGGATGAAGCCCATGTTGAGCATTTCGTCAGCTTCATCTAAAACGAACCAAGCAAGGTTCTCTAGTTTTAGCTTGCCGCGTTCCATCAAGTCGATTACTCGACCTGGTGTACCGACAACAACATGGACACCGCGATCTAGTTGAACCATTTGGCGAGCAATATCCGATCCACCATATACGGTGAGGATTTTCGCGCCTGGCTTTGTATTAAAGCTACGCAAAGCTTGTCCAACTTGGATCGCCAATTCGCGAGTTGGGGTTAAAATTAGCGCTTGCAAAGAGTCGCTGTTGAGATCTAAGCGCTCTAGAATTGGCAAGGCAAAGGCGGCTGTTTTGCCAGTACCAGTCTGGGCTTGACCGAGTACATCTGCTCCTGCGAGCAGTTGAGGAATTGCTTGCTCTTGAATAGCCGTAGGCTCTGTAAAACCAATCGATTCGAGCTTAGCAACTCGTGCTTCAGAAATACCGAGAGAAAGAAAAGATGAGGGCATAGATAATCCTAAGATTTGCAGCAAATTTGTTCTAAGAACAGTTCGCTTATTCTGCCGATCGCACGGGATAAACAATCACTAACAAAGCCGAAGGACATCTCTGCCCTAAATTTTAAGCGGTTTAAAAAAAGTTTTTCTATGAAAACCTCAGCTTCCAAAGATTAGATTGCTTTGGATAGTCATGCAATGGGAGAAGTCAGCAAAATGCGTTTAATTATTACTAGTATAAACCTATGTTAAAGATTGTAAACAATCTTTTCAAGAATTTATACCTATGGGGAGGGTGTGAAGGGTTGATGATCTGCTTTGAGAGAGCGTTTCAAGATAAATTATTCATCGCCTAAAAGGTTTCGTTTGGATTTATCTAACTTGCTCCAGAGTTCCTTGATCTGTCGGTAAGCTTCATTTGGCGAAATCTTACCGCCAGTTTCTAAAGCACAGATGATCGAAATGCGATTAGTAAACTCTTGTAGGTTAGCATCAAAAGCTAAATTTTGTGGCGAAAATTCGCCTCTAAAGTTAGAGATGGGATTTAAGAAGCTATCTTTATTAGGGTTAGACATTTAGATTTGGCTCAGAAGCATAAGCTGGACAGGTTGAGAAGACCTCAAGATCGCAGACGTAAAAAACTGTAGGGAAAAGCGATTATTCTGCAACCTGCCCCATTGTTGTATTGCTAGGTTGTAGCAGTAACTTTTTTAAGGGCTACAGCGATCCTAGATTTACGACGTGCACCTGTGTTGCCATGAAGAACTCCACGCTTGACGGCGCGATCGATCTTGCTATAAGCCAAAGACTGTTTAGCATTAACTGATTCTAGAGCTTCAGGAGTTGGGTTTGCTTTGTAAGCATCAACTGCTTCCATATAGCTTTTCATTAAAGTCTTGACGGCTGACTTATATGATTTATTATTCAGACGGTTGCGCTCAGCGATCTGGATGCGCTTTTTTGCGGACTTGATGTTTGCCACAGTTTATTCCTTTAGCGAAATGACGTAGTTTCAGGCGTTTATCATCGTAACATTTTGATTAGATTTTGCAACCAATTAAGTCAATTTACTTTTTGAGTGTATTCTTGGTGCAATTTCTGCTTGAATTCTTGATGCGCGACTAATATATCTGCCTAAAATATCCCTGACTAATCTCACCTTCAAACGCCCATGACCTACCTGAATTTTGTTTCTTTCTTCGGCATATTTGGCTTGTGCTTTGTGGCCTGGATCTTTTCCGAAGATCGCCGAATCGTCCCTTGGCGCGTCATTATCTGGGGAATTGGTTTGCAGTTAGTGCTGGGCTATCTGATTTTTCAGCAGCCCCAAACTAGAGAGTTTTTAAGAGCATTCAGTGGATTATTGGATAGCGTATTTAATTCAGCCGATGCTGGTGCTAGGTTTGTGTTTGGACGCAATATCGTGCCGATACCTGACAAACCTTCTGACGTAAGCTTGGGCTATATTTTTGCTTTTCGGGCTTTGCCTGCGGTAATTTTCTTTTCTGGGTTTATGGCGCTGCTCGAAAATTTGGGGATCATCCAGAAAGTTGTCGAGGTATTTGCTAAGTTGTTTTTCTGGACGATGCGTTTAAGTGGCGCAGAAGCCTTAAGCGGCGCGGCAAACATTTTTGTGGGAATTGAAGCGGCGATCGTGGTCAAGCCTTATTTATCCAAAATGACGCGCAGTGAGCTATGTGCAATTTTGGCTTGTTGTTTCGGCACGGCGGCTTCTTCAACCCTAGCGATTTATACAAGTTTTTTGCGCCCAGTTTTTCCAAATATCCTCAGTCACTTAGTTTCGGCTTCGATTATTGCGATCCCCGCTTGTTTTGTCCTGTCAAAAATTCTTGTCCCTGAGACTGAAGTTCCTGTAACGATGGGCGGTATTCCTAAGGAAGATAAGTCAGCTAAGCGCGATGACGATCGCGAGTTAGAAAATGCTGGCGGCGAGGCTATGAAGCGGATGAGTCCGATGGATGCCACAATTATTGGTGCTTTGGACGGTCTGAAAATGGCGGTCTCGATCGCCGCAATTTTAATCATTATTGTGGGTTTAGTTGATCTGATCAATCAAATTTTTGGCTGGTTAGCGACTATCAGCGATGTTTTTAAGGTAGTTAACTTACCAAATATTCAAGGAGCATTATTTTATCCTTTGACTTTGCTAACAGGTGTGTCACTGGATGATTCTTGGATAGCTTCGGTAATTATCGGTCGCCGCTTGCTAGAGACAGCGATCCCGCCTTATCAGGCTTTGGCTCAGGCTTCTAAGGATGGATTAATTAGCGATCGCACCGTAATTATTGTCAGCTATGCCTTATCTGGATTTGCCCACTTAGCATCTGTAGGAATCTTTGTCGGTGGCACGATCGCTTTGATCCCATCTCGTCGCCGTGATATTTCCGATCTTGGTTGGAAAGCTTTATTTGTTGGCACATTAGCAACTTTGATGATTTCCTGTATTGCGGGTGTGTTTGACGATGGCAGTCCGAGCATTTTGGGAGAAAAGAAAAAGGCGGAGCCAGTACAAGTTAAGCCTGAAGTTACAACTTCGCCGAGTGCCAAACCAAACGCTTCACCTAAAGTTACGCCCAGTGCCTTACCTAATAATTCACCAACAAATACTAGTCCTTCACCTAAAGCTTCACCTTCTCTACCAACACCACGATAAAAAGATAAAAGCCTCGCGACGCGAGGCTTTTTCTTGTTTTGAAGAGCAAGGGGCTTAAGCCACTTGTTTTTGATTGTTTTAGCGATCGCGATATTGCTGTAGTTCAGATTTTAACTGAGCAATTTCGGCGCGGAGGTTATCAATGGTTTCTTGCAACTCATCGGCAGCGATATCGCTATCACTTGTGGTGACGTTTCCCTTTTGCTGATCAGCTTTTTCGAGAATAGTTTCGACAAAAATACGGACTTGTTCGCGTTGTTCGGCATCAAATTTGCCTAATGCGCTAAGGGTGTCAGATACAGTTTCTTCAATGCGATCGATCACAGCCTCAGCAGTGGCTCTACCAATAAAGAAAGCGTCTAGTGGTGATTTGCTCATGTTTTTTAATTATTGGGTTTAGTTATTTAGGGTTTTACTTGATTTGGCGACAATCACTTCTGCACATCTTAAAACCTTACCACTCTGATTGTATCCAGTTTTGAGGATTTGGACAGGCGATCGCTCTGACAGATCGTCGCGGATCTCAGAATCAATGATGCGACATAGGCTTATATCAACAGGTGTATTTTCGGGAATGGCGATCGCATTAACATCCCACTTTTGTAAATGTCGTTATCTGGATTGGCAATAATATTTTTGGCGGTTACGGATATTTGCGGATCATCGGCAACTCACGAAAGAAACGTATGGGTATCAAGTAATACTTTCATGATCTTTAACCAAGAAAGCCAGCAAGAATATCATCGGGCAATGGTGCGTTAAAGTCGGGAGCAATAAAGATTTTGTCTTGTCCTACGATCGCGAGGCTGACGTTTTCGTTGGCTGGGTGTGATTGTGGCGACTGCTATGCCTTTTCACAGATGATGATTTCTTCACCAAGTAGAACTCGTCCCATTAGTTGGGAAAATTGCTGACTGGCTTCGGGGATGGTGATAGTCGTGGGTTTATTGTCATTCTCTAACTTTTAGGATTTGTTTGTAGTTGGTGGATAAATTTTGACCTGTAGAACAGGAACCAATTAAGCCGATTTTTTTGAAATTTTCGTAATTGTTAACTGGTCTTTCTGGTGTTGCGGTGGATGGATATCTTTTTTTGAGAATATAAATGAAGTTTACTAGAAGGTCTTGGGCTGCGTTGGGGAGGTTGTCAATTTCTTGATGGATGGTTTCTAGCATAAGGGTATAGCTCGCGTTGCTTTTATTATGAGCAAGAGTTAGATTGCATAAGGCTCGTTAAAGTCAGAAGCTGTAAAAAATTTGCCTTTATCTTGACCTGTGATCAATGTTGGCGTTTTCATTGGTAGACTAACCACCATATACCACCGACTAAGTTTAAGTAATTTATGCTGTCTGACAAAGAAAAACAAGACATTCTTGGAAAATTAATAATTGACAATCAGGATTTAGAAATTCTAGAGTCAATGGTGTCAGAATTTAATATTTTTGAAGCAATTGGAGTTGTCAGACAGGAACTTAGACATTCTCATTTTATCGCTTTTTTACTAAATCCCTCGAAAAATCATGGGTTAGGCGATGCATTCCTAAAAAAGTTTTTGATTTACATCTTACACAAATTTGAGGGTTTACCCTTGAATCCCGTAGCCATTGATATTGCAAATTTTCAAGATATAGAAGTTCGGAGAGAATGGAAGAATATTGATATTCTCATTTACTCTCCCAGTAATAAGCTGGTTTGTGTAGTTGAGAATAAAGTGGACTCCACGGAACACTCTGATCAGCTAAATAGATATAGAAAAATAGTTTGTAAAGAATTTCCTGAATGCCGAAAAATTTTTCTATATCTTACAAAGGATGGCGATATAGCTTCTACTGAGAAGGATGAAAATTCTACTTGTACTGAGAAATGGTTATCATTGGCTTATAGAGAAGTTGCGGATATGATCGAAGTAATACATAAGAAGTATCGATCAACTCTAGGCGATGAGGTTTATACTGTTATGAATCATTACGTTAATCTAGTCAGGAGACATATTGTGAGCGACTCTGAAATTGCATTGCTATGTCAAAAAATTTATAAACAACATCAACAAGCTCTTGATTTGATTTATGAACATCGTCCAGATCTCCAGTTAGAAATTTTTGAATTTGTACAACAATTTATTGGATCGAATGTAGATCTGGGCATCACAAAAGATTATAGTGACAAAAGATATATTCGATTTCTTCCAACAGAATGGGATAATTTAGGTTATCTAAAAGTATGTAATAGATGGACACCAAGCAAGCATATCTTATTGTTTGAGTTTGTTAATCAACCTCAATATTTGAACTTAGACTTAGTTGTTGCGCCTGGTGATATAAATCTCAAAAAACATATTGTTAGTGTTATAAAAAAGCTTAATATTGGTGGTTTCAAGAGACATGCTAGATTAAGCGTAAACGGCTACAACCATATTTATGTGCGCCAGTTTCTGAGTCCTCCTGATTATGTAGATGGAGATATAGAGCTATTGCAAGAGAAAATCAGAACTTCTTGGAAAACATATCTTCATGAAATAAAAGAGATTAGTGAAGCTATATTTAAGTTACAGTCAAACCAAATTGAATCAACTTAAGGTTTAATCTTGGTGTAGTGAAGCGATAAAAATAAGGTGAATCTAAATCTTTTGCTGATCATTCAATAGACCAATATAAAATAGAAAAACAGAAAGGGGGAAACGTCATAGCAGTGCGATGCTCGTCTGTTTTCCTTAATTCTTGGTATGACGGCTGAAAATGCAGACGAATTGAGACAAACCTTGCTGGAAATTGCCAAAACTCATCAAGCTCAAATAGGAAAGCGAGATAGATTTGGACAGCGCTACACCATTGATTTTGCGATCGCATGGCAAAATAGAAATGCAACCCTTCGGAGTGGCTGGAGATGATAGATATGTTAACTAATGCAGTAAAACTTTTAGATGTAGTAGCTTTGACCGACGATCGCCCTGAAGATAACCTTTGGCGTGGACAAGTTGGAACCGTAGTTGAGATACTTGCTAATGGTAAAGCGTTTGAAGTTGAATTTAGCGATCGCAACGGACGCACTTACGAATCTTTGGGATTATGCCTAGAAGAAATTATGCTCTTGCATTTTGAGAGAAACTTACCTGAAAAGAAAATCGAGCTAGTTTCAGCATGATTGTCAAGAGATTAGATTAAGAGTTATCAATAAATGAAAAGCCATATTAAACTTCAGCAGAATATTAAGTCATTTATTCGGTCAAATTTAGAAGGCGGCTATGTTGCTGAATGCTTAGAAATCTCAGTAGTCACACAGGGAGATACCCTAGATGAAGTTGTTGAAAATCTCATAGAAGCAGTTGGGTTACACCTAGAAGACGAAAACCCAGAAGACTTTGGTTTAGTGCCTAACCCATCAATATTTGTCACATTTGAGCTACAACCCGAATATGTCAAAGCTTAAACGAATCTCTGGTGCAGATGCGATCGCGATCTTTAAAAAATTTGGGTTTGAAATTCATAGTCAGAGAGGTAGTCATATAAAATTACGCCGCATCACACCACTTGGCAAAGAAACCCTAACTATCCCCAACCACCGCGAACTAGCAACTGGGACTTGTCAAGCACTCTTTCGGCAAGCTACGCGCTATATTCTCGAATCCGAACTATTTCTCTACTTCTATGATTAATTGTGGAAATTTTGGGTGGTAAATTAGAGCAGTAAGATCCCACTTATGGGATCTTACTGCTTTTTTGTTTATCTATATCCAGAGCCTTGCGCTACCTAGAACTAAAAAGGCGCTTTAATTTTTGGCTCTTTATAATCTAGCTCTTTCAGCTTTTTAAGAATACGGCTGAAATAATCCTGCATATAGGATTCCAGTGTAGTCATGTCTTCTTCTTGGAGACCGAAAATTTTGTAAGTTTCCTTCATGTCGGCATTAATCGGGATGCCACTAGCTAGAACTTCGGCGTAGGTCATCCGCTCAGCAAAGCTCCAACCAAATTCAAAACCAAGCGCAACTTTACGCGCAAAACGAAGTAATCCGATCGACATATTCGCTGTTCTGCGGGTGCGTCCTGACATTCTTTCGCAAAGTTTGATGATTTCGCTGGGTTGCCATGCTTTGGGGCCCGCGATCGCAAAAGATTGACGCTCGGTTTCTTTAACTGTCAGGGCGCGAACGGCGAACTTGGCGATGTCTTGGGTGTTCATGTAGGCGATCGGTGATGATTCGCCGCCAATCCAGATCGTTTGATTTTCGAGGATGGGGATCGCATATTCGCCGATCAAGTTTTGGAAAAATCCGCAGGGCTTGAGAATGGTGTAGTTGAGATCGGTGGAAGCAAGAAATTTTTCGGTGCAATGTTTGATGTCCATGAGTGGGACATTGGGATATTTCTCGGCATTGAGAATCGAGAAAAAGACAAAGCGTTGAATCTTTGCACGTTCGGCTGCTTGGATCAGTGAAACTTTACCAAGCCAGTCAACATCGTTAATCCTCTGTGAACCTGTTGCACGAGTTGTGGCTGCGTCAATAATTTCAGTGACCCCTTCCATCGCGTCATCGATACTTTCACGATTATTAAGATTGCCCGCCACTAAATCTGCGCCCCATTCTCTGAGGAAGTTTGCTTTTTTGGGATAACGAACAAAACATTTGACTTTCAGCCCCCGATCTAATGCGTGACGGGTGATTTGACGACCTAATGTACCTGTCGCGCCAAAGATCAGTAAGCTCATAAAATTTTTTATTAAATTGACTTTGTAAACATATATAAATCTATCAGATATTTGGTGACAACTTTTGATATGGATATTTGCGATCGCTAGATCTGGCTATAGACAGAGAGCATATATATGTCACAAGAGGCTCCATTTTGTGCGTCATCAATATTTTTGTAACCAAATATTACAAAAATACTGGATATCAAGAAGAATTATTGAGAACTATCTATGAGATTTGTTTACTGCTGTAGGCTAGGGATCATTAATAAGTTTTCCTAATATCCAATATTTTAATAAAATGTATAAAAATTCAATCAAAGATCCTCTAGTTGCCGCAGTTACAGCAGGTTTGGGTGCGGGTGCAGTTGCTTGCTTTAGTGTCAGCCAAGGTCAAAGTATTTTTGTGGCAGTTGGTGTAACTGTTTTTGCGACTACTGTTGCTCTAATCGCCGATCGCCTATTTTTTAATTAAAATATTATCTATATATAATGTTTAAAACCCAAAAATCATGGAAGGGCGCTTTGCGCCCTTCCATGATTTTTGGGTTTTATATGCTAAAAAATAATAAAGGCGTGCAAAGCACGCCTTTATTATTTTGAAATTGGATTGCTAGAAAATTGAGTACTGAACTAAAAAAGTTTGTGATGTGGGGCAGCTATTGCGAAAACGTACTAGAAAAGCGCGTACCTTTTCGCCAAGCCCATCTTGATAATCTTAAGGCTTTGCATGATGTTGGGACATTGTTAACGGTTGGACCGACTCAAGATGTAACAAAAGTATTTGCGGTATATGTCGCGACTGATTTAGCGGCAGCGATACAGTTGGTAGAGTCCGATCCTTACTGGCAAAATGGGATTTGGACAGATTACGAAATCCATGAATGGATTCAGGTTTACTAAAAAAGTAAAAGGGCGCTTAGCACCCTTTTACTTTTCATGATCGACATCTGCGTTGCTGGAACTAGCGACAAAGTGATTAAACAGGATTCGACTAGTACCTGCGATCGGCGGGGCAATGATTGCGCCAACCACGCCAAAAAGTTCTGCGCCGACAATAATTGAAAGCAAAAGCTCAAAGGCATCGAGATTTAAATAGGGTGCTACTAGCCAAGGCTGAAGGATAAAAGCTTCGATTTGTTGAAGGGCAAAACAGATAAATAGGGCGATCGCCCCTCGATTAAAATCAACGCCCCATGCAGCGATAAAAATTGCAGCTAGGGCAACTAGCCCACCAATATAGGGGACGAGATTGGCGATCGCCACTAATAGTCCCAGTGCGCCTGCGTAGGGAATTCCACAAATAGAGAGGGTCAAATAGGTACAAAAACCCAACAAACTAGAAGTGCCAACGCGCCCCACCACATAAGCTCCCAAACATCGGGTAATCGGCGGAATTAAAATTTCTACCTGCTCGCGAATCTCCTTAGAAAAAGGACGTAAATACCTTCGTACCAGACTATCGGAATGGATCACCATATAAGCGGCAATCAACATACTTAAAATGCCAACCCCGATCGCATTCACAACTTGCAAAGTAAATACAAAAGTCTGACTAACGAGGTCTTTACCAAAATTTTGAGCTTGATCGATCAAGGGCTGTGTTTGTAAAATACGACTAAGTTGATCTGGACTAAAATTTAAGGCCCCATCTTTAGCTACTAAGCGAAAGCCCCGCGCTCTACCTGTACTCAGGTGAGCGACGGGATGTAAGCGTGTAAATAGGGCGGGTTCGATACCCGTCCTATTTACAATTATCTTTGCTTTTAAGATCAATTTTCAAACTGCGTA
>JBDNJN010000284.1:0-3348 GCA_041687725.1 Pseudanabaena sp.
ACAAGAGAAAACAAGCCATTTAAAATTCTTGATCAAGATTTTACAAAGATATTTTCGAGCTTCAATCGCTGGAATCCAGAAAACTCGTTCCCGAAAATGAGCTAAATTAAAATGTTAAGAAACGTGTGCGGTTGCCCTGACTGGATGCTGCGCTGGCTAAATTTGCACAGCTAAAAGGCCCAGCAACAGTCGAATTAAAACTAAAATCTGGCACGATTAAAATCGAGCTTGATGGCGACAACGCACCAGTCACCGCAGGAAATTTTGCTGATTTAGTCAAGCGTGGCGTTTATGACGGTTTAAATTTCCATCGCGTCGTTAAAGAGCCAACTCCCTTTGTTGCTCAAGGCGGCGATCCGCTTGGCAATGGTACAGGGAACTTTACCGATCCTGCGACATCACAACCCCGTTATATTCCCTTAGAAATTTTGCCCGATGGTGCAAAACAGCCTGTCTATGGCGAAGTCTTAGCGTCCACTCAGAAGCCTAAGTTGCGTCATAGCAAAGGCGCGATCGCAATGGCGCGATCGCAGTCTCCTAACTCGGCATCTTGTCAGTTTTATCTTGCGCTCGATGATATCTACTTTCTCGATGGTTCCTATGCTGTATTTGGCTATGTGACTGAAGGAATAGAGTTAGTCGAAAAAATTCAAGTCGGCGATCTCATTGAATCGATCACGATTACCAAAGGCGCAGAAAATCTCAAGCAACCTGCTTAACTCTTATGTAAAAAGCTGTAGCGTACGCGGCGCGTGTACTACAGCTTTTTCGGTTTTATTAGATTTGTTGGAACTTCTGTCTTAAAGCGATCGCTACTTGTGGCGTAACCAAATGCCCGATCTCACCATCAAAACGGGCAATTTCACGCACGACACTGCTGCTTAAAAAGCTGTATTCATTAGAAGTAGACAGAAAGATTGTCTCAATATCATTTGCCAAAGTTTTATTGGTATGCGCCATCTGTAATTCCAGTTCAAAATCAGAAACGGCTCGTAATCCTCTGATTAAAACCTGTGCTTGTTTGAGATGGGCATAGGTAACAGTTAGTCCTGAAAAGGTGTCCACATCAACATTATCTAAATGCTGAGTTGCCTCACGGATATGGAGCATCCGTTCTTCCATGCTAAATAGAGGGATTTTGTTGGGATTGCGTAAAACAGCGACGATTACGCGATCAAACAGATTACTGCCACGCTTAATAATATCGAGATGTCCAAAAGTAATTGGATCGAAACTACCTGGATAAATGGCAATCAATACATTCACCGCCTCTTTACAAATAGCGATTATAACAGCGCTTTGCGCCTTCATAAAACCCAAAGAAAATTTTAAAAGTGCCGCTTTGCGGCACCTTTAAAATTTTCTTTGTATCCCTGTCTGTAACAGTGCTTTGCGCTGAAAAGAGACGGTGTTTTGTCTCTATAAACTGCTAGAGCCGAGATATTTACTGATTACTGGCGAATAAATTTCATAGATCATCGTGATCGGTTCGCCACCGTGCCACAGCAAATAATGTCTAGCCCAGTAAGTATTAATTTCAGGATTGCCAAACGCCTCAGCCAGATTTGGACAAGCCCCTTGATAAATCCCTTTGAGATCGCGATAAAGCTCAGTATATTTTTGGTTAAGACTGACCCATATTGGCAGAGACGGGTCTTTTAGATATTTTTGCATCGTTGTCTCAGACCACCAAGATGTCGCATGGGAAAAAACCTCTCCTGTTTGCTGCGATCGCAAAAAGATTTGGCGACGAATTCGAGGCGAGGCGATCGCCGCAATATCCGATGGCGCATTGTCATCACTATCACCAATATTCGTCATAGCAACCACATCAACCGAGATTTCCGATTGAGTCAATAGCTGCAAATGTCTGGTCGGCGCACCATCACCCATCAAGAACATTTGCCAAGTGGGAGATAGCAGATTAAAAGGTAAACCTTTACGAATATCAGCTTCGCTGCCTTGCCACATTGGTTCTTCGATGCGATTCCAGTCGGGTATGATTACCCCTTTAAGAGGTTGGATTGTAGGGATTTGGGTGCTTTGGGGAGATGAAAGTTTCATGTCGGATTTATCTTAACAATTCGTAACATACCCTCTATTGTAGGGTGATCGCATCATTTACAGTGCTTTGCTCGAAAAACAAAAAAAAGAAGGCGGCGCTTTTGCGCCGCCTTCTTTTAAGACATTCTTAATAGCCTTATCTGAGCAACTATGAAAATGGCGGGAATAATCCGCCCGTAATTAGTAGCGATCGCTCGCCAACCTAAATCTGCAAAAAATAAACCCCAAAGCGCAGGTGTAATCACTGAAAACACAGTCCGCGCCGCCGTATATTGAGTTGCCGCAACTGCCATCCCCCGTTTTGCTAAATATGTGGAAACATAAGCATTCAATCGCGTTGCGATCGCCGTCCCACCAGCCTTAATCACCTCGTAACCAACTTGATAAGATGCAAAATGCCACGCCATTTGTCGGGCGATCGCTGTCAGCACCGCCGAACGAATCACCGTACTAACCGCGATCGCGCTGCCACCTTTGACTAGCAAACTCATCGGGTTGCGTTGAGCGTCAAGGGGCAGAGCATTCTGTAAATCTGACTCACTGAGTGCCATTTGCATCGAGTCATCAATACTAGAACGCTCTTGGGGTGATAGTTTTTTCCATGAATTACTAATTAAATTTAGAAATAACTCTGATTCGAGATCTTCAACGGTTTGATTTTTAGAATATTTAATATTTAGATGCTGACAGACACGCTCTAAGACTTCGCGATAGCTAACATCGCTAGTTTTGCGACGTAAAACCGTTAAACCATCGGCGGCTAAAAATTTGAAACGCTTAGCGATCGCCTCAATCAGTTCATCACGATCCCAGCTTTGTAATTCCTTAACTGGCGGAGTAGCAAAATAGTCAAGGGGGTTGAACTTGCGCCGAAACAGAATATCCGCGATTTGGTGTAACTCCTCGTCGGTTGCCAAGACTAGAACATCACTTAACTCTTCCATCGTCCCATCCATTGATTTATAACGAACAGTATCTCAAGCTCACATTAGCAGCAAGCGATCGCCTATCCCTATAGACAGATTAGAGATATAAACACTTTACAAAACTCAATAAATGGAGTAATGTTGATTCATTGGCGAAAGTCAAATACATAAATCATAAAGTTAACGCAATTATAACTCCATGACAACAGCAGTACAAAGACGCGAAAGCGCATCTATCTGGGACCAGTTTTGTAACTGGATCACCAGCACCAACAACCGCCTTTATATCGGCTGGTTCGGCGTAATTATGATCCCTTGCCTCTTGGCAGCGACAACTTGCTTCGTAATCGCATTCGTA
>JBDNJN010000035.1:0-5270 GCA_041687725.1 Pseudanabaena sp.
CAAGAGAAAACAAGCCATTTAAAATTCTTGATCAAGATTTTACAAAGATATTTTCGAGCTTCAATCGCTGGAATCCAGAAAACTCGTTCCCGAAAATGAGCTAAATTAAAATGTTAAGAAACGTGTGCGGTTGCCCTGAATCTATAGGCTCTATATTTGAGCTTAAGATGAATCTTTGCTATTTTGAGAACTGCAACTCGCAGTTACACCTGTTAAGCCAGCGATCGCTGCTAATATCAAAAAAGATTCCATAAAGGTGAACCCAGCTAGTGTTGGTTTTCCTTAAGTTTTTAAACAGTCGCTTCCACTTGACCTCAGTTAGAGAGCGCTGACGGCGCGTTCAAGATTGGCGCGGGATTGGTTATAACCGATGATTGCCTGCACTCGGTTGACATCAGCACGAGTGAAGTCCGACTCAGCCGTGATCACTTCAAGCTGTGTGCCAACTCCTGCATCAAGACGCAGACGTGCTAGACGTAGAGCTTCTTCTGCTTGCTGCACCGCTTTTGTCGCGGTTTCAATTTGCTGGAAGCGCGATCGCTGATTGATGTATGACTCTTCCACATCATAACGAGCTTGACGAGCAGATTGCTCAAATCTACTTTCAGCAGTGGCTTGATCGGCTTTGAATTGATCTACTTGAGCAGCGGCTCTACCACCATCGAAGAAATCCCAGTTAAGTCTTGCGCCAACTTGGAATCCAGCTCTGCCAAGCCCACCCCCACCATTGAGGAAATCAGCATTAGAATTGAGGTTGGCAAATACAGTAACTTGAGGTCCTAACCTAGCTAGAGAAGTATTCGCGCGATCGCCAGCTACTTCACGCTCTAATTTACGAATATCTAGCTCAGCGCGATTCCGCACTGCTAGTAAGATCGTTTCCTCTACTGGTAACTTCCATTCAGCTACAGGTACAATTTTGTCAGCCGCCGTAATCTCGATAGTTGCTGGATAATTTAGCTGACGAGATAACTCACGCCTTGCTACTAATTGAGTGGCTTCTGCATTGAGTAAATCTTGCTTAGCATTAGCAAGTTGAACTTCAGATTGCAACACATCAAACTTTGTGCCAACGCCTGCGCGTTCTCTAGCTTTCGTATCTTTTAAGCTTTTTTCAGCATTTTCAACAGCTTTACGTCGAATGCGAATGGTTTCATCGGCATTTTGTAAATTGTAATAGGCAGTGACGATACTTAAACGAATTGTTTGGCTGGCTTGCCTGAGATTTGACTCGGCGATACGTAAATTGTTTTCAGCAGCGCGAATAGTAGAATCATTAACACCTGAATCAAAAATATTGTAGTTAATGCCTACAGTTGCCGTGAGTGGATTAGTCGTTGTGCTGGCTTGTGGCGTGCTAGGGCCACCTAGCTGAGTTTGTGCCGAGTAACTATACTGCGCCGTAGCCGTAGCCGTTGGCGATCGCCCTGATTCAGCTTCCTGTAATGAAGCGCGGGCGCGATCTATGGCAATCCTTGCTTGAATCCAGTCAGAGCTTGTTTTTTCAGCTAATTCAAGAACTTCGGCGAGGGTGACTGGTTTAGTCTTATCTAGCTTGACTTGGCTAGGCGTAGTTGGCACAACTAGCGTCTGTTCAGGATTGAGCTGACCTGAGTTAGATGCGGCTGAGCTAGGAATTACTCTGGCTGGCTCGGTAGAAGAACTCACTTTTTGAAGCGGCGATCGCTGATTATCTTCAACGATGCTTGTTTTTGATTCAGGAGAGCTTGATGTATTTGGAGTAACGGAGTTTGGTAATGCCGCGATCGTTAACTGAGATTTAGTAATATTTATTTCCTGATGCGAAATCTCATCAGAGACAATTTGTAGAGATTGCTTCATGGTGCTGTCAGGCTCTAGGACGACATTAGTGAAAGGTCGTAGAGGCATCGTAAATTCTTGAGCATTGGCTGTCCAAGCTGGAATCAGAAGCGATAAACTCGCACCAAGCGTCAACCAACTGGAAGAAATTCGCATAATTCAGTCCGTCACTCCTCACATTTAACTAGCTAACATACCTTACTTAAACCATCTTCTGATAGCCTCTATGTCACGATCATCATGCCATCGGGTTAAACAGGTGAACATTCGTATGTTTGCCTTACAGATTGTAGTACAAACCTAGAAATTTTGAGGTAGTGCTTCGCCCTGCGACCCTCTATAAAAACTAAGGGTTTGATTCTAGACAAGGTATATTCCTAGAAATTTACCGTATTTTGCTTTCTGAGTTTTAATGGTAGTTAACATATCGACAAAATTTATCGATGACCGTATTTAAAATGAATATTCTCTCATCAGTAACTGCTCCGCAAGCATGGCGCGGTGATGCCCTTGCGATCGCTGTTTTTGCCAATCCTAAAGCTGGTAATGAGCAATCAGGAGATTCAGCTAAGAAATCTCTAGAATTGTCTGAACCACTAAAAAAATTGGATGTTCAGGTTTTAGGCTGCACTTTAACCGATTTGATTACTGAGTCAGAATTTACTGGGGAACTTGGTGCATCAGTCAGTGGACGTGTGGGTCTTGACTATGCGATCCGCAAAGTAATTTTGATCGGATTGGGCGATCCTGCTAAAGCTAATCCTGATATCTGGCGCAAAGCCGCCGCCGCATCTGTGAAATGGGCGCGGAAGGAGAAAGTGAAAACTCTAGCCTTGGCTTTTCCTACTTATAACCAAGATGTCAGCGTTACGGCTCAGGCGATCGCCGAGGGTGTATTGCTAGCTGCTCATCACGACAAGCGATTTAAATCTAAAGATGCTAATCCGCTTTTTCTAGAACAAATTGAGATTTTAGAAACCAATCCTGAATTAGCAAATCCCGCGATCGCCAAGGCGCAGCAGATTATTGATGGCGTGATTTTGGCGAGAGAGCTTGTGTCGGCTCCTGCGAATATCGTTACGCCGATTACTTTGGCAGAAACAGCAATGGCGATCGCCACCGAATCGAGTTCTTTCACTGTCAAAATTCTTGAACAAGCTGATTGTGAAACCCTAAACATGGGCGCATTTCTTGGTGTTTCCAGAGCCTCAGATATTCCCCCTAAATTCATTCACCTGACTTATAGCAATGGCGATCCTCAGCGCAAATTAGCGATCCTTGGTAAGGGTGTAACCTTTGACTCTGGCGGTTTAAACTTGAAAACGGGCGTGGGTAGTAGCATCGAACTCATGAAAACCGACATGGGTGGAGCGGCGGCGGCACTCGGTGCAGCGAAAGCGATCGCCCATCTCCAACCCACCGACATCGAAGTGCATTTCATCATCGCGGCTTGCGAAAACATGGTTAATGGCAGCGCGATGCGGCCTGGGGATATCCTCACGGCTTCTAATGGCAAAACCATTGAGGTGAATAATACCGACGCTGAAGGACGTTTGACTTTGGCGGATGCGCTCGTCTATGCCGATAAACTGGGTGTAGATGCGATCGTTGATCTTGCGACGCTGACGGGTGCTTGTGTAGTTGCCTTGGGCGAAAATATTGCAGGGATGTGGTCGATTGATGATGCTTGGGCAGAGGCGATCGCCAAAGCCGCTAAAGATGCTGGTGAAAAATTCTGGCGGATGCCTCTCGAAGAACCATATTTCGATCAACTCAAATCAGTGGTTGCTGATTTTAAAAATACAGGTTCTCGCGCTGGTGGTGCGATTACAGGGGCTTTGTTCCTAAAGCAATTTGTTGAGAAAACAACGGCATGGGCGCATCTTGATGTGGCAGGTCCAGTCTGGACTGAGCGCGAGTCGGGCTATAACAATGCTGGCGGCACTGGTTTTGCGGTGCGAACTTTGGTGAATTTGATCACAGGTTAAGTATCGCCAAGTTTTGATACAGTGCTTTGCGCCGTCATAAAGCTCAGATAGACTTTTGAAAGTGGCGCTTCGCACTATTTTCAAAAGTCTACTCCCTCCACAGTGAAAGATTAGACGGCGCTTCGCGCCGCACCGTCTAATCTTAGGCTTTAAAGTTTCGATATGACAAGGCAAAGAGTTCGAGTAACAGACTCTTTGCACTTTCGTTGCTTCTGTGGGGGTAAACTCATAGAAGTCTTAATTAAGTGGTAAGTTACAGTCGTGAATTTTCAAACAGAAGCAGAACAGGACTGTTATCAAAAAGTAGTTGATTGGCTACCCAAAATTTGCGATCGCATATCCAATCCTGTTGCTCAACAGCCAATCTTCAGCTTGCAGTTCGGCTCCGCAACGGTACTTGTCGAGATCAAACTTTCTCGTGAATTAGAACCTGTCATTTATATCTGGGCATATGTTGCTACTGACGTAGAAGTTAGATCTGATTTACTGCTCTATCTACTCAAACAAAATGATATTTTTCGGTTTGGCGGATTTAGCATGGCAGATGACGGAGATATTAAGTTTCATGTATCTTTGCTGGGTGCTTCTTGTCAAGAGAGTGAATTTAAACTTGCATTGGACGAAGTTTTAGATAGTGCCGATCACTATGACGATCTGATCGTGGAACGTTGGGGTGGGCGAAGAGCCGCAGATGCTTTGTTTGACATTTAAGCTTAGTAGCTAAACTTTAAATTATCAAACTTTAAAGATCAAATTTAAATATTAAAGAGCCTATGCTTTTATCTTTTACCCAATCTAACCGCGATCGCCACCCCAAGCATCTTGCGGAAGTTGTCGCTACTTCCTCGACTGAGTTTTTGGCGCAGTGCCTCGAACCTGAAAATTTAGATTTTCCATTGATGCCTGCATTTGGTAGTTGGGTGAAGTCACAACAGGACGAAAATAGCGATATTGTCTCCTATGGTGTGGTCTATCATGCAACCACAGCCCCAATTGATTCTGTCCATCGTGCTGTTGCTTTAGGGCTGAGCCTACAAGAGTTGCGAGAACAACAGCCACAAATTTTTGCGATGCTCCGTTCTGAAATCAAAGTCGTATTGCTAGGTTTTGGCAATGTTGGGAATATCTATCAACATTTACCTTCCCAACCACCGCAGATCCATCAAGCCGTATATGCCTGTGAAGAAGAAGAAATCGAAAACTTTACGGAAGAGTTAAATTTTTTAAGAACCTTAGTCCAGATGACTAATGCGCCAGTTGATGAGTTAATCTCGGCTGTGTTACGCAATGTTTATCAAGTTAGGAAATGCGATCGCCATTGGCTAGTACACGCTGGCTGAAGTAACGAAACGTAAAGATTAGAAGAGAAGCAGGAAAAAACAGGCGATAATAGAGGGAGAGTGAGTAGGAGGAAAAAGAGATGTCAGCCCCGAAAACAATAGAGATCAAAGTCAGCGAACA
>JBDNJN010000285.1:0-2723 GCA_041687725.1 Pseudanabaena sp.
CAAATCTTATTCTCAATACTATAGCATAACTTTGCTGTTTATGGGGATCTAAAAAGACTAAAGCGAATAAATTCGCTCGTCCGATTTTCATCTCAGGTCTGAAGACGCTGAGCTTTCAATCTGTCGTATTATTCTGTAAGCGTAACCAAACCTAAAAAGCTGTGGCGATCGCGCAGTGATCGCCACAGCTTTTTAGGTTTTAAGTATTCCAAAATAATTTTAAAAAGATAGTGGGCTTGTGATTATGGCTAGAATAAAAAAAGAATTAATCAAAACAGATTTAGAAACCAGCCTGATTGAAAAGAGCGTTGAGTCAGTAGAGACTGCGGAAACCTTGCTAGAAGAAGAGTTAATTAACAAACAGGAGCAAAAAAAGTCAGTCGAGCAGCCTGCATATTTTTTTAATCGTGAACTAAGCTGGGTTGCTTTTAATAAGAGAGTCTTGAGTGAAGGAATTGACTCGCGGACATCATTATTAGAACGGGCTAAATTTTTTGCGATTTTTAGTACGAACCTTGATGAATTCTTTATGGTTAGAGTCGCAAGGGTCAAGAAAAAATTTGCGGAGCATCTGGATGTTATTACCGACGATGGTTTGAATCTGGAAACGCAACTGCAAGCCATCCGTGAAGCTCTTGAGCCATTGGTGACGATGCAACATCAGTTTTTTGAGAATACTCTTCGCCCAGAGTTGCATAAGCATGGGGTAAAACTTTTAGATTACAAAAATATTGATAAGAAGCATCAGCGTTATCTCAAAACCTATTTCCAAGAAAAATTATTTCCTGTACTCACGCCACTGGCAGTCGATCCTGCTCATCCATTTCCCTATATCTCCAATCTCAGTCTGAATTTGGTTGTAATTGTGGGCGATCGCGAAACTAAGGAAACAAACTTTGCAAGGGTAAAAGTACCAAAAGTATTGCCTCGGTTTGTGAAAATCCCTGAAACTGACGATCACACATTTGTACCCTTAGAACAAGTGATTGCCCATAACCTTGATGCTTTGTTTCCGGGGATGGAGATTCTCAATTATTATCCATTTCGGATTACTCGTGATGCCGAACTTGATATTGAAGAAGAAGAGGCTGATGATTTAATATCCGCTTTGCAAGAAGAGCTACGCAAGCAAAAGTTTGGTCCAGTCGTGCGGATGGAAATTGCTAGCGATGTGCCGCCAGAAATTCGTAAAGAGTTGATTGCTCAACTGGGTATTACTGAATCTGATGTTTATGACATACCCGGATTAATTGCTTTAGGCGATCTTATGGCGATCGCTTTTTTACCCATACCTGAGCATCAGGATAAACCTTGGCGGTCTGTCACTCATCCCCAATTGAAAGAGGGATATAAACAAGGAAAAAACTTTTTTGAAATTATTCAAGAAGGTGACTTTCTCGTTCATCATCCCTATCATTCATTTACAACGACGATACAGCGATTTATCGAAGATGCCGCGAATGATCCTGATGTACTGGCGATCAAGCAGACTTTGTACCGAACTTCTGGAGATTCGCCCATAGTTCATGCACTGATTCGGGCGGCGGAGAATGGCAAGCAGGTGGCGGTATTAGTGGAGCTAAAGGCGCGATTTGATGAAGCGAATAATATTCTTTGGGCAAGGAAACTGGAAAATGCAGGGGTGCATGTGGTCTATGGGCTGAAGAATCTCAAGACTCATACCAAGACTGCCTTGGTAGTGCGTCAAGAAGGCGATCGCTTAGTTCGTTATGTGCATATTGGTACTGGCAATTACAACCCCAAAACAGCGAGGTTTTATAGCGATTTGGGGATATTTAGCTGCTGCGATGATTTGGGTGCAGACCTTACAGACTTGTTTAACTATCTGACTGGTTATTCGCGTCAGCGCAAATATCGCAAGCTGCTAGTTGCACCTGTAAATATGCGCGAAAAATTTTTGCATCTCATTCATCGCGAAATCGAGCATCAAAAACAGGGCTATCCTTCTTACATTATTGCGAAGATGAATTCTCTGGTTGATCCTGAAATTATTACTGCTTTATATGATGCTTCACAAGTTGGCGTGAACGTTGATCTGATTATTCGTGGGATGTGTTGCTTGCGCCCCAAGGTGAAGGGATTAAGCGATCGCATTCGCGTGATTAGTGTAATCGGACGCTTTCTCGAACATTCACGCATCTTCTATTTTAGTAATGGTGGTGAAGAGCAAGTATATATCGGTAGTGCAGATTGGATGCCGCGTAATCTTGATGCGCGGGTTGAAGTAGTCGCACCTGTTGAAAGTCCACCTTTGATCAAAGAACTTAAGCAGATTCTCGACATTGTGCTTGCCGACAATCGCCAAGCATGGGATCTTAAAGCAGATGGAACATATATTCAGAGATCTCCCAAGGATGGAGAACCTGAGATGAGTTCGCAAAAGCATTTCATGTCCAAAGGTAGACCTGAATTCGCATAATAACTGATGTTACGTGGAAGCTCCTAAAAACCTCACCCCTAGCCCCTCTCCTTGCAAAGGAGAGGGAAACAAGAAACAAATCTGGCTCCTCTTTTCCTTTCAAGGAGAAGGGATTGGGGGATGTGGTTCATTTTCTTTCCATGTAAGAGACTACCAAGAAATAATAGATCCCATAGCTTAGGTTGATTTGCCGCAAATCTCAACAAACCATTTTTGAAGATCGGGTAGACGCTTAAGCTGTTTTTCAATTTCTGCCATGGCTGCAATAGTGAGCTTAACACCA
>JBDNJN010000286.1:0-3545 GCA_041687725.1 Pseudanabaena sp.
GCGCAACGTGTTCTCGCTAATCAGGTTCATCAAGCTTTTGATATTCTCTCCTGCTCTTCCTGATTTCTCTCCATTCATTTCCTCTGGCGCAACCTGAAAGTTCTTACCCTCTAACCCTTTCCGAAAATGAAACCACCCTGTAGTCGTGAAAACGGTAGGGGGTTTTATGATGAGCAAGTGAGTTTGATCTTAGGCAAAAACTATGTCCTGACAGTCCAAGAAGAGCCTGAAATTGATGTGTTTGAGCCAATTCGGCAGCTTATTCACCGCAATCGTGGTGTCATCCGATCGCAAAAATCTGATTACCTCGCCTACACCCTAATTGATGCGATCGTGGATGGATTTTTCCCAGTATTAGAGGACTACGGCGAACGTCTCGAAGATTTGCAAGATGAAGTAGTCGATAAGCCAACTCGCCAAACCCTCGATAAAATTCATAAAATCAAGCGTGAATTATTATTACTCCGCCGCGCTATTTGGCCGCAACGGGATGCGATCAGCGCCCTAATCCGCGAAAAAAGTCCTTTGATTACTCCAGAAGTACAGGTTTATATGCGTGACTGCTATGACCATACGGTGCAGGTAATGGATATGGTCGAAACTTATCGCGAACTTGCCGCGAACTTGATGGATATTTATCTCTCATCCTTGAGCAATAGCACCAATGAGATCATGCGTTTTTTAACCGTGATTTCGACAGTGTTTATTCCACTTACCTTTGTGGCTGGAGTATATGGCATGAATTTTGATACGAGTGTGGCGGGGAATATGCCTGAGCTAAAAATGCCCTTGGGTTATGCTCTTTGTTGGTTATTGATGTTAGGGATTTCTGGAAGCTTGTTGTTTTTCTTTTGGAAAAAAGGCTGGCTATTTAGTCCAAAATAACGCAGATTTTTGGCAATGGGCTTAAGCCCATTGTTCGATGACGATCGCAAGGCAAGTAACAGCGATAAGGTAGATTAAATCCGTGTAATCCCATAATCCGTCTAATCCGTGATCAACAAACGCAAACTCCAAAGGGTGACATTACAAGCGCACCAAGTTTCGCCAACTTTACAAATTAATAGTGCGATCGCCTTAACTCCAGAACAAAAACACTACTTATGTAATGTATTGCGCTTAGAAACTGGAGCCGAATTTATTGCCCTCGATCGCCAAGCGGGATGGTGGCTAGCAAAATTAACAGGCGAGCCAGATACTGCGAAAATTATTGCCAAACTAGAAAATAATTCAGAATTAGCCGCGCAAATTACGCTGGGTATCGCCATGCCCAAGGGTAGCAATATCGAGTCAGTGATTCGCCAGACGACAGAGTTAGGAGTGCGGCAAATTGTGCCGTTATTTAGCGATCGCACGATCCTTAAAGTAGGTACAGAAATCGGCAATCAAAAACGCGATCGCTGGCAACGTATTGCTGAAGAAGCCGCCGAGCTGTCAATGCGTAACTATGTACCTGAAATTAATACCCCACAAACATTCACTGAATGGCTCGATCAGCTTGCCAAATCAGCATTACCAAGCTTGAAATATATTTGCGTAACCAGTCCTGATGCGGCGCACTTGCTTACTACCTTACAAGATGTTCAAAAATTTCCCAGCGAAGATGGACAAGTTTTGAACATCGTCATCGTTACGGGTTGCGAAGGTGGCTGGACGGCTAGGGAATCAGAAATGGCGATCGCATCAGGATTTATACCAGTGTCATTAGGCGATCGGGTTTTGTCAGCCGTCACAGCACCAGTGGTAGCATTGTCGATAATTGGCGCATTTTTGGATACTCAATGAAGCCCTCAAAAAAACCACCCGCAACTCGCTATCGTCCAGCCACTAAAAAAAGAAAGTGGCTGAGGGGATTTCAGTGGTTTTTACCTGGATTATTTGTCAAGCGATGGCTACTAGTTAGCGTTGTCGGCATTATTTTGATCGTGTTAGGGATTGCGATCTCGGCAAGGCTAACCCCAGTTTTGTTTCTATCGCGCCTGATTGGTAACACCATCGACACCGTGGTGGCAATCTTGCCGCGCAATATGAGTGGACCGATCGCCCTTTTAATCGGATTGGGGCTACTGTGGCTAGGACAAAAACGCGCTCTCGGATCGATCACTAAAGTGTTGATGCCCGATCAAGACAAGGAATTATTAGAATTACTGGTTTCCCACCGTAAGCTCAATCGGGGGCCAAGAATTGTTACGGTAGGCGGCGGTACTGGTTTATCCAATTTATTGCGCGGACTGAAGCAATATAGCGCCAACATCACAGCGATCGTGACCGTTGCTGATGATGGCGGCTCCTCTGGACGCTTGCGCCGTGAATACGGTGTTTTGCCTCCAGGTGATATTCGTAGCTGTCTCGCCGCCCTTGCTGACGAAGAAAAATTAGTCACCGAATTATTTCAATATCGCTTTAAAACAGGGGAGGGGCTATCTGGTCATAGCTTTGGTAATTTATTTCTCACGGCGATGAGTGAAGTGACAGGCGATCTCGAAAAGGCGATCGCGGCTAGTTCACAGGTTTTAGCCGTGCGCGGTCGGGTACTGCCAGCCACGCTCGATCAGATGGTGCTATGGGCTGAGTTTGAAGATGGTCGCTACGTCGAGGGCGAGTCCAATATTCCTGAAGCTAGGGGAAGAATCAAACATATTGGCTGTAAACCCGAAAATCCTAAAGGATTACCGCAGGCTGTTGAAGATATTATTGAAGCTGACCTGATCGTAATTGGACCTGGAAGCTTATATACCAGCATTATTCCCAACCTGCTCGTACCTGAGATTTTACAAGCTTTAATTGATCGCAATGTGCCATCGATCTATCTTTGTAATATCATGAGTCAAGTCGGTGAAACTGACGACTATGCAGTATCTGATTATGTGCGAGTTTTAGATAAGATCGCTGGAGTACGATTGTTTGATGTGGTTTTAGTCCAAAAGCAGCCGCCTTCTGAGCGATCGCTACAACACTATGCCACTTCTGGCTCTTATCTTACGAATCTAGATCGTGAACAGCTCACGGCAATGCGCTGTCCCGTCTTGATGGCTAATGTGATGCAAGAGAAAAGCAACGGAACTGTATGTCATGACTCAGAAAAACTTGCAGGTGTATTGATGCGTTGGTATAACCGTCAACACCTATAACGAGTTTCAAACTAGCTCCTACTAATGCGAAAATCAAACAATATCGCAGATTTCACTATCAAAACGTTAGATAAAATAATCAGTGTTACATCAGTTTCATATCCAAGTTAACAGTGATATTTATGCTCTTGGCAGATTGCAAGAGTGGTTTCAGCAATTTCAAAATTTATTGCCAAAATCAACTTGGATGCAATGCAACCTTGTCTTGGTCGAAGTATTCACAAACGTAGTTTCTTACGCTCATGCGGGATTGCCTGAAGAAACACCGATTGATATTGGTTAGTGTCTTTAATTTTTCGCCACTAGCAGGAGAGAAAAATATAAGCCTAAAGTTAAGGAGGAACAAGATTTAAAGGCAGTGTCGCATGAGCATAGCAGAACGAGAACAACAAATTCTTCGGGTGAAAGCCAACA
>JBDNJN010000287.1:0-3484 GCA_041687725.1 Pseudanabaena sp.
TGTTGGCTTTCACCCGAAGAATTTGTTGTTCTCGTTCTGCTATGCTCATGCGACACTGCCTTTAAATCTTGTTCCTCCTTAACTTTAGGCTTATATTTTTCTCTCCTGCTAGTGGCGAAAAATTAAAGACACTAACCAAACTGACTACATCGATCTCTATCAAATCCATTGGCCCGATCGCAATGTGCCGATGTTTGGACAAGTGGGCTTCGATCCGCAGCTAGAGCGCGAAATGGTGAGTATTGCTGAGCAATTAGAAACCTTTGCGGAACTCATACAAATAGGTAAAATTCGTCATTTGGGAGTCAGTAACGAAACTGCATGGGGTATTTCTGAATTTAGCCATACTGCGAAACAGCTAAATTTGCCAAGGATTGCCTCGATTCAAAATGCTTATAGTCTACTCAATCGCAATTTTGACAGCCACCTTGCCGAAGCTTGCTATCGCGAGAATGTGGGTTTACTTGCCTATAGCCCTCTGGCTTTTGGACATCTATCGGGAAAATATGTCACAGGTTCGGCAGCAAATACCCGTATCGCGCTATTTCCCAACTTTGGACAGCGCTATCAGAAAGTTAATGTCAATGTGGCGACCGCAGAATATGTGGCGATCGCCCAAAAACATGATTTAACTCCCACCCAATTAGCGCTAGCATTTGTGCGAAGTCGTTGGTTTGTCGCCAGTACGATTATTGGCGCGACCACGATGGAACAACTTAAGGAAAATATCGACAGTGTTAATATTCAGTTAAATCCTGAAATTTTAAAAGAAATTGATAGCGTTCATGCTCGTTATTTTAATCCCGCGCCATAACTTCCTATTAGCATCTTCCTAATTAGCATTATAAAAATGACATACCGTAAAACGCTAATCCCCCTTCTCGTTGCCCTTAGCTGCCAAGTCCTCATTGCTGACAGCGCTCCTGCCGCAACCATACCTGATAGCGGCAATGTGATTCAATTAAATGGACAGCCTTGGTCAGGACGCTGGATCAGGACAGTGGATCAAGGACAGCAAAGCTTGTATGTGCAGGAAGATTGGCTAACAGGTGGTTTAGGAGTGCAGATGCTGGATTCGGAAAAAGCCGATCGCCAAAAATTGCGATGGTTTTCTAGTGCATTGTTTTCGCGAGTTGCTTTCGATAAAACAGGGAGATTTCGCTATCTCGATATTGCCCCATTTGCGGAACAGTGGCGGACTGAAGTTAAGGGAAATTCTCTCAATATTTATACTCCTGACACACAAATGCAAGCTGTCCGTCGCAGCAAACAGGCTTGGGGCGATCGCATTGTGATCGATCTCAATCGGCGCACTCCTTGGCGGGTCAACCATAAGGGCAATGTGATTACTGTCGTTGTATCGGCAGAAATTGCGGCTGATTTGCCGATTGGCACAAATGCGATCGCAGGGAATTTGGTAAAGTCGGTTAATGTGCAGCCACAGGGCAAATTAACCCAAATTCAGATTCAAACCAATGAATCGATTGATCCCGCGATCGAGATGCTCAGTAGTCCAACGCCTAAGCTCGTGATCGACTTACGCCGTGACCATGTACCACCTAGTTTGACGGTGCAATGGACAGAAGGATTACGCAGAATTGAGCGGGTTGTGGAAATTCCCAATAAACCGAAAACCGATAAAGATCCTAAAACGCTTAAATTCGCGGTTACGGCTTTAGAAGTTGATTTGAAGTCACCACGATTAAAATTACGCCCAATTTGGAGTAATCCCGATGGATCGCCCAATGGCATCGCAGGATTGATGACAGTTCCCAAAATGGCGGAACAGGCTCAAGCTGTGGGCGCGATTAACGCAGGCTTTTTTAATCGGATTCGGAAGTTACCCGTTGGGGCAGTGAAGCAAGGAAATCGCTGGATCTCAGGAACAGCATTAGTCAGAGGTGCGATCGCGTGGAATGAACAGGGTGAGACAATCATCGATCGCCTGAATTTCAGTGAAGAAATCAGTACCGCGACTCAGAAAAAAATTGTCCTCACTAATCTGAATAGTGGCTATGTCCAAAAAGGAATCGCTCGCTATACGTCCAACTGGGGCGCTACTTATTCACCAATCACGGAAAACGAACTTTTGATTGTGGTGCGAGGCGATCGCGTAGTTTCTCATTATCAAAGCAACGCCGTCGGTGTGGGACAGATTGCCATCCCCAGCGATGGATATATTTTAGTGGCAAGGCAATCGCCTGAAGCAGCGAAACAATTAGCTGTGGGCATGGTTTTGCGCGGTCGTCAGTCTTTCATTCCTGACAAATTTGCTAGCTTCCCTAACTTAATTGGCGCAGGTCCACTGCTGCTTAAAAATGGAATTCTATCTCTAGATGGAAAAGCCGAAAAATTTCAAGCAGGATTTGATACTCAAGCCGCCGATCGCAGTGCGATCGCCACAACTAAAGAAAAAGGAAAGCTCATCCTTGCCACAATTCACGCTGCACCTCAAGGGGTTCCGCCAAATTTGCTCCAAACTGCGGAAGTCCTCAAAAAGCTCGGCGCGATCGATGCGCTTAACCTTGATGGTGGTAGTTCTTCAACTCTTTTTCTTGGTGGCAATGTTCTCAATACAGATGCGAGCGAGATTGCGCCAGTTAACAATGCGATCGCGATTTTCATCACGCCACCACCAAGCAAACCCCAGTTTTAGCCCGAAAAAGCTATGGCGCACGCTGCGCGTGCATCACATATTTTTGGGTTAGGCGATACTGCTCCGCTTGCGGGACTCTTTGTAGGAAGTCGTTACATTGCGTAAACCCGACTTCACCATTTGCTGCTCCAAAATCGCAAAAAAGCGGCGGCGATCGCTACTCGTAACCACCGCTTGATTATGAGCTTCCGCAAGTGCGACAGGATAGCCATAGCCTTTCTGGACTTGCGCGAGAATTATTTGCAAAGCTTGCGATCGCATCTCCACATCCAGAGCCGTCCAAGCTGGCATCTCGATTCTAGCGATTTCTGTGCCGACATGGAGATAACAAAAATAAACCTGATGTTCGCCATATTCTTGCAAAATCCGCGCCTGACTTTTCCAAAGAGGACTGCATTCACCTACTTTTAGTAAACGATTCCATAATGCACCATCGCGTAATGGTTGGAGTTGACTGCATGGCGCAGAATCAAGCGGTTTCGTAGAGCAGTGAGTATTACAATCAGGCTGCTCAAAAGGACATAATTCTAAACGTAAAAAATTAGTAGCTTCGGCAGCACGAGGGGCGCTGATATATCCTGCTAAAGGGATTTTTTTGGCTTTGAGTTTGTCCCATGCAGTGAGAATATCTGGCAGAAGTTGCGATCGCGCATCGGCAGCGATTTCGTCAAACTCCCAATGAATTAATGCCACCTCTAAATAATCTGTTGATGATTTATGAGTCCTAGTGTAAACTAGGGCTATTCAATTATCCTTGAAGAAAGTAGGCAAATTATGGCAAGTATCGAAGTCATTATCCGAGACGACCAAGGTAAGATTTTGCGTCAA